>NYXZ01000007.1 GCA_002686595.1 Planctomycetota bacterium | reverse complement strand
GTCGGGCTCCCGATGTGGACAGTGACTCCCTTGACCGTGGCGCTCACGCCCCGGCCGGGCTGGGCTTGGAAATCAGTGGCCAGGGGCAGGTTGAGGCCGCGGGCCAAGGCCGCGTCCACCAGGCCGCGGGCCAGGGGCTGTTCCGAGAGGCGTTCCACGGCGGCCACCGGCGCCAGGACCTCGTCCTGGGAGGGAACTCCGGTGGGCTGTACCACTGAGCGCAGTTCCGGCCTTCCGGCGGTGAGCGTTCCGGTCTTGTCGAAGGCCACCGTGTCAATCTGGGCCAGCCGTTCAAGGGCGGCTGCGTCCCGAGCGATCAGACCCTCGCGGGCGCCGCGGCCGGCGGCCACCATGACCGCCGTGGGGGTGGCCAGACCCAGGGCACAGGGGCAGGCGATGACCAGCACGGCCACGGCGTGGCCCAGGGCCTGGGCGATCTCGGCGCCGGAGATGAGCCAGAGGGCAAAGGTGGCGGCGGCGATGGCCAGGACCGTCGGCACGAAGATGGCGCTGACGCGGTCGGCCAGGCGTTGGATCGGAGGGCGGGTGCCCTGGGCGTGATGCACCGCCTGGGCGATACGCCCGAGGGCTGTGGCGGCCCCGATGCCCGTGGCTTTCATGGAGAGGGCACCGGTGGTGTTCAGGGTGCCAGCCCAGAGTTTGTCGCCGGGGTTCTTGCTCACGGGAAAGCTCTCGCCGGTCAGCATGGACTCGTCCACCGAACTCGTGCCCTGGAAGGCCGTCCCATCGACGGGGATGCGCTCGCCCGGCCGCACCAGGACGAGGTTGCCTGGCTTTACTTCGGCCAGGGGTACTTCCACTTCCTCGCCCAGGCGCAGGATGCGGGCCAGCGGGGGAGCCAAGTCCAAGAGGGCCCGCACGGCGTCCCCGGCGCGACCTCGGGCGCGACCCTCCAACAGGCGGCCGAGCAGTACGAAGGAGAGGATCATGGTGGCGGCCCGGGCATGGCCGCCAGAGGAGCCCAGGGTCTCTGGTGCGAACAGGGCGCCGAGGGCTGCGCCCCAGGCCACCAAGGCACCGAGGCCGACCAGGGTGTTCATGTCCGGGGCACGGTGCAGGGCGGCGCGCAGTCCCTGGAGCAGGATCGAGCGGCCGGCGATCAGGACCGCCGGGGCAGCCAGCAGGACTGTCAGGGCCGGGGAGCTGTCGAGGAATCCCGCCGAGAAGGTGGCGAGGGTGGCGGAAGCGGCGATGGCGAAGGCGCGCTGCTGGGCGGAGCGTTCGGCGGCCTCCTTGTCCTGGGCGAAGGTTGTGTCCTGTTCGACGCCGGCACCCAAGCCGCCCTCCGCCGGCAGTGAGAAGCCCAGGTCCCCGATGGCCGCTTTGAGCTGGGAGTGGGTGGGGGCGGTGCCCTCCAGGATCAACGTCGCCGTGCGCGAGCCGAAGTTAACCGTGGCGGACTCTACGCCAGGAAGTTCCCCCAATGTCTTCTCGGCGGAGTTGGCGCAGGCCTGGCAGGTCATGCCGGCGATGGGAAAGGAGAGTTCGTCGCTGGCCGCCAGAGGTGCGCTGTCGAGGGCCATGGGGGTCGTCGGAGAATCCACGGGCGAGACCCTAACACCTCCGGGAAATGGCAAGGGTAACGCCTGGGTGAAAAGGCAAGAGGTGGATCTTGAGGCCGCTGGCGGTTAGGACTGGCGCCATGAGCAAGAGTCGTTATCGAGCCGTCAAGGCCTACCGCAATGAGTCCTTCATCGGGAGTTCAGATGCCCGCCCCCTGCGTATCCTGGCCGAGTACATCGAGCCCGAGACGCGCTTCCGCGAGTTGCACCTGCGGGACACGGTTGTGTTCTTTGGCTCCGCGCGCTTTATCTCGAAGGAGCAGGCCGAGGCACAATTGGCCGAGGCCCGGGAGACCGGCGAGGGGATCGCGGAGGCCGAACGCAAGATGATGACGTCGCGCTTTTACGAAGACACGCGGGAGTTGGCACGCCGCCTGACGGAATGGTCCAAGGAGCTAGATGGCACCGAGCGTCGCTTCGTGGTGTGTTCCGGTGGCGGGCCCGGGATCATGGAGGCGGCCAATCGCGGGGCTTCGGAGGCCAAGGGGGAGAATGTGGGGCTCAACATCTCGCTGCCCTTTGAGCAAAACGACAATCCGTACATCACCCGTCGCCTGTCGTTCGAGTTCCACTACTTCTTCATGCGCAAGTTCTGGTTCAGCTACCTGGCCAAGGCCATGGTGGTTATGCCCGGTGGCTTTGGGACCATCGATGAGTTTATGGAGGTCGTGACGCTGGTGCAGACCTTGAAGATCAAGAAGCGGCTCCCGATTGTGCTATTTGGCACGGAGTACTGGAATCAGATCCTGCGCTTCCAGCCATTGATCGACTACGGGACGATCAGTCCCGAGGATGTCGATCTGTTCTTCCGCACCGATTCCGTTGAGGAGGCCTTCGACTTCATCACCAAGGAGCTGACGGAGCATGCCTTGGCGGAACCCGAGGAAGAGCAGTAACTGGTCAGTCGGCCGAGCTGGTGTGATCGTGGATGATGCGCCAGCCGTCACCGGTCTCCAGCAAGATCAGCGAGAAGAGGCCGTTGGGCTCTTCTCCGTTGGGCAGCGAGAGCCTCCATCGCCCGCGTGCCAGGGCCGCTCGCGGACCCAGGGCGAATGTCTCAAGGGCGCTGAAAGCGAGCTCTCCCATTTGCTTCCCTTGGTCGCCATAGGAGCGTTGGTAGCGCCGCAAGACCTCCGCAAAGCCGGAGGTTGTCTCGGTCCCGGAGAAGAACGTCAGCTCCGTACTCTGCAGGTAACCAGCATGCATGAATGCCTTGAGGTCGCCCCTGTTCCAGGCCTGTTGTTGGGCGTCCAATACCTGGGCGACCGCGGGGAGCGGGTCGAGTGGAGCTGGCGTGACGCAGCCGTAGCCGAGGGCGAGCAGGGAAAGCAGGCTGACGCGAAGCATGCCCTAAGCCTAGGGGGAGAACGGGACCGGCTGAATAAAATTCCGGCCCAACCGTGTACCCTTGCTCAGCAGCTCACTCGCCAGCCAGCCAGAAACGGCACCCGCCCAAACCCTAGGAATTACTATGGCAGATCAAGTTGACTACTCCCTCGTCGGTGACGATTTCCAGGCCGTGGAGATCACACTGGACAGCCGTGAATCCGTACGCGCGGAGCCCGGCGCGTTTATGTGGATGGACGATGGGATCGAGATGACAACCGATACGGGGGGTGGGTTGATGGCGGGCCTCAAGCGCAAGATCTCCGGTGAGAGTTTTTTCATCACCACTTTCACCAATCGCTCTAGTGCACGGGCCCGAGTGTCCTTTGCCGCCTCCTATCCTGGCAAGATCATCGCCGCTGACCTCTCACACCAGGCGATTCTGTGCCAACGCAATGCCTACCTGTGCTCCGCCAAGGGCATTGAAATCTCCCTGGCTTTCACGCGGCGCTTGGGAGCTGGGCTACTGGGTGGCGAGGGCTTCATCCTGCAGAGGTTGCAGGGTGATGGCCTGGCGTTTATCCACGCCGGGGGCCATATCGTTGAGCATGAGCTGCAGGCGGGGCAGTCCCTCAGGATTGACACGGGCTGCCTGGTGGCCTTTGAGGCGAGCGTGGATTACGACATCCAGCGCATCAAGGGCGTCAAGTCCATGATCTTCGGCGGCGAGGGCCTGTTCTACGCGGTGGTCCGTGGACCCGGGAAAGTCTGGGTTCAGACTACGCCACTGTCCCGCTTTGCCGCCCGCATCCTGATGGCCGGGGGCGGCAAGAAGGGCGAGGTGCGCCGCGGTGGCGGCGGCCTCCTGGGCGATCTGATCAGCGGTGACTAAGGGCGCGTGGCCGCGTCCGGTTACAGGTAGCCGAGCCCCTTCAGCTTGTCCATGGCTGCATCGTTGCCGGGCTTTTGGCTCTCGGCTACCACATGCTCCTTGAGCTTGGAGAGGCGCTCGTTGTCCGGGTAGCGGGTCAACCCCTTGTCGAGGAGCTCAATGGCGTCGAGCAGGTTGCCGGCATCCATCAGTTCGCTGACGAGCATGGAGTAGTCCTTCACACCGATGGAGTCGTTGGTGTCGGCCAGGGCCAGGAAGGCGGTGCGGGCGGCCGGGCCATCGCTGTGGGCCAGGGCGCGGCAGGATCCGAAGGAGACCTGGACGAAGGCGGGGTCGCCGGGGGACATGGCGGCGAGGGCCTCGTCGAAAAGGGCCTGGGCGGAAGCGTAATCGCCAGCTCCCAGGGCTGAGTAGGCGGCGTCCTTGGTGGCCGCCGGGTCGGTGCCGCCGCAGGAGGCCAGGAGGAGGGCGGGGAGGAGGAGGCGCAGGGATTTCATGGGGCTCGGTGGTGGGGCTCCGGAGGAGATGGGCTGGTTTTTCTGATCAGGTGTGAACGGCCGGGGGGTCCGCGGCCGACTATTGTCAGGGTCCTTACGGCCTAAGTCATGGGCTCGCAGGGCCTTATCGGCGATTAGAGCCTCCTGCGTGCTGTTTTTTTGGAATGACACCCTCATGGCACTCCACTAGGAGTACGATAGGAGTGTTATCGGAGTGTGCCGGGGTGGCCAGAAGGTCGCCGGGCCCTCTCCAGCCAGGCGGCGAAGGCTGCGGCTTGCCATTGTGGGAAGCCGCTTAGCGCCGCCAGCTGCACCATCCCGCGACACCTGAACCACCCACCACGCCCGCCACCGCGGGCCCCAGCGCCGTGCGCGAAAGCAAAGTCACCGTCAAGATCCCCCGGCCCCTGTATCGCAAGATCCAACAGGTGGTGGAGGACTCCGGCTTCAACTCCCCCACGGACTTCATCGTCTATGTCCTGCGGGACTTGATGGGGGAGGCGGAGGCGGAGGCTGAGGCCAGCGGCGGAGCTCTGGAATTCAACCAGGACGAGTTGGAAGAGGTGAAACGCAAGCTCAAGAACCTGGGCTACCTGTAAACGCATCAACACTCAGAGAGAAACGCCACCATGACCACCACCGCATCACGCATCTCCCCCGTCCACGGCGGCCTCGAAGCCCCGGTGAACCGCATTGACGCCGCCGCCGCTTCAGACGCCAGCCTTTTCCGTCTCGATGTGAACGAGACGGATCGCACGAGCCTCTACCGCATCGCCGACGGAACCCTGAGCCCCCTCACCGGGCCCATGGGTGAGTCCGACTACAGGAGTGTGTTGGAGCGCCGCAGCATCGAGCGCGATGGCAGTCTGTGGGCTTGGACGATTCCCGTGATGTTGCCGGTCACCGATTTCGAGGCCGAGGGCTGCGAGGTCGGGAGCAAGGTTGGCCTGTACCACGCGGGCGAAATGTTCGGGACGTTGACGGTCTCGTCCGTTTACGCCTGGGACAAAAACGCGTTCATCAAGGCCGTTTACGGCACCGAGCGCACTGATCACCCCGGTGCGGGCCTCTGGACGAGCGATGAGCGCACGCGTCTCGTCGGCGGCGAGATTAGCCTGGTGCCCTTTGTCGACCAACGCCCCTTTGCCGAGCGCGTCTTGTCCCCGAAGCAGACGCGGGCCCTGATCGAGACCAAAGGCTGGGAGCAGTCCGTGGCCTTTCAAACGCGCAACCCTCTGCACCGCGCCCACGAGTATGCCCTGGTCTATGGCGCCGAGACGATCCTGCGGGACAACGGCCGCAAGACCGGCGTGGTGCTGAATCCCCTCGTCGGCCAGTTGAAGGGTGACGATGTGCCCGCCAGCGTTCGCATGGACACCTACGAAGCACTGGTTGGCAATCGTCTGCTGGGCGAGGGTGATGCGGATGTGGAACTGTGGAGCGAGCACGGGCAGAACCTGAATGACCAACTCGAGCTGATCGGGCTCGACATGCGCATGTACTACGGCGGCCCCTGTGAGGCGGTGATGCATGCCATCTACCGTCAGAACCTGGGCTTCACCCACTTCATCATCGGCCGCAAGCACGCCGACGCTCCCTTCAATGATGGCGAGGCGATCTGGGGCGACTTCGACGCCCAGGAGATCTTCGACAACCTGGAGGGTCAGCTGGCCATCGACACGGTCAATGTTGGCTTTGCCGCCTTCTTCGAAGAGATCGACCGCGTCGGTTTGATCAGCGACAACAAGGACAACACCAGCGTGTTCATCTCTGGCACCAAAGTGCGCGCCCAGCTGTGTGCTGGCGATAACCCGGATCCGCGCATCATGCGCGAGACGACCGCCAAGATCCTTGTGGATTACTACAAGGCCAAGGCAAGCCAGGGCTGACCCCCGGTATTGGATCCTTTTCGACCTCCCCCCCCAGTCAAGTAACAGATACCAGCCATGGGATTGTTCGACGCATTCAAGAAGAAGCCCGCACCGACGCCGAAGCGACCTGTAAGACCGTTGGTGCGCGCTGGTGCGCTCCCGCCCCATCCTGAGCCCCAGGCGGACAACGACTTCGTTGTCGTGATCCTGGACTCCTGTCGCTATGACAGCTTCATGGCGGCGGAGCCGAAGAAGACCATGAAGCTCGGCAAGGTGGAGAAGCGTTACACCTATGCCACTTGGACTGCGCCCTCGCATTACAACCTGCTGACTGGGTTGCTGCCCCACACGACGCCGCCGAATGTGTATGCGTCGGAGTACTACAAAGAAGACTTCTTCAACTACAACGACCGGCTGGGGGCCAAGGATATTGAGTTCGCCCAGATGGTGCCGAGCCTCTGGTTCCCGACGCTGTTGCGCAACACGCTGGGCTACAAGACCAACGCGCGTGTGTCGTTGCCGGTATTGAACCCCAAGACGGGCATCAACCGCGACTTCGATAGTTTTCAGTTGATGGACTCGCACAACGATATGGCGGCCATGCTGCCCACGATGACTTTTGATTCGGAGCGCCCGAACTACTACCTCTTGAATGTGGGGGAGACCCACTACCCCTACGCCAAGCCGGATGAGGATTCATCCATGTGGCCGCGCATCAGCGGTGTGAACGGCGTATTCCGCAAGATGAATGACCAGATTGGGGATGCGGATAACCCGAACTTCACAGAGGAGTTTCAGTTTTTCGATCAGGACAAGCTAGATCAGTTGCAGGAGCGTCAAGTTGACACGGTGCGCTACCTCGACGACGTATTTGAACAGCTCTTTGATATGGTCCCGAAGAACACGCACATAATCGTGACGGCTGACCACGGCGAGCTTTTTGGTGAAGAGGGGTACTTCGGTCATGGACCGATCCTCCACGACAAGGTCCTCGAGGTACCCTATCTCGAAGGCAAGATCCGATAGTCCGCGGAAGCAAAACAGCGGCAAGACAAACACAGCATCATGAGTAACAAAGGATTAATCCTCTGGTTCACCGGCCTTTCCGGCAGCGGGAAGAGCACCCTGGCCTCCTATCTGACCCCGATCCTGATGGAACGCGGGGCCAAGGTCGAAGTCTTGGACGGTGATGAAGTGCGGACCAACCTCTCGAAGGGCCTCGGCTTTTCCAAGGAAGACCGCGACACGAACATTCGGCGCATCGGCTATGTGGCCAACCTCTTGGCCCGCAACGGAGTGTGTTCCATAACGGCCGCGATTTCGCCCTACGCCAATGTGCGTGACGAGATCCGTGGCTGGGCGGAGAACTTCGTCGAAGTCTATGTGGAATGCCCGCTCGAGGTGCTTGAAGAGCGTGACACCAAGGGCCTGTACCGCAAGGCACGCGCCGGGGAGATCAAGAACTTCACCGGCATCAGCGATCCCTACGAGGCTCCGCTGAACGCCGAGGTCGTGGTCAGCACCCACGACAGCAGTATCGAGGAGTCGGCGCAGGTCGTCCTCGACTACTTGGCGGGCGCCGGCCTGATCGACGGCTGAGACCCAGTTCATAGCGGAAAAATGGCCACGGGCTGGCGTTATTCGCCAGGCCGGGTCCCGCTAAAAGCGGCTCCGGAGCGGATCCAACCGTTGCCGGAGCCGTCCGTAATTAGGGCTCCTGCACGGGAACTCCCCAGATCCCCTGTGTGGTATCCAGCAGCGGGCCTTCAGCGCCGATAGAATCCTGTCATCCACCTCCCCCTCATCTCCCAGGGGAGCCTCCACGCCGTCCTTTCTTCGATCCCGAGTCCACGCGGACACTCCATGGCCCCCCGCCCTCTCCCATTCTCTCTTCTGGCCCTCGGCGCCATCTTCTCGAGCGCCCCCGTCGCTGCGGCCGCCCCCACCCTGGCTTATATTGGCCCGGGCGCTGGCTTTGCAGCTGCCGGCTCGCTGCTGGTGCTGCTCGGCACCTTCGCCCTGGCCTTGGGCATCATCCTGCTCTGGCCCCTCAAGGCGGTCGTGCGCGTTCTGCGCCCCTCCGGTCGGGGGCAGTCCAAGGTCAAGCGCATGGTCGTGATCGGCCTAGATGGATTCGATCCGGGCATGGCGCGCAAGTACATGGACGAGGGGCGCATGCCTAACTTCACCAAGCTCAGCGAGGACGGTTGCTTTCACCCGTTGCAGACAGCTTGCCCATCCATTTCGCCCGTGGCCTGGTCCACCTATGCCACTGGAGTAGACGCCTCGCGCCACAACATCTATGACTTCCTGACGCGCGATCCATGTAACTACCTGCCCCAGCTCTCTTCCTCGGAGATCGGGACGCTGCCGCGCACGCTCAACCTGGGCTTCGCCAAGATCCCCATCGGCAAGCGCGCCATCTATCGCATCCTGCAGAAGAGCCAGCCCTTCTGGAAGATCCTCGGGGCCAGTCGCGTTTGGTCTTCGATCATCCGCGTGCCGATTACCTTCCCCCCGCAGAAGTTCAAAAACGGGACACTGCTGTCGGGCATGTGCGTTCCCGACCTGCAGGGCACTCAGGGCTCGTTTTCTTTCTACTCGACCAAGCCGCGCAGCGGTGACAAACACATCGGCGGCCAGCAGTATCAGGTCGTTCGCCGCGGCAATCGGATCGAATCGAAGATCACCGGCCCGGCCGGGGCGGATGGCCACAAGATGAAGTCGGAGTTCTCCGTTGAGTTCAATGATGAGACGCGGCGCGCACAGCTGACGGTCGGCGAGGAGACCGTGGAGATCGGCCACAAGGAGTACAGCCCCTGGATGGTTGTGTCCTTTGAGGGCGTGACCGGCATTGCCCGTTTCTACATCCAAACTTGGGATGGGACGGATGTGGAGGTGTATGTCACGCCGGTGAATATCAATCCGGACAACCCGGCCATGCCGATCAGTCATCCCTTCGTCTACGCGATTTACCTGGCAAAACTCCAGGGGCCCTACGCCACCTTAGGGTTGGCAGAAGACACCTGGGCTCTCAATGAGCGTGTGATTGACGAAGAGGCCTTCTTGAAGCAGGCCTACTTGATCGCCGAGGAACGCAAGAAACACCTGTGGGATGTGCTGGACAAAACCAAGCGCGGATTTGTGACGGTTGTCTTTGATACCACTGACCGCGTCAGCCACATGTTTTGGCGCACGCTGGAAAAGGACCATCCCGCCAACGCCGACAAGGAAGTTGAACGCTACAAGGATGTTATCCCCGAGCTGTACCAGAACATGGATGCCATGCTCGGAGAGATCCGTGAGAAGATCGGGGATGACAAGGACACGCTTCTGTGCGTCATCTCGGACCACGGCTTCACCAGTTTTCAGCGCGGCGTCAACCTGAACACCTGGCTGAAAGACGAGGGCTACTTGGTCCTCAAGGAGGGCGAGGAGACCTCTGGCGATTACTTTGCCAGCGTGGATTGGACAAAGACACGCGCCTTCACCCTTGGCTTGACCGGGATCTTCATCAATCGCATCGGGCGCGAGGGACACGGCATTGTGAAAAAGGGCGCCGAGATGGAGGCCCTGTGCGCCGAGCTCAAGCGGAAGCTCGAGGCCCTGGAGGATCCCAAGTCTGGCAAGAGCGTCGTGCGTGAGGCCTTCATCACCAGCGACATCCACAGCGGTCCCTATGCGGACATGGCCCCCGAGCTGCTGATCGGCTACGAAAAGGGCTTCCGGCACTCCTGGGATTGCGCCACGGGCGCGGTTTCGCGGGAGGTGTTCTCGGATAACACCAAGTCCTGGTCAGGGGACCATTGTGTTGATCCGCGGCTAGTGCCGGGCGTGTTCTTCTCGAACCGCAAAATCGACACAGACGAGCCGTCCCTGATGGATATGGCTCCCACGGCCCTCGACATGTTTGGCGTTGAGGTGCCCAAGTACATGCAGGGCAAGCTGCTCTTTGGACGCCAGACGCCAGAGGGCGCAGGCGTTGAGCACGAGGAAGTGAGCCACGCATGAAGTTGCCCCGCTGGACAACCTGGCCCGCCCTGGCCGTTTTGGCCGTCTTCTTGGTGACCGCCGTGCCGCGCCGCACGAACCAGCCCATCATGGGCAGTGCCGCCGCGGCCCGTGCCGGGCGCGTTGCCGCCGGCCCGGATCACAAGCGGGTTGTGATTCTGGGCATTGATGGCATGGACCCGGACATCCTGGCTGAAGTCATCGAGCGCTACCCGGAGCGCATGCCGAACTTCCGCAAGCTCATCGCCCAGGGCGACGGCATTCAATCTCTCGGCACGGCGACACCGCCCCAGAGTCCGGTGGCCTGGTCCAACTTCATCACCGGGCGCAATCCCGGGGGGCACGGCATCTTCGACTTTATTCACCGCAACCCCATGACGCGCTCGGTGGCTTCGTCGACGGTTACCGAAAGCCATGCTGACGATGTGCATCTGCCCGGTGAGTACAAGTTCCCCATGGCCAGTGGGGGCGACACCAACCGCACGGGGGCTGCGTTTTGGTCGGTCCTCGCTGACAATGGTGTGCCGGCGGATATTTGGCGCATGCCGATCAACTACCCCGTCGAGCCAGCCCTGGGCTTGTCCTTCTGCGGCATGATGACGCCGGCACTGGATTCGGCCTATGGGGAGTTCACCATGTACTCCAGCGCACCGCCGGTGAGCGCCCATGTTTCGGGCGGTCGGTATGTGGAAGTGCGCGAATACAACGGGCGCATCGATACCTTCCTGGCCGGGCCGCCCAATGCGTTCAAGGAAGGTGACCCCCAGGCCAAGTTGCCCCTGCGCATCCACATTGATCGGGAGCACGGCGCCGCCGCCATCGACACCGGCAGCTCGGTGATCGTGCTGGAGCCGGGCCAATGGAGCGACTTCACCACGGTTTCGTTCAGTCTCTTGCCCATGGGGTTGATGGACCTCTCGGGCATCACGCGCTTCTACTTGCGCAGCATTGAACCGGAGTTCGAGCTCTATGCGGGGCCGATCAACTTCGATCCCATGGCTCCCGTGGAACCAGTCTCTCAGCCAGAGGAAGCCAGCGCCGACCTGGCCGAGGCCATAGGCCTGTATTACACCCAGGGCATGGCCGAAGAGGTATCGGCCCTCAAGTCAGATGTCTTCACCGTGGAGGAGTTCATGGCCCAGGCCGAGCTTGTCTACGGCGAACGCACGGAGATGCTGGACTACGCCATCGATCACTACCTGGAAAAAGACACCGGCGGCTTGCTCTTCTTCTACTACTCAACGGTTGACCTGTGCTGCCACATGATGTGGCGCCACCACGACGAGGAGCACCCCCACCACGACAGCGAAGTGGCCGCCCGCGATTCCAGTGCCTGGTCCGGTCGTCCCGGCAGCACTTGGGGTGATACGGTGCACGACCTCTACCTCAAGATGGATCCAGTGTTGGGGCGCCTACGCGAACGAGTGGGAGAGGACACAGCTATTGTCGTCATGAGCGATCACGGCTTCGCGCCCTATCGCCGCGAGTTCAGCCTGAATACTTGGCTGCTGGAGAAGGGCTACTTGGTGCTCAAGGAGGGCCAGGCGCGGGAACTTCCGCTGGACGATCCTGCCCATGCCCCGGTCTCTATCTCCTCGGCGGTGGATTGGGCCAAGACCAAGGCCTACGGCGTGGGCTTCAACGGCTTGTATTTGAATCTGGCCGGGCGCGAGTTGGACAATCCGGATACACCCGAGGACGAGAGCGGATGCGTGCAACCAGGCGCGGAAGCCGAGCGCCTGTTGACAAAAATCAAGCAGGACCTAGAGGCTGAGGTCGACCCCAAAACGGGACTCCGCTGTGTGCTGCGCGCCGATTTGGCCAGCGCCGTCTACAGCGGCGAGCGCATGGCCGAATCTCCTGACATAATTGTGGGATACGACTCGGGCTACGGGAATTCAGATGCTTCAACCTCGGGGCGTATCCCGCATAACATCTTGCAGGACAATCTCGGCGGTACCTTCAATGGCAGCCACCTGATGGCCCCGGATGTGGTGGCCGGTGTGATGCTCAGCAACTTGCCCGTGCTTGATGGTGCGCACGCACTCGAAGACCTCACCGTGGAAATTCTACGGCAATACGACATAAAGCCGGTGGCCGGCATGAATGGCCACGCGGTATTTCATTGACCCCCATTCCTCACAAGGAGTAACCCATGTTCGGCGGCGGAAACAAAATCAAGATCGAAAAAGACCTCTTGGAACGCATCAAGCAGATCTCTGAAGTGGCGGGCTATGCCTCCCATGAGGAGTTCATCATGCATGTCCTGGAGAAGGAGTTGGCCCAGTTTGAGGAGTCAGACTCCGACGATGACATCACCGAGAAGCTGCGCGGCCTCGGTTACATCAGCTAGCCCACAAGGCTCGACACTGACACGGATCCCATGGGTGCTATCAACAGCGGAACAACAGCCCTTTTCGACGTGCTCCTCACGCCCTTCGATGCCATGGGGCAGGAGTGGTCGTTGCTGCTCGTCAGCGGGGTGTTTGGCATTCTGGCGTTGATCGCCTTCAAGCACATCAGCTATCAAAAGGGCATCAAGTCCGCCAAGGACCGCATCAAGGGGCACCTGATAGAGATCCGTATCTATCAGGATGATCTGGCGGTGGTCGGTAAGTCCATCGGAAAGATCCTGTTGCGCAACGGACAGTATGTGGGCCTGAACTTCGGGCCCTTCATACCTCTGATGATTCCTTTTGTCCTGGTCTTGGCCCAGTTCGTCGTGCGCTATGCCTTCACCCCGGCCGCCATCCAGGATCCGGCAGCCGTTGTGTTGGCCGGAGAGGGGACAACCTTCAGCGTGCAAATGGCCGCTGGACATGGCTCCGATGTGGAAGGCTTGACCATTGAATACCCAGTCGGCGTTGCGGCGGTCTCTCCCCTAGTGCGCAGTATTGGTTCGGGAGCGGCTTGGCAGGAAATCGTGGCAACTGCGCCGGGTGTGCATGTGATTACCTTGCGTTTGGCCGATGGCACAAGTGAGACCAAACTCTTCGCTGCCGGCGATGTAGCCCCGCGGCAAATGCAGCCCGAGCGTGTTCAGGGCATCGAGGCCATTCTTTGGCCAGCGGAAGCTCCGCTGGCCAGCGACTCCGCCTTTGCCCGCGTGACCTGTGCCTATCCGGATGGCGAACTCGGCTGGCTGCCGGGTTCGGGCGTGCTGGGCGTTTTGCTCGTCTTCCTAGTGGCCTCCATGGCTTTTGGAGCGGCGGTCCTCAAGCCCTTGGGAATCCAAATCTGAGCCGATGCCCTTCTCGGCGACAGTCGAGCGGGCGCTGCGCTGTGCCGTGGAAGCCCACGCGGGACAGCTGCGCAAGGATCCGCAGGGTTCCCCCTATGTCGTGCACCCGCTGCATGTTGCCCTGACCCTTGTGCGTTGGGGGGCCAATGAGGCTGCCGTGGTGGCGGGGTTGTTGCATGATGTGGTCGAGGACTGTGCTGAGCGCGGCTGGAATGCGACCCGCATGACGGCGGAGTTTGGCCCGCACATCGCTGAGGTCGTGGCGGAAGTCACGGAAGACAAGGGGCAGTCCTGGGAAGATCGCAAGCGCGTCCAACTTGAACATGTTCCGGGGCTTTCCGCTGATGCCCTCTTGGTCAAGGCGGCTGATCTGTTGCACAACATGTCGTCCTTGGGCATGGAATTGGAGGACAACGGGGTTGACGGGGAGTTTTGGGGGCGTTTTTCTCGGGGGCGCGAAGGGACGCTTTGGTTTGGCGAGCAGATGGTTGTGGCCCTCTCCAAGCGAGTTGAGCCTGGCATCGGCCAGGAGCTCGCCCGGGCCCTCGGGCGACTCAGTCAAGCTGCCGAGAGCTAAAGGCGGGGTTGGGAAGCCCTCTCGGGCAAGGGGGGGCGGGCGCGGGCTTGCGCTTTGGTCCTGGCCTGCTAGAAGAGGGCATGTTCCTGACCCGCATGTGCCTGTTCCTTGTCAGCTGTGTGGCCCTCGTGTTGCCGTTGGAGGCCGGTGAAAAGTACCGCGAGTTAGGCCTGACTGTGGATGTGCCGCGCAACTACGAGGAAGTGCCGACGCAGCCTGGCGAACAATGGGTCGTGCTCTACTACGCAGAGAAGTTGCCGCGCAATGCTTCCGAGCGGCGCGCAGTGCGCCCGAGTCTTTCCTTGGTGTGGATTGACTGGGTTCCTGATCCGGAGCCGCCCCAGGCCGCTGATATGCCGCCGGTTCCCGGCGCTGAATCCACTACGACGGAAGGCGAGGAAACGGCCCCGCCTCCGCCGCCGATCAACTCCATTGAGCGCTACCTTGAGCAGCGCCAGCGCACCTATGAGCGCGGTCGCGCCAAGACTGGGCGCAATCGCTTTGGCTTTGAGACCAGCGAATACTCGCTGATCCCGGCGCCGGGCATGCGTGCCAACCAGGAGGGTTGGGTGCATGTGTGGAAGCGGGCCGACCGAACCTTGGCGCTGATTGGGTTCTGCCACCCAGATGACCGGGAGGAATGTCAGAAGACCTGGCGCCGAGTGGCCAGCAAGTTGCGCATCGAGGAACCTGAAGGGAGCGATGACCGCGTCCTGCGCCGTTTCTACGAGTCATCTCGCGGGCGCAAGTACCGCGATCCGGAGTTTCGCATCAAGGCCAAGCAGGCTTTGGCCCGCGGCTGGAAGGCAGAGGACACACCCAACTTTGTGGTCGTGTCCCACACCAAGGATGAGCCGCTCGTGCGCAAAATCTGCCGCGACATTGAATTGCTGCGCCTGGAATACATGAAGCGCTTTCCACCGGCGGGGGAGATCGAGGCCGTGTCAGTGGTGCGTGTCTGCGCCAACAGTGAGGAGTACAAGATATATGGGGGCATGCCCGGCTCTGCCGGTTATTGGAACTCGCGCACCGAGGAGTTGGTTCTCTACGACGCGCGCAAGGTGCAGAAGTCCGGGCCGAGCGATGATTCCAACACCTTCATCGTGCTCTACCACGAAGCCTTCCACCAGTACATTCACTACTCCACCGGCGAGCTGCCCCCGCACTCCTGGTTCAACGAGGGAACGGGCGACTACTTCTCTGGGGCTGAAATCAAGAACGGAAAGGTGCGGCGAATAGGTGTCAATCCCTGGAGGCTGGGGACCATTCAGCGCGCCATTTCGAAGGGCGAGCATGTGCCCTGGGAGACGATCATTCGCTGGGAGCAGAAGGACTACTACCGAAACGGCGGCCAGAACTACGCCCAGGGCTGGTCGATGATCTACTTTCTGCGGACGGCGCCGGAAGTGGCCGAGAACAAGCGCTGGGCGGCGATCTTGCCCACCTATTTCGAAACGCTGAAAGCGGAATACGGGCGTGAACTTACGCAGCTCGGCGAGGATGCCTCCGGACAGGCGCGCGCGGAAGCGGGCAAGCGGGCCCGCGAACAGGCAGTCACCGCGGCCTTTCGCGATGTGGACCTCAAGCGCCTCGAGCTAACCTGGGCGGCATACACGCAATCCCTGGAATTGTAAACCGGCAGTCCGGCGTGGGCTTAATCCAGGGCGCCGCTGGAGGCGATGGCTTCGATGACGCGCTCTTTCCAGGCCGGGCGACAGATGACCAGCTCGTGGTTCTTGGGGTCCGCCTGGTTGTAGCGGTGTTCTTCGCCGCGCAGCTTGCAGACCGTCCAGCCCAGGGCGCGGGCAACTGTCTCCGGTGCACAGGTGTCCCACTCTTTCAGGCCGACCTTGTGCACGTAGATGTCCGCTTTGCCGAGGAGCAGCAGGCTGACTTTGTTGCCGGCGCTGCCTTCGGGGACCATGGTGCCCGCCAGGGAGTCGGTGAAGGTCTCGACCCAGGGCGGGGTGTGGCTGCGGCTGACCGCCACCCGCGGCGTTTCCGGGCACTCACTATCGCCGGGGATCAGCTCGCCGGGCCCTTCGATGCCGGCTCGGCAGCTGCCCGCCGTGGAGACGCCCCAGAGAAGGAGGTCCTGGGCGGGCAGGGCGACGGCGGCCAGGGCTGTCTCGCCGGAGATGGTCAGGGCCACGTGGACGGCCCAGTCGTGGCGTAGCTGGCTGTATTCGCGGGTGCCGTCCAAGGGGTCGATAATCCAGGTACGGGCCTTCTCCAGGCGGCGCGGAGAGTCCGCTGTCTCCTCCGAGAGGATGCCGTCTTCCGGATAACGGCCCTGGAGGATGCCTTGTAGGTATCCGTCGCAGGCCTGGTCACCGATATCGGCGAGCATGCGTCCCTCCCAGCGCTCGGCGGCGCGCAGGGATTGGGCGCGCGCTCCGGCGGAGCGCGCGGCGGCGATGGCGAAGGCGAGGTCCCGCTCGACCTCTTCGGTGCTCATGGATTGGCTCATGGTTTGTTCTCTGGTGGATTGAGAGCAATCAGGATAACGGTGGGGGCCAAGTTCAGGCAGTCCCCGCGCGGCCAAAGGAGTGGAAAGCGGGCGGTCGGGACTGGCCCGGCAGGGGTGGGCCTGGACTCTGCGGGGAAATCTTCCAAATCCGCATTTGTGCGGATGGCAGGCTGGGACGAGGCTTGTAGAATCGTTGGCCAATTCCCCGGGGAAACCCAGGCGAGTACGGTGTCCCTAGGGCCCACCGCATTCTCCGGCTGCCCCACCGATTCTAAAACCCCCTGATTCTGGGCCCGAGAGCGGGCCCGCGTCCCGCCGCCCAATAAGGCCGGGGCCAACTATCCGACATGACGACAACGGAGCAGACCGGCGCCGAACTGCCCTTGGAGCAGTGCGATCGCGTGGTGATTCGCTTCGCCGGAGACTCCGGCGATGGGATGCAGATCACCGGCAACCAGTTCACCCACACCAGCGCAGTCTTTGGCAATGACCTCGCGACGCTACCTGACTTCCCGGCGGAGATCCGCGCCCCAGCCGGTACCCGGGCGGGCGTTTCCGGCTTTCAGTTGCAGTTCAGTTCCCGTGACATTCACACGCCGGGGGACGAACCCGATGTTCTGGTGGCCATGAATCCGGCGGCCCTGATAGTTAACTACAAGGATCTGCGAAGTGGGGGCACGATCATCGCCAACACCGGCGCCTTCACCGCCGCTGAGCTGCGCAAGGCGAGCCTTGATACGAACCCCCTGGAGGACGGGACCCTCGCCGGTTACCGCGTGATCCAGGTCGACATCAACAAGCGCGTCCAGGAGACCCTGGCTGATTCCCCCCTTAAGTCCAAGGACATTCAGCGCTGCAAGAACTTCTACACCCTGGGCCTGATGTACTGGCTCTACAGCCGTCCGGTGGAGACCACGCTCAACTGGCTGGACGAGAAGTTCGCCAAGCGACCGGAGGTGGCGGATGCCAACAAGAAGGCGTTGCAGGCCGGTTACAACGCCGGCGACATCCAGGAACTTTTCCAGAGCCGCTATGCGGTGCCGCCTTGTGGTGCCCTGCCCGCCGGTACCTATCGCAACATCATGGGCAACCAGGCGGTCGCTCTGGGCTTGGCGGCCGGCGCCGAGCTAGCCGGCCTCAAGCTCTTCCTAGGCTCCTATCCCATTACACCGGCCACGACCATCCTGGAGGAGCTGGCGGCTCTCAAGAACTTCGGAGTCAAGACCTTCCAGGCCGAGGATGAAATCGCGGGCATCTGCACGGCCCTCGGGGCTTCCTATGCCGGCTACCTGGGAGCGACCACCACCTCCGGTCCAGGCCTGGCACTCAAGACCGAAGCCATGGGGCTGGCGGTGATCACGGAGCTGCCCCTGGTGATCGTAAATGTCCAGCGCGGTGGGCCTTCCACGGGCTTGCCCACCAAGGTCGAGCAGGCTGACCTGCTGCAGTCCGTCTGTGGCCGCAACAGCGAGGCGCCCCTGCCGGTCCTGGCCTGCGCCACGGCGGCGGATTCATTTGACTGTGCGGTGGAAGCTTGCCGCATCGCCATTGAATACATGACGCCGGTGATTCTGCTCAGCGACAACTTCATCGCCAACGGATCTCAACCCTGGAAGCTGCCGCGTGTCGATGACTTGCCCAAGTTCCCGGTTACCTTCCGCAAGGATCCAGTGGACTTCCTGCCCTACAGCCGCAACGAAAAAGGTGCGCGCCCCTGGGTCATTCCGGGCACCAAGGATCTTGTGCACCGCATCGGTGGCCTGGAAAAGGACGAGACTGGCAACATCTCCATTACCCCGGAGAACCACGAGATCATGACCCGCATTCGGCAGGACAAGATCATTGGCATCCGCGACAGCATTCCGACACCCGCGGTTGATGGACCGGAATCCGGTGATCTGCTCGTCTTGGGTTGGGGGTCCACCAAGGGGCCCATCAATGGGGCAGTGGAGCGTGTGCAGGAGGCCGGTCAGTCAGTCTCCCAAATGCACTTGCGGCACATTTGGCCATTCCCGAAGGGGCTCGACGAGATCTTCGGCCGCTTCAAGGCCGTCATGATTCCCGAGATGAACATGGGGCAGTTGACCCGCCTGTTGCGCAGCGAGTATCCCCAGCACAACTTCATCTCATACCCTAAGGTCCAGGGGCAGCCCTTCCGCGCCACCGAGATCGCCACCAAGATCAAAGAACTCCTGGAGAACTAGCCATGTCGACCGAAACCGTACTCAAGAAGAAGGACTTCAAGTCGGACCAGGAGGTTCGTTGGTGCCCAGGCTGTGGGGACTACGGCATCATCAACAGCGTGCAGGGTGCGCTGGCTGATCTAGGGGCCACGAAGGAGAACACCGTGTTTGTCAGCGGGATTGGCTGTTCCAGCCGCTTCCCCTACTACATGGATACTTATGGCTTCCACTCGATCCACGGGCGAGCCCCGGCCATCGCGTCGGGCATCAAGGCCGCCAACCCCGACCTCACCGTGTGGATCGTTACTGGCGATGGCGACGGCCTGTCCATTGGCGGCAACCACATGGCCCACATCTTGCGCCGCAACCTCGACATCAACATCCTGCTCTTCAACAACCAGATCTACGGTCTGACGAAGGGGCAGTACTCACCGACGTCGCCGACCGGACTGCGTACAAAAACTTCGCCCATGGGGTCCGTGGATCGGCCCTTTGACCCCATCGGTTTTGCCTTGGGTTGCAACGCGACTTTTGTGGCGCGCACTATCGATACGCACATGAAGCACATGGGCGGTGTGCTCAAGGCCGCCGCCGCCCACAAGGGCACTTCGTTTGTGGAGATATTCCAAAACTGCGTCATCTTCAATGACGGCTGCTTTGACGAGACGGCTGCCAAGGATGTGCGTGATGAGCGCACGCTGGACCTGCGCCCCGGCGAGCCCCTGGTTTATGGCAAGGAGCTCGACAAGGGGGTCCGGGTCGATGGTTGGGATCCGCATATCGTGGCTGCCGGCGAGGCGGCCACCTGGGATCCAGCCGGTGCTTCCTCGGCCCCGGCCTTCCTGATGAGCCAGCTCGATCAGGACCCGGCCATGCCGACTCCGATTGGCATTTTTCAGGCCGTTGAAGGCCCGATCTATGAAGAGGCTCTCGAAGCGCAGATTGACGAGGCCGTTGAGCGCAAGGGTGCCGGGACCCTTGAAAGCCTGATCTGGTCCGGGGAGACCTGGACTGTCGACTAGGAGTTTTTCAACGGGCCCCCAGTGGTGTGCTTCAAAAGCTCGCATGATATCTCCCGCGCCCTTGTGCCCGTGCCTGCGTTGCAGCTCCTCCGGGTATCCACGAATACGCGTTGTCGCTGCGCCTTGCCACGAACGCAAGGTCACGCGACCTAACAAGCGAACTCCTGAAGCACACCCCTAGGGCAGGGGCGCGGTCAACTAGCCGTAGTCACTTCACACAGTTTGCGCCAACGGCGCACGCTGTCCACTGGCACTCTGTAGTCCCGGTGTTGGGCGTCGACACCATAGGTGGCGGTCTCGATGACCCATTCCTCTGGAGATTGGCCGGAGCCTGGCTCGAATGTGGCGCAGTCGTGCAGCAAGGCCTCGCGCCCGTCGCTGCAGTCGAAACGACCGATGACGATCTTGCCGTCTGTGGTGTCGAGGACGAGCGTAATTCCGTGGGGGGCGTCGTTGATGCTGGTGGTCATTTTTGTTCCGTGGTTGGGTGTTGTTGTAGCGTGTTTTCCGGCCACTTGGACAGGTGAGTTGTGCGAAACCAGGCCGCGAGAAGGTCGTTTGAAGTAGACGCAGCATCAAACCCAGCCCCCTCCGTTTTCAGCCTTATGAGATATCAATATCCCCTATGCTCAGTGCTCACTGTCGGCCTGTGGGCCTTGGCTCCCTTGGCTATGGCCGGTGGAAACGCCGCTGTGCAGGCTGAAAAAGAGGACGGAGAGCAAGCCCAGGACAAGCCCGCTGATGTGGCGGAGTCGATTTTCGAGTACCTGCTGTTGTCCTACGACACGAATGACGACGGCGAAATCCTGCGCCAGGAATACACCCGCGACGATGCGCACTGGGAGCGCTTGGATGTGAACAAGGATGGGGTTCTGACGGAAGCAGATTTCGCCACTTCCGGCCGCCGGGGAAAGCGAGGGCGTCCCGAGAGACCCGACTACGGTTCACGCAAGCGTGTGACCCCGCCCGCAGCCGGGGAGCAGGCGCCGGACTTCGAATTGGAAATCGTTGTGCCAAAGAAGGCTTCGGCGAGCGTGGGAGGTGGGCAAGAGACCGAGAAGCCAAATGCCAAGAAGCCAAATGCCGGAAAGAAAGAGGCCGAGAAGCCCAAGCCAATCAAGCTTTCCGACTTCGCCAAGAAGAAGCGACCGGTGGCGCTCGTGTTCGGCAGCTACACATGACCTCCTTTCCGCTCTTCAGTCGGTCGGCTGAAGGAACTGCACGCCAGCTACAACAAGGACATCGAGTTCATCGTCGTTTATATCAAGGAAGCCCATGCCCTTGATGGATCGATGCCCAAGGGGGGCCTGGACGGAGCCCCCTTGGTGGAAGAACCCATCGATTTGAATGAACGCCGCGAAGTGGCCAAGACCTGTTTGGGGGCCCTGGACATGAGCCCCATGACCATGGTGATTGATGGCATGGACGATGCGGTCTCCACGCGCTGGCAGGGATTCCCCGACCGCCTCTACCTGGTGGACGGAGCGGGCATGGTGGCCTATGCCGGTGGCAAGGGACCGCGGGACTTCGATCCCAATGGCCTGGAGGACGCGATCCGTGTCCTGCTCAAGCTGCCGGAGCTGGAGCGCGCGCAGCAGCCACGCCGGCGCCGCGGCCGCTAATCCACGTGTATCACCAGCAGCTCCACTAGCTGAAACCTACTGGGGCCGTACCCGCCAGATGTAGCGGCCCCAGGCCCGCTCTTCTCCATTGGGCCGTGCTCCGCGCCATGGCGAGGAATCCATGCTGATCACGGCCAGCTTCAGCCCGGGGAGCAGGCCATGCAGGCGCGAGACGGTTCCCAGTTCCGCATCGGAGTGAAAGCGGCCGCAGACATGTACGACGAGCGGCCGATAGGCGCCCTGGAGGAGAACATGATCGGCGATGCTCTCAGCCATGGCGGCATCCTTGATGCACTGGGCTGCAAACCAGTTGGACAGCCCATTGGTGTCCGTTGGGCCGTGGACCCCCATGGCTCGGGCAAAGAGACCGAGGTACTCAGGTTCATCGATGTCGATGTGGCGCGGTACGAATTCGAGCCCGGCCACTGCCTCTAGCCCGTCGTATGCCACAGCGCGAGCCAGGCGCCGAGGGATGTTGCCGGCTATGACCGCCAAGCCGTGGCGGCGAGCGAACTCCACCAGCGGCCGGTAATGTTCCTCGTAGTTCGGCCAGGGGCGGGAGTTCTCCAGAAAAGCCTCCTCGCTGATTCTGCCAGCCAAATAGTCGTCGAGAATCCCCTGAACATCGCGCTCAATCATTTCCAGCGAAATGGCCAGGTGCGGGCGCTTGGCAAATAGCCTCTCGACCATCTCCAGCTGCAGCGCGTGGCCCACATCGTTGTCGTGTTCCTCGCCGAGAAAAACTACATCGAATGAGGCCAGGTCAGCGGCCAACTCATCCATGCCGCGCTCCTGGCCCGTGCGCGTGTCAAAAACTCGCTGTGGCGGCCCGACCACAGAGTCCAATGCATGGCAGGAAGCACACAGGAGTAGGGCCAGGGAGACGCCAGTTTTGTGGAAGGGTGACATGGGCCACAGAATAGCGCCTAGACAGCTGGCTGACACCGGGCTGGCGGTTCGTAACCGAAGGGGTCGGGCGTTAGGCTGCTAGGCCGAGGTCATGTCACCAGCCAACTCCAATCAACCCCCACGCGAACCACTGTCTCCAGGCGGCGGTGGGGTGCGGCCGCCGGCACTCTGGCCAGTGGTTCTGCTGATGTTCTTGGCGGGAGGTCTGCGCGTCTGGCACTCGCTGGACATGGCCGCTTCACCGCTCTTCGCGGAGCCCCACATGGACGGCCTTTATCACCTGGAATGGGCTCGGGCCGTGGCCGGCGGCGAGCCCTTTCCCGTGGACCTCTCAGATGGAACTCCAGTCCCCTTTTTCCGCGCCCCGCTCTATCCCTGGTTACTGGGACTTGTGCTGCGCCTCAGCGGTGAGAATCTGCTGATCCCGCGCCTTCTCCAGGCGCTCCTGGGGGCGCTCACCACCGGCCTCACTTGGTGGGTGGGCCGCAAGGCCTTTGGTCATCGCACCGGTCTGTTGGCGGCCGCCCTGGCCGCCACCCATTGGGTGCTCATCGCCTTCGACGGTGAGCTTCTGATCCCCACGCTCCTGGTGCCGCTCCTGTTGTTGGCCATCGGCTTGACGCTGGACCTCGGCGCGCAACGGTCTGGCGCTCCGGTGCCCCGGGGCCGTGCCCTGGGTGCCGGGCTGGCCTGGGGCCTGGCGGCGCTCGCCCGTCCAAATGCCCTGCTCTTCGTGCCGTTCCTATTGGGTTGGCTGCTCGTCACAAAGGGACGCCGGGCGCGAGCTGCGGTCTTGGCCCTGGCCTTTGGCACTCTCTTGCCGATCCTGCCCATCACAGCCATCAATGCTGCCCGCGGCGATCAAGTTATCGTTTCCTCCCAGGCGGGAGTGAATCTGTGGATTGGCAATCACCCGGACTCCGATGGCAGTACTGCTTGGGTGCCAGGGACGCGGGGCGATTGGTGGGGAGGCTATGCGGACGCCATCACCCAGGCCCAGGAGGCCGAGGGGCGTCCACTCTTGTCCTCGGAGGTGTCGAGGCACTACGCCGCCCGCGCCTGGCGCGCCATTTGTGCTGATCCGGGCCGCGCCCTCTCCCACACCTTGTGGAAGCTGAGGCTGTTCTGGATGGATTGGGAACTGGGCAACAACCTGGAACTGCGTTTCTTCGTCGAGCGCTTCACAACGGCCACACGCTTGCTGCCATTGGCCTTCTCGATCCTCGCCCCCTTGGGATTACTAGGTCTGATTCTGGGAGCCCGCCGCGAGCTCTTTCCCCTCTGGGGCTTTGTCCCCGTCTACTGTCTGAGCGTCGTCGCCTTCTTCGTCTGTGCGCGCTTCCGTGTGCCCGTTCTACCGCCGTTGATGATCTTGGCGGCCCACGGAGTGTTCGCGCTCATCGACTACGCACGCGCCGGCGCTCGCCTGCGCCTCGTGGCTTGTCTGGCCTTCGTCTTGGCAGGCGCGCTGGGGGCTTCCCGCGTGCCCTTCTCCAGCGCCGCCTCGCGTGCCAACGGCCTGTGGATGTTGGGCATCGCAGAAGCCCGGGCAGGCGACACACATGCTGCGCAATCCCTGCTGGCCGAGTCCATTGACCTTTGGCCTGATTCACCTCTGGCGCGCCGCAGCCATGGCATCACGCTCTTGGCCCTGGGCCGCCTAGCGGAGGCCGAGAGTGAATTGGGAGTTGCCTTGCGCCTGGATCCCACTGATTTCGAAACCCTAGATGCCCTCACGGGAATCCACATCAAGAAAGGCCGCTGGAATCTGGCGCAGGAACTCGCCCAGCGTTCCAGCAATCTGCGCCCGGACTTGCCGAGGGCTCATTACAACCTGGGCCGCTGTGCGCTTGAGGCCGGCCAAATCGAAAACAGCCTAGCTGCCTTCGAGCGCGCTCTGGCCGTGGAGCCCGCTCATTTCAACGCGGCCTTCGCACGCGCGCGGGTCTTGGACACTGTGGATGAGGGGGAGGCTGCCTTGGCCGCTTGGGAACAGGTCCTGGAGTTGGGCTTGCAGGCCGCCTCCGATGCCCTGTTGCTAGAGGCCGCCGCTGAATACCGGCGCGCCTTACTGGAATCCGGCCGAGCCGGGGAGTTACAAGCTCTCTTACGCGACCTTGAGCCGCGCCTGGGAAACACCGCGGAGTACGCCCGTTGGCGTGCTAACAGGAATCCTTAGGGCTCCCCAAGGTAGCCGAGTTCGTCCAACAGGTCTCCAGCCCGCTCCATGCAAGTGGCCACTTCGCGCTCTGACAAATCCCGCTGCCAGCGGCCGATGCTGGAGTTGTAGAGGGGCTTGCGAACTTCTGGATTCACGATCTCCATGTCCTGGCGCTGGCCCTGGAGCTGTTCGCGTTTCAACAGGTCGTCGCTCCAGGGAAGTTGGCAGTGGTCGCAAATCCGGCGCATGACCGGCTCGTAATCGCGAGCGAGCTCTTCGTAGTGCACTTCGAGATAGCGGTCATCGCCGCGGTGACGCAGGCCGTCGCTGACATACTGTGCCCAGCGATTGATGCACTTGCGAATGGGTCGGTCGATGTTGGTCGGGACGTACTCGCCGTTGACGCGCGTGTGGCGCGGGTGGTTGCGCAGAGAGCATGAGACATCCCGGCCATCGCGGATGATGTGTACGACGCGGGCCTTGGGGAAGTGCTCCCAGATGTAATCAAGACGGCGGATGTTTCGCGGGCTCTTTTCACACCAGAGCGTCTTGCCCTGTTTCTCAGCGGCCGCCGAGAGGAAGAGATTGGCGAACTCCGCCAGCCCGCAGGCGTCCTTGTAGAGTTGGCGGACCTGGGCCAGGGGGAGATCGAATTCGGCCGCCAGCCAGGGCAAGTCCTGCCTAAAGACGAAGAGCCAGGATTCGGGGCCGGCGGCCACCATTGGGTGGCTGTCCATGGCGGCGCGCAGCAGTGTGGTTCCACTGCGTTCTGCGCCGCCGAAGATGATATGGGGCGTTTCGCAGCGGTAGGGAGCATTCACCCAGGCCGAGCGGTAGTAGAGGCGCAGGCCGAGTTCGAGGCGGCGGCGAAGTGGTTTCAGGATCCTTGCCAAGGGGTTTCTCTCGTGCTTGGTGTGGGAAGGGGCTGGCTCACGAATAGAACATCCTATGCCGGAGGGCGTTTATTGGCCAGGGGGCTAGGGGCCCGAGAGAGCAGGGATTGGGCCAATCTTCTGCCTTCGCGGCGCAGGGCGGGGAAAACCAAGGTGCTGGCTCCCAGGAAGCCCACAAGGGACAGGGCGCAGGTCAAGAGCAGTAGCGGCAGGCTCAGGCCTGTCAGTAGCGGTCCGCCGAGTATGGCCCCGGCCAGCCACAGGCCAGACCAAAGGGCTGGCAGGAAACANGCGCTGGCGCGCACGGCGCAGANGCGCTTGAGGCGCAGGGTGCTCACGATCAGGGCCAGNCTTTCNCCGGCCCAGCCGCAGCAGGCTATGACGACAAGTTGAGCCCCGGACAGGGCCGCGATGGTGGCGGCGACCAGCGACAGGGAACGCGCCAGGTTGGCGAGCAGCGGGTTGCGCGTGTCCGCCAGGGAGATAGAGGCTTGAATCGGCGCCTGTCTCAGGATGCGCACGGCCTGCATGGCCGCCAGCCAGGCGATGAAGGCGCCTGCTTGGCCGTATTCGCTGCCGTATATCACGGACATCAGGGGGCCGCCCAAGAGCGTGAAAAAGATCGCGCTGGCTGTGCCAAAGATGGCCAGCATCTGGCAACTGAGGCCGAAGTTGGCATCGAGGGTTGTTCCGCCTTCGGTCGTGCGGGCGAAGAGCGGTAACAGGATTGGGTTGACGACACGCCCCACGAGGACACCGGCGACGGCCGTGAGGTTCCAGGCCATGGAGTAGAGGCCCAAGTCGGCGAGGGTGAAATGGGTTTGCTTCCACCCGATGATCATGCGATCGCCCTGGAGGATGCCAAACATCAACAGGCCGTTTGCCAGCAGCGGCCAGCCGAAGGACAGGATGCGTTTTAGGGCTCTTGGGTCAAACCCCCAGCGGTAGGCTCGACTGGAGTATAGGTGCGTGAGCAGACATTGGGTTGTTGCCCGCAGCAGCACCACATATAGCATGGCGGAGTAATCGCCCAACCAGGAAGCTAGGGGCCAGGCGGCGGCGGTGGCGACCAAATGGCTGCCGACGGTCACGCGCACCTCGGGGCCGTATTCCAGATTGCGTTGGAGCCGTTTTGGATCCAGGTGGTGCAGTCCAGCCAAAAGCGGCACGAGGGCCAGCCAGCGGAAGGCCCAGGTGGTTTCAGGGGAACCGAAGGCGTTGGCGATGGGCCCAGCGCACAAGAACATGACAAGCGCCATGCTCGCCCCGCGCAGAACCTCCAGGGACTGGGCAGAGGATTGCAGGCGCGCATCGTCGCCGTCCCGGGCTTGGATGATCATGGCGTCGGGACGCACATTGCTGATCATCTCGAAAAGTGTGATGGTCGCTATGAAAAGCGAACCGAGGCCCACATCCGAGCGCGTGATCAGATGGGCGATGATCGCCGAGCGCACAAGGGTCAAGCTCTGGGAAAGCAGCTGTCCGAGGCCGAGGGAGGCGGATCCTCTGAGTATGTTCTTCCGTAGGGGCATGGTGTGCAGGCAACCCCTTATCCGGGGGCTCTCTCCGTCTAGTATTATACACGCCCTTGGCAATCATCAGGCGCTGTCGTTGATTAGCATCTTCTGCCCAGCTGAACCCAAGTCCGAGCTTCCCTATGGCCCCCAGCGCCAACAGACCATGCTTTCCCTAATTCCGACCCTGTTGCTCGCACCTCTGGCCGTGGGGGCGGGCGTGCAAGATGACTACAGCCCCTTTGAGAAGGCCCTGCGCAGTGCGGAGCGGTACCTGGAGAGTGGTCATCCCGAGGCGGCTCGGCCGCAGATTGAGCGCGCCCTAGAACGCGATGTGGCCTCGCCACGGGCTTGGGCAACGCGGGCCAGCTGGGCGGAGGCGGTGGGGGATGATGACGAGCGGGTGTTTGCCCTCCACCAGCAATACCGGTTGATGGTCCTGCAAGGAGCGGAGCGCGGGGCTCTGAAATCACTGCGTACTGAGCTAGTGGCCACGGACTCGCTGGCCAGCGAAGTCTTCGACATGAAGGACGATTTTGTTGCAGACCTCCACAAGGTGGCGGTCAGCTACGAGGCCGATGGGCGACGACACTCGGCGATTCGTGTCCACAAGGAGATCCTCGCGCTAGCCCCCGGTCGCGTGGCCAGCGAGGACGCCATTGAGCGTATCGCCGCTTTCCCCGATCCGAGTCTGGCGGCAGACGCCAAGCCCAAGGATTTGCTGGAAGGCGTTTCCGAGGAGTGGATTCGGGAACATGATGCGGCCCATGACACTTGGAAGACCCGGGCGCGCTTAGAGCGCGAGAACTACACCACCATGACGGATGCGGGCTACGCGGCCCTGGTGCGCGCCGCAGAAGCCATGGAGCAGATGAATGGCTTCTACCGGCAGTTTTTCAACTACGGAACGGAGGAGGGGGGCGGCAGTGTGCCACGCATCGAACTGCGTATCTTCAAGAACAGGGACGAGTACCTGGAGCTGGGTAGTGGTCCGCCGGCGGATTGGAGTGGTGGGCAGTTTACCGGCGGGGCGGTGGAGACGTATATCGGAGATGGTGGCTTCGAGGGCATGACCGGGACCCTGTTCCACGAAGCCGCGCACCAGTTTGTATCCCTAGCGACGCGCGCAGTCGGTTGGTTGAACGAGGGTTTGGCGTCATTTTTCGAGGGCTGCCGCATTCTCGGGAACGGGACCGTGCTGATGAACTTGCCCGCCAACCACCGCCTCTTCCCGCTGGTTGAGCGCATGGAGCGCGGCTGGATGGCCAGCGCCGACGATGGCGTGAGCGCCGAAGATCCAAACCAGACGCCAGAGACTGCGCCGACCTTCCGCATCGTGTTGGAGAATCGCTACTCCTGGGGCCCGCCCTGGTATGCGCCAACCTGGGGCGTCGTGTTCTTCCTCTACAACTACCAGGATCCCTGGGATGGGCGCTTTGTTTACCGCCCGGCCTTTCGCGAGTTCATCGACAAGTCCGGGGGCCGCATGGGGGATGGGGCCGTGGATAACTTCGAGGAGGTCGTCCTGTTGAATCCCATGCCACCCATTGACCGCAAGTCGCGGCCGGAGGAGATGGAGGACCTGGAATTGCCCAGCACCGTTGAAGAACTGGACGAAGTCTGGAAGCAGTGGTTGCTGCGCTTGCGCGATGAGCAGAGTGGGAAGCTGGAAGTGGAGCGGCCGTACTTGCGCTGGGCGCGTTATGCCCTACAGGCCGACGACCTGGCTGCCGCCCAGGAACACTTTGAAAAGGGCATTGTTGCTGCGCCGGAGGATGTCGACACGCTGCTTGAGTTTGCATCATTCCTCCACAAGCGGCAGTCCAACCCAGACCGTGCCACCAAGCAGGTGTTGGCTGCGCTGCGCGTATTGGAGGGCGAAGATGTTCCCCGCACCAAACTGATCGATGAAGCTGAGAAGTTGTTGCGCAAGACAGATCCGAAGCGCCGCACGCTGGCCCGCGTGCACGAGAAGATCGCTGAGCGCGCCGTAGACCTTGTTACCCGCTATCGTCTGGCGCAACGCCCAATGATGGTCATGGACCTGAGTTGGCGGCTTGGGACTGAGCTCGGGATCGACGGACTGTTCGAGGAGTATGAACGCGCCCTGAGGGCCAGTGGCAAGTCGATCCAGGTTTGGAAGCTGGCCTATAACGAGCAGGATTTGGACGATTGGAATGTGGTGGGGGACTCTGCCTTCAAGGCGGCGGAGGAAGTCCTGGTCGCCGATCGTGGGGCCTTTTCGCCGGGACAGTTTGATTTTCAACTGCTGACCTTGGACACGGTGACCTCCGGTGACTTTTCCATCGATGTCGAGGTCGATGCTCGTCGCGGCGAGGCCAGCTTCTGTGGAATCGTCGTGGGGCGCAAGGATGCCAGTACCTTTCACTCCTTCATTCTGTTCCCCGGCCAGGTGCGCGCCGGGGCCGCTGACACTGGATTCGTGGACCTGACCAGCCACTATGGGTCGGATAGCTACAAGACCTGGCGCCACCTACCCGTGGACACGAGCGTGGAACCCGGCCAGACACTGACTGCTTCTTGGCACCGGATGCGTTTGGATGTGACCGGAGCAGAGGTTGATCTGTGGTTCGATGGGGAGCTCATCGCTAGTCACGCCTTTCCCAGTCGCGATGTCCTGCGCGGGAGCTTCGGGCTGGTGATGGGGCCGGGAAAGGCGCGCTATCGCAATGTTCGCTATTTGGCTCTCCATGCCCGCGATCCAGCGGCTGCCATTGAGCGAGCGGTGCGCTTGGAGGCGCTAGTGGATTCGGATACTGGGCGCATCGGTGATAGCTGGCTCGGTGCGCGCCCACCCTTTCCCGAGGTGGCCCAGTGGCGCGGCAATCAGCGCACCAGTTGGGGGGAGGCGGGGCCCGTCCCCCAGTTGCTGGTGCTGTGGAGCATAAACCAAAACGAAATGATCCCCATGCACGATTGGCTCATGGGGCTGGGTGAGGAACACGAAGATGTGGGCCTGCGCATTGTCTCGGTGGCATCAGCGGTTGATGGTGATGAGTTCGAGGAATACGTGTCGCAGCACCGCTTCCCGGACGCGGTGGGGTTGGATAAGCGTGAGGGATTCGGCATCGGTGAGTCCTTCGAGGTCTTCGCCATTGACCGCTACAACTTGCCGCGCATGTTGCTGCTCGATATCGACGGGCGGGTCGTGTGGGAGGGCGATCCCGGGTTTGTCATCGGAGAGGGTGGGCAGGCCGGAACTGAGAGCTACCTGGATGCGCCCTTGGCGGAACTGATCGACAAGCGGCAACTCTACGAGTTCAATCGCTGGTTGAAGGACTGGCGCCGCAAGGGGGAACGGGCCTTGCGGGCTGGTGACTTGGCCAGCGCGGGGCCCCTGCTTTTGGCGGCAGAGGATTTCACGGCGAACACTGTGCCCGAGATCGGGCTTGCCCAGCGGGCCTTGCGAGATATCCGCCGATCGCTGGAGGATGAGCGAGATATCGCCAAACGCCTGCGGGGCCTGGGGCGCTCCCCGGCCCTGATGACACTTCTCTCTTGGGGGCCGTCAGTTGGCATTCCGTTTGACGACAAAGTTGCTGCCAAGCGCCATGCGAAAACGCTGGGGGATGACGCAGGAAGGGGCTGGACCGCAATGCAGCGGGCGGCCAAGCGCTTCTCCCGCGGCCGCGGAGAGTTCTCCGAGCGCCTGGCCGCGTTGCTGGCGGAGGTGACAGACGATTCCCCCTTTGGCGGGGAGGTGCGGGCGGCACTTGAGGGCGCGGCCGATGAAGCACAGGTGGAGGGGGTGCTCGCTGGCTTGCCGGATCGTCCTGGCGCCTGGTTGGCCCAGGATTACTTTTCCTGGTAGGGCGAATACCCCCATCCGGTATGTGGAACACGCTAGCCGGCATAATCGTCACTAATGGGCGCCTCCGTGGTCTCCAAGGGGGTGTTCTCCGCCGAAGGCTACCTTGGAAATGGAGGCCTTCGGTGCGAGAATGTAATAGCCCCCGTCAACCACTGCCTAAGGAGTTACGGCCATGCAAGCTGATCAAACAGCCATCATCCTGATTGGATACCAGAACGACTATTTTGCCGAGGACGGCATTCTTCATGGGGTCATCGAGGAGACCTCCCGCATCAACAATGTCCTGGCTAATACCCTGGACATGCTCGAGCAGATGGCGCCGACCGAGGCCACTCTGATCTCGACGCCGATTATTTTCACACCGGACTACGAGGAACTCGTGGACCCGGTGGGCATCCTGGCCACCATCAAGGAGGTGCAGGCTTTCATGCGCGGACGCCGTGGCTCTGAGACTATTCCGGAGTTTGGGCCCTACGCCACACGCATCATGGAAATCCCGGGCAAGCGCGGGCTGAATGCCTTCACCGGGACGGAACTGGACAATGTGCTCCAGGCCAACGGCATCAAGAATGTTGTCATCGCTGGCGCCGTCACCTCAATCTGTGTCGACTCCACCGGGCGTTCGGCATTTGAGCGTGGTTACCGTGTTGCGATCCTCTCTGACTGCACGACCGGGCGCACTCCCATGGAGCAGGAGTTCTACTGTGAGAAGATCTTCCCGCTCTATGCTGAAGTACTGACCCACCACGACCTCCTAGCCCGCGTAGAGCCCGCTGGTATCGGCCTGTGATACCAGGCCCCGAGCCGCGACGCGAAGAGGAGCTCCACTCCCAAATCCAATACAGATTGGTTGAGGAGCTGATTGCCTCAGAGAGACGCTACCGAGACCTCCTGGAGAATCTCCAGGAGGTCGTCTTTCGTTTGGACAGTCATGGCAATGTCACGTTCATTAACCGTGCCTGGGATGAGATGTTGGGCTTTGATCCAGAGGCCGCCATCAACCAGCCCTTCACCGCCTTCATGGATGAGCAGGGGCGAGCATGGTTACGTGGTGTCTTGGAGGCGACTGTGGCGACTTCTGATAGGGGCCGCCATTGGACCAATGTGACGATGCGCGATAGTCAGCGCAGGGAACACCATGTTGTGGCCTCGATCCAGCGCGTTGAAGGCGGATGGATCGGCTCTCTGGTGGATCGTACGGAGGAGCGCTGCATCGAGGAGCAGTTGCACCAGGCACAGAAGATGGAAGCCGTTGGGCGCCTCGCTGGGGGTGTGGCCCACGGATTCAACAACCTGCTGACCGGCATTATTGGCATGAGCGATATCTTGCTGGCTCGCAAAGAGCTTGCGCCTGGCGATCGGCGCGATGTGGTCATGATTCGCAACGCCGGTGAGCGTGCGGCCGTATTGACCCGTAAGTTGCTGGCTTTTGGACGCAAGCAGGTGCTGCAACCGCGTGTTGTGGACGTGGCCAGTCAGATTGATGAGTTGGCGCCCATGCTGCACACTACGGTGGGGGAGAGTTGTGAACTGGATGTCTCACATCTCGAACCGGGGGCCTTGGTGCGTATCGACCCCATGCAGATGGAACAGATAATCCTCAATCTGGTAATGAACGCGCGCGAAGCGATGCCCCGCGGCGGTCGCATCGAGCTTGGCGTTGCAGTGCGGGAATGCCTGGAGGGAGAGGCGGCTGCCAAGTACCAGCTGGAGCCCGGCAGCTACGTGGAAGTCTGTGTTACTGATACTGGGTGTGGCATGGATGATGATGTTCAGGCCCGCATGTACGAGCCGTTTTTCAGTACACGCCCCCCGGATCGCGGCAGCGGCCTTGGACTTTCAACGGTCTACGCCATTGTCAGCCAGTTGGGTGGGCGCATTGATGTTGCCAGTCAGCCCGGACTGGGCAGCACATTCCGAATATTTTTCCCCAAGAGTTCGGCGGGCTTAGAAGAGGAAGAGGAAGGCGAGGCGGTCACCGAGGTTGGCGCATGCGTGGGGACGATCCTGGTCGTTGAGGACGAGGATGTGGTCTTGAGCTTGGTTACCCGCGTCTTGGAGTCAACAGGTTACACCGTGCTTGAGGCCCGGGGGCCACGAGAGGCGGAAGAGCTATTTGCAGAGCATGGCGGGCAAGTTGATCTGTTGCTGACTGATGTGGTCATGCCGGTCATGAGTGGCAGCGACCTGTATCGACGGCTAGCGGTAGAGCAAGAGGACCTGAAGGTGCTCTTCATGAGTGGCTACACCGAAGAGACGCTCGCCCAGCACGGCATCGAAGAGGGCGACGTGCCCTTTTTGCACAAGCCCTTCAAGCCGAGCCAGTTAGTTGCCAAAATCCAGGAGGTCTTGGTCGCGGCGGTAGGCACCGTCTGACTGGCCCCCCGGTCACCGTGCAGCAGTCCTCCCCAGCGCTTCCCTATTTTGCCTACGGGTCGAACCTGCATCGAGAGGACTGGCAGCGGTGGTGCACAGAGAATGGCTTTGCCACGAATCTGCTCTCGCCCCAGGAAACGGCCTACCTGCCTGATTGGGAGTGCGCATTTCGGCTCGATTCTGCTTCCCGTGGCGGAGGGGTCCTAGATGTTGTGCCCTGCTTGGGCCAGGCGACGCCAGGCGTGCTGTTCGAGGCGGGCTTCAGCGCCTGGCGCGCCCTCGACCGCAAGGAGGGCTATCCAAATGTCTATCAGCGGCGGGAGGTGTCGGTCGTCTGCGCGGACGGGAGGGAGCGCCGGGCTCAGACCTACTGCGTTCATCCGGAGCGCTGTTCAAAAAAGCCACTGCCGCCGGCGGCGGGTTACGCAGGCTTGGTGCGGGCCGGACTTCAGGGCCATGGTCTGCCAACGGAGTTGCTGGATGCAGCGGCGGCTGGCCACTCTGCCGGGGCTTTGATCCCGCATGTGTTTGTCTATGGCACGCTCCTGGCTGGACAATGCCGCGCGCAACACATGGCACTCACCGGCGAACGATCCAGTTTCGAGGCGGCCAGCGTCGCCGGGGTGTTGGAAGACCTCGGCGCCTACCCCGGCCTACGGCTCGGCGGGCCTCCGGGAACTCGTGTGCAGGGAGAGCTACACCGCTGCGAGGATTTGGGTGCGCTGCAAGGCCTGCTGTCGCTGCTCGACGGTGTGGAGGGTTTTCACGGCTATGACCATGACGCTTGCCTCTATCGGCGCACTCTGGTGGAGGCGCGCCTGGATGCTGGCGACGACGTTCGTGCCTGGACCTACCGCATTGGGAATGAAGTCCCCCGGGCACCGGTGATCCAGGACGGGAATTGGCTGGCGCACCTCTCCCGGAGCTGATTGTGGTAGGCCGTCTGCGGCCTAAAGCCTTGCAGTGCAAGGGGCTACGGGGCTGCCAGGCCCTGGGGCGGAATGGGGAACCGTCGACCACGATCCAAACGCCAAGGGGGGCGATCCCCTGGACCCCACACCTAAGATTCAACGGATAACCTATAGCTATGGAGCTTCGATACGCCACCTGTGTAGCCATTGCCTGTTTGCTTTTGCCCGCCAGCGCCCAATCGCCTTCCCCGGGGGGTAAGCGCGGAGCGCGCATCACCTTCACGGACTTGGAATCAAGCCAACCGGGGCGTGCGTTGGTGGAGGAGATTGCGGTGCCCGAGCCCCTAGCCCCGGGGGCTGGCGTGACCATCGACCAAATGCCTGGCTGGCCCAAGCCCGTTGGCTCTCACTTCCAAGTGGGAGCCTTCCGCGGAATAGTGCTCGCCGATCTTGATCGAGACGGTGATCAAGAAATCATCACATCCACAACCGATGGCTTCATTCAAGCCTGGCTCTATGACGGTACGCCGGCACCGGGCTTTCCCGTGGCCACCGAACACTTGCCCCAGTACGCACCCAGTGTCGCTGACCTAGACGGGGACGGAGATCTTGAGATTGTGCAGACAACACGCGGGCCCGATAATTACCTCGGACAGCTGATCGTCCTCGATCACCTCGGTCGCGATGTGCCTGGCTTTCCGGTAAATATCAACGATCACTTCTTGCAGGGCTGTCCCTTGCTAGTGGATCTGGATGATGACGGCAACCTGGAGATAGTTGTCGCGGAGCGTGCCGAGCCCATTGGTTATCTCCATGTTTTCGAGGTCGATGGGAGCGAGTGGGGGGGGAACTGGCCCCTAGCCTTGGACAGTGTGCCGGCTTCGAGCCCGAGTACGGCCGATGTGGACGGGGACGGTGAGATGGAGATCGCCTTCCTGTCCTACAATTCCTGTTATCTGATTGACTCAGATGGCGTCGTAATGCCGGGCTTTCCGCTTCAGATAGCCAATGCGCGCTTCAGCTACGGCAGCGTTGGCTTCGGCGACCTGGACTTGGATGGTGATTTGGAGTTGTGTTTCGCCAGCCATTGGGATGCCCCCGGTTACCACGCCTATCACCACGATGGTTCACTCGTCGCTGGCTGGCCTTTTGATCTTGAAGTGTGGAGCTACTGCCCTCCGGTTGTCACTGATATTGATGCCGATGGCGAACTCGACATCCTCGGGGGGCAACATGGCTGGCTAACCGGTCCGGCCAAGACCATGGGGGCCCTCAACCGGCACGGGCAACTCAAGCCGGGTTGGCCCTATGTCTTCAGCGATGGTGTTCTGGGCGGCGGGGCGGGGGGAGCCATCGTTACAGCCGATCTGGACGGTGACGGACAGCTGGAGATCTTCGCTGATCACAATGTGGCCTATGACTACAAGGGATTTGTCTTCGGCGTTGACGCTCAAGGCAATGACCTGCCCGGTTTTCCACTGAGGCCAAACGGCTTCTCGGCCATGAATGGTCCGACCATCGGTGATGTGGATGGAGACGGTGATTATGAGCTGGCTGTTATCTCATTCATCTTCGAGCGGGCCTGGATCAACCTCTATGACTTGGGTGGCGCGCACAGTCCGGGAAGCATGGCCTGGCCGGTCTACCTGCAGAACGAGCGCCGCACGGGGCTCACCGGGGGCGGTGACAAGCTCGTCGTCAGCGGCTCGGCTGACCTGGGAGGAAGCGCGCAGCTGACGGTGCTGGGCGAGCCGGGGAGTCTGGCCACCCTCGAACTGGCCACTGTCACTGACAGGATTCCCACGCCCTACGGTTGGCGCCTGATCTCAAGCCCGTCACGACGGATCCTGGCGAGTGGGGCTCCGCTGCCGGCCTCGGGCGAGCTGGGTGTCACCTTGCACTGGCCGCCGAACCCCGCGCTGGCCGGGCTGACGCTCTTTTTCCAAGGGCTAGTCCAGGATGGTGGGAGCGGCAGTTACACAAACCTCACGGCGTTGACCCTGCGCTGAGGCACGGGGAGATGCCGCGGAGGGGCGCCCTGGGGTAGACTGCTGCCATCATTATCCGGCCGTCCATCTCACCATCTCCCACAGTCCAGCTATGTTGCTCAGCCCCGCCCTGTGTCTGCTCTTCCTTTCCTCTCCCGGCATCATTGCCCAACCGGTCAGTTCGCTAGCCCAAGAAGAAGCAGCCGCCGAGCGCGAAGCAGCGGCCGCCCAAGCCTGGCAGGCTCTGCCAGAGCCGGGGCCTGCGCCGCGCACTAGCGCGGAGCGTGAACCCTGGTTCCGCCAGCGCGTGGAGGTCATGGAGGCCTTTGCCAAGGAATGGCGCGGAACCCTGACCGCCATGCAAGCCGTGCACTTCATCGGCATGAGCCGGGCGCGTGTCTTCGCTGACCAAGCTGGGGCGGCTGATTTATTTGGTGAAGTCTTCAAGGCTCTTGCGGCCCGCCGCGGGGATCTGGACAGAGTGAAGAAGGAACATGGCTTTTCCCTCGATTACTTCAGGGTAGCGATGGATTACACCAAGGCCTTGGCGGAGGCGGATCGTTTCGATGAGTGCGAAAGCACCCTTAAGGAACTTGTCCAGGAGGAGAGTTCGGTGCAAAGCCGCCTGCAAGGTCTACTTGACGAACTGCCAATCCTGCGGGAGATCCGCATCGGTGCGCCGCTCCCGGCGTTTAGTGGCATGGATCTGGACGGTCGCGAGGTCAACCCCGGGCAGTTCAAGGGAAAGGTGCTGCTGATTGATTTCTGGGCGACTTGGTGTGGACCGTGCATCCGTGAAATGCCCAACGTGGTTGCGGCCTACGACAAATACCACGAGCAGGGCTTTGAAATCCTCGGTGTCAGTTTGGACTACAAGATCACAGAGGAGGACCAGGCCAAGGCCCAGGCCGCCGGTCAGCGAGTGCGGCCCCTGTTTGACGAAGAGGCTCTGCGCGCCAAACTGGCTGATTACAAGATGACCTGGCGGCAGGTTTATGACGGCGCTGGTTGGAGTGCGGCCCTGGGCCAGCGCTTTGCCATACATTCAATCCCCGCCACAATCCTGATCGACCGCAAGGGGATCATTCGCCACAAGAAGCTCCGTGGCGAAAAATTGCTAGAGGCCGTCGCTGAACTGCTGGCCGAGAAATAGGCGAGCCCAGCTCGAATAACTCGGCGCCATCTGGTGCGCGGACTCGACAGCGCGCCTGCGCTGTCGGCTCTGCGATTGTTTGGCCTAGGAGTCCGTTGAAAAAGTCCCGTCGCGATGGCGGCGCTGAAGTAGGGAGTCTATCAATGGACTCCTAGGTTGGCAGGGGGCGTTCCGTCGGGCCGGTGTAGACCTGGCGCGGGCGGCCGATGCGGAACTCCGGCGATTGGCGCATCTCCAGCCAGTGGGCGATCCAACCAGGCAAGCGACCGAGGGCGAAGAGCACCGTGTACATGTTCACGGGGATGCCCAAGGCCTTGTAGAGCACGCCTGAGTAGAAGTCCACATTTGGGTAGAGGTTGCGGGAGACGAAATAGTCATCTCGCAGCACGATTTCCTCCAACGCTAGGGCGATGTCCAGTAGTTCGCTTGAGGTGCCAATGCGGTTGACCACATCGCCACAGATGCCCTTGAGGATCGAGGCACGGGGGTCGTAACTCTTGTAGACGCGGTGGCCGAAGCCCATCAGGCGCGTGGTGTCATCGCGATCCTTGGCTCGACGCAGGAACTCCTCGGCGGAGCCCTCGTTTTCAGCGATGCTGCTCAGCATCTCGATTACGCGCTGGTTGGCGCCGCCGTGCAACTCGCCCCACAGGGCACTGATACCAGAGGAGATGCTGGCGAAGAGGTGTGAGCGGGATGAGCCCACCAAGCGCACCGTGCTCGTTGAGCAGTTTTGTTCGTGATCCGCGTGGAGGATCAGGAGAGTTTCCAGGGTCTTGGCCACCAGGGGATTGACCTCGTAGTCCTCGCAGGGATTGCCGAACATCATGCGCAGGAAGTTGGACGAGTAGTCCAGGTCGTTGCGCGGGTACAGGCGGGGCTGCCCGATGGAGTGCTTGTAGGAATAGGAGGCGATGGTCGGAATCTTCGCCAAGAGCCGAATGACCGCCGTGTCGATGCTGGCCTCGTCCTCTGGCGCATCATAGAAGGTCGAGAGGGCGCCGACGGCCGCGGCACAGACGGGCATGGGGTGGGCGTCCTTGGGCAGGGCGCCGAAGAAACGGCCGAAATCCTCGTGCAGCATGGTGTGCCGCGTGACCTTGATGCGGAAGGTGTCTGATTGCTCCGGCGTCGGCAACTCGCCCTTGATCAGGAGCCAGGCCACATCCAAGAATGAGCGTGAGACAGCCAGTTCCTCGATGGCGTAGCCCCGGTAGCGCAGGATGCCGCGTTCGCCGTCGATGTAGGTTATGGCACTGGAGCAGGCGCCGGTGTTGGCCATGCCCGGGTCAAGCGTGGTCAGGCCACTCTCCGAGCGCAGGCGGCGGATGTCGATGGCCTTCTCGCCCTCCGATCCTTCTACAATGGGCAGTTCTAGGCGGTGGCCTTCCCAGGAAAGCGTGGCGTGATCCATGGTTTGTTTGGTGGCTGTCGTGGTCATGGCGAAATGAGCAGTTAAGGGCCTAGAGGATACTCCACGACAAGCCTCGCGTATGCCCGCAACTGCCACCATTAGCTGGAAACCGTAGGTTCTCTCGGATGAGTTCGTACCATTGCCAAGCGCCGAGAAGAACGGCGATGGATGGCCAATCTCAGGTGGCCAAGGCTGGGCCCCGGCGAGGCCCAGGGAAGGCCCTAGTGAACGCGCTGGATAACGAGGGGGGCCACTTCGCAGGTGCCGGGTGAGACGACCTGGGTTCGCAACATGCCGCCGGCGCTGGCTGAGCCGAGGACGAGGCCGAACTCGGCCCGGCCCTCCGCATCGGCCGTGGCCGTGGCCAGCAACTGGGCACTGCCCATTTGGAGCTGTAGGCCGCTGCACCCGGGCAGGGCCGATGAACCGGGCCGGAAGCTGCCCCAGAGCTCCAAGGCAGCGCCGGGGGCTGCGCCCAGGGCCCAAACCTGGCTGCTGACACCAGCAATGCCCGGCGTAGCCCGGCTGCCACGGGTGGTGCGCAGGATGGGCGTAAGCTTGAAGGCCCGCTGTGTGCCGTTCAGTTGGCCCGTGCCGCAAATCTCGCCCAGTTCGTTGATACCAGAGGCGCCGGTCAGCGTCCAGCCGCCCGGATTCACCACGAGATCGTTGAGGTCGAGCATGTTGGCTCCCTGCCAGATTGCGGCCCGGTGCTGGGACGAAGGTACCTCTGCGAAGCCGACGATGGTGCCGGTGTCGTTGACATCGCGGCCCTCGCTGTCGGGGCCGCCGAAGGTGCCAAGGTCAGTCATCACTCCGCGTTCCCAACGGAAGCCGTGGTATTCGTCCGGCGTGGGCCGCGAGAGGCCGACGATAATGCCCGTATTGTTCAGGGCCTTGGCCCAGGAATAGACATCACCCAAATCCCCCAACTCAGTGAGGGTCGTCCCCTGGCAGCTGAAGGCGCGAATCTTGCCCGTGCTCATGCGGGCCATGCCCACTACCTGGCCCAGGTCGTTGATGTCCTCGCCCCGACTCTCCGTACCACCAAAGGTCCCAAGCAGAACCGGCGATCCGTTCCAGGTGTAGTAGGCCCGGTACTCAGTTATCCAGCCGCCGAAGAAGTCGGAGTAGATCCCGACCACATCGCCCCAGGTGTTGAGCCCGTTGTTGCGGCTGAAGCTCTCCGTGCCCGGATGGGTTGAGGTCATTGTTCCCCCGCCGTACAGGAATCCGTGGATCGTGTACTGGTCCACCGTTGAGTAACCGGCCACCTCCCCGGCGTCATTGATGGCATGTCCCCAACTGTACTGTGCCCCCAGGGTCCCCAGGTCTGTCATGGCTCCGCCGGAATAGCGATAGGCGTGTTCGCTCATGGCGTTGGCTGCCAGGCCAACGCCAGTCACCTCGCCGCGGTTGTTGATGTCTTTCGCGTAGGCGTAGCCTCCGGGGTTCAAGAGCCCCAGGTCGACCAACTCGTAATGATCGATGGTGGCGGGTGCCGCGGGGCGCGGGGCCTGGGCGTAGGCAGTGGATGCGAGCAGGGAGAGGCAGAAGAGGGTGGTACGCATGGGAATCCTGGGGTTTGGGGATCCTGCCCTAATCCTAGCACGGCCCCCTGTGTTTGGCAGGTGAGGCCGGGCCGCCGACCGCTGGCGACTGAGATGCAGGCCATTTGTTGGTGTCCATGGGGTTTTGCTGGTTCCCGGAATGTCCACGAAAAAGCCCCGCCCCCGCGGGCAGCGGGGGCGGGGCCAGGTAGCTCAAGCTCACTGGCTAGTAGAACAGCACCTCTACGCCGTTGGTGAGATTGGAGCCGTTGGCACAGGGGCCCGCGGGATCGCGATACCAGGCCTGGAAGTACCAGGTGTCTCCCGGGACGATGGCGACTCCACGGGAGGCGGCCACGCCCACTACTCCGGTGAAAGAGAAGCTGCCGGTTCCGCCGGTGCCGCGGATGCCGAGGCGCACGATGCCGCTGGTCAGGCACAGCTTGCCATCGCGGAAGGGCATGTTCATGGTCGAGGGGGCGATGATGCCCACGCCGAACTGGCCTGCTGGCATGTTGGCGGCGGTCAGGTCCAGGTTGCCCGTGACGCTGCTGTCGCCGCTGGCCGTCAAACTGGCGCCGCTGCCGGTGGAGTTTGCACAGCCCCAGGTCGGGTCGGTGTTGCCGCAGGGGGCGCTGGTATCGCAAACACAGAAGGTGGTTTCGTAGAGGCTCGGGCGGTCTTCGAGGATGTCCGCGGCGTTCAGGTCATCCGGAATGTTGGCGCCGGAGGGCGTGCGCAGAGTGGCGAGACCAAGGGACTCGGCGGAGACCACGATGCCGGGGAAGGGGCTCAAACCGCCGAACTGGGGATGCAGGGGGGTCGTCAGGATGTCCCCGGGTTCGATGGGCAGGCCGAAGATGCTGTCCGGCTGGCCGATGACGGCGGAGCCACGACGGACCGAGAAGAAGAGCATGTCGCTGGCGCCGTTTTGCCAGTCGAAGGGGACGCGCGAGGGCGTATAGATGCCGTCGCCGTTTTCGGCCAGGATCAGGGCGTCCACATCATCGCTGTCAGGTCCTCCGACCATGTCGAGGCCGAGCTGGACGGCGGCGGCATAGACACCGGGGGCCATAGTGGGTGAGGGCGTCACCAAGATGTCACCACCGACAAAGTAGTTGGCAATGGCGGATCCCAGGCTCCAGTTACCTGTGACGGGGTGGATCATGTAGGCATCGAGCGAGAAGTAAACGGGCTCGTCGGGGGGGCTGCCGAGTGGGCTCTGGAAGTCAACGGCATCGACATTGTCACGCGCGGCGGCAGTGGCGGGCTCGATCAGGCCGGAGCCCACATAGGCGAAACCGCTTCCGCTGGCCAGGCCGTCGCCGTCAACGAAGGCGCGATTGGGAGAGATGATCGGCGGCACGGGGAAAATGGTGGGCAGATAGCGATTGACGAAAACATCGGCGCTGGCGTCGCCAAAGGGGTACTCGCTCTGCACTGAGGGAGGAGCTCCCAAACCGGTAATGCCGAAGGTCCACTCATCCACGGAGAACCAGACGCGGCCGAGGCTCATCTCTGTGCCATCGTCGAGGCGCATGTCCTTGCCGTAGGAAAGGGCGTCGACCTCGTTGACGTTCGCCGTCAGGTTGAGCCCACCCACCGCCTCTGGACAGTAGGTGCCCGGCGTGGGCAGGGGGCCCATGGCTGGGCGCCGATCAAATGTGGCGGGCACGAGCAGGTCGCCGCCCTTGATCGGAGTGCCGCTGAATGTATCCGCGGCGCCGGTGCTGTGGCCGTAGATGTCGATGGAAAAACGCATCTGCGCCGAGGCCGGCGCGGAGGTGAGGGCGAGGGCTCCCAGGGCCAGGGAGGTGGTCAGCAGAGCGGGCTTGATGGCAGGTAGATTCTTCATGCTGTTGTCTCGGGCTAGGTGGCGTGCTGTCTAGGTTGGCGGCCAGCCCCGAAAGGAGCTGGCCGCCAGGAGGGGCCAGACTGTCGAGGACAGGCAATTGCGCCTATCTTCAGTCACTTGTGCAGGCGAGGATTGGGGGTTTGCACCGCCAAGGAATGGCAAAAACCAGGGAGACACGCCCCAGGGGGTCGCCAGGGGCGCTTTTTCCTGATATTTGAGCCGCGCTGCCCCCGATCCCGAGGGCGCTGCTTGCCCGGGTCAGGCGTGGGGGCGAGAATGAGATCAAGGGGCCAGTCTCCACCCCAAGAGCGCCATGACCGACCAACACCAAGCCACCGTTCTCCTGCGCCGCCTGAGCGATGGGGATCGGGATGCGGCGGCGGAGCTCCTGCCCCTGGTCTACGATGAACTCAAGCGCCTGGCGGGCCGCTATATGCAGGGCGAGGCTTCCAGCCACACGCTGCAGACAACGGCCCTTGTCCACGAAGCCTATCTGCGCCTGGTGGACGCTCCTGATGCGGGCTGGGAGAACCGTGGACATTTTATCGGCGTGGCCGCCACGGCCATGCGCCATGTGCTTGTTGATCACGCCCGGGCCAAGAAGGCAGGCAAGCGTGGTGGCGGGCGGCCCAAGATCAGTTTGGAAGAGGCATTGGTGCTTTACGAGGAACGGGCCATTGACCTGATCGCCTTGGACGAAGCACTGGAGAAGTTGGGACAGCTCGATGCGCAATTGGCACGAATTGTGGACCTGCGCTTTTTCGGAGGCCTGTCCAATGCCGAGGTGGCCAGCGTGACCGGCGCTTCCTTGCGCAGCGTGGAGCGCGGTTGGCCCACGGCACGCGCTTGGTTGCGCAAATGCCTAACTGACGCCGGAGGGGCAGAGCCCGGTGAAGCCTGAGCGTTTTTCACGCATCCGCACCATCTTTGAGGAGGTCTTGGAGCAGCCGGTGGCTAAGCGGGCGGAAACCCTCGCGGAGTTGTGCGGAGATGACGGTGAGCTGAAGCAGGAAGTCCTGGAACTGCTAGCAGCCCATGAAGGAGATGGCGAGTTCCTTGAAGCGCCGCCTGATGATTCCCTTGAGCGCGTGTTCAGGCCGACCTCTGGAGGAGACCTGGTTGGGCGCAATCTCGGGGCCTATCGGGTATTGGAGACGTTGGGCTCCGGCGGCATGGGCACTGTGTACCTGGCTGAGCAGGAGAGTCCCCGCCGCAAGGTTGCCCTCAAGGTGTTGCGCTCCTTGACGGCCTCACCTGAAGAGGCCCAGCGCTTTCGCCTGGAGGCAGATGTCCTGGCGCGCCTGCGTCATCCGAACATCGCCCAGGTTTATGAGGCCGGCGTGGCCGGGGTCTCCAGTCTGGGCGAAACGCCCTGGTACGCCATGGAGCTGCTGGAGGGGGCGCAAGATATCCTCACCCACGCCTCGGAGCGCGAACTGGGAATACGCGCGCGCCTGGCCCTCCTGGCGGCTGTGTGTGATGCGGTCCATCACGGACACCAGCGGGGGATCATTCACCGGGACCTAAAACCCGGCAATGTGATGGTGGACAGCGATGGACGCCCGAAGATCATCGATTTTGGCGTGGCGCGCATGGTTGAGGGAGACGACGGGCGGGCCAGCCCGCAAACCGAGGTTGGCCAAATAATTGGAACCTGGCAATACATGAGCCCGGAGCAGCTCGCGGCGGATCCGGAGAATGTCGATACGCGCATTGACGTCTACGCCCTGGGGGTCTTGCTTTGTGAGCTACTGTGCGGACGAGCACCCATCGACATCTCCGGCCGGCCTGTGGTGGAGGCCGCTCTGGCAATTACCAATCACGAACCTCGGCCCCCAAGCCATTTCGACCAGCAACTTCCCCGCGAGTTGGACTGGATCGTTTTGCGAGCGGTGGAGAAGGACCGTGAGCGGCGCTATGCCGGCGCCAATGAACTGGCGGCAGATATGCGCCGCTTTTTGGCTCACGAGCCACTGGTGGCCGGCCCTCCGAGCCGTATTTATGTGGCGCGCAAGTTTGTCAGAAGGCATCGCTTTGGCGTGGCCGCGGCGAGCTTGATACTTCTCACGCTATTGGCAGGGATCGCTAGTACCACGCGCGCCATGTTCGCGGCTCAGGAAAGCCAGGAACTGGAACATCATGCGAAGTTGGCCGCCGAGGACGAAGCCGACAAGGCGCGGCGTGTGACTGAGTTGCTGACACAAATGTGGTCGAAGGCTCTGCCGAGTCAGGAAGGTGCGGCAGTGCGGTTGGTGGACGCCATGGACCAAGCGGTGGACATGATCGACCGCGACCTGAAGTCCCAACCGGAGATTCAGGCGATGCTGCTTTACACAATCGGCGGCATCTACCGCGGAATGGGGCTCGATGTGCGTGCCATGCCCATCGTCCTGTCGGCCTTGGAGGTGCTGGAGGAAACCGTGGGGCACAACCAGCGGGATACGGCCGCCTGTCTGACGCTGCTGGGTAGATTACAGGAAGATCAGGGTGAGCATTCGGAGGCCGAACGGTTCTACCGCGAGGCCCTGGACATCCGCACGCTGCTCTTGGGTCCGGATCATCGCGCCACGCTGTCCTCGCGGCGTGATTTGGCCTCGGTGCTTGAGGCGCGACGTTCCTGGGTGGCAGCGGAGGATGAGTATCGCCGCAATCTGGAGGCGCGCGTGGCGACCCATGGCGAGGAGGATGCGGGCTCTGTCATTGCCCTGCGCGGACTGGCCGGTGTCTTGCGCAAGCAGGGGCGCATGCGCGAAGCAAATGACCTGCTTGAGCGGGAAGTGGCCATCAGTCGTCAAGTCGTGGAACGCAGGCGGGCCGCGGAGAAAGGCGACGGACCGGGCACCCTGCTGGCCATGGGGAGTCTGGCTCAGGTCCTGCGTCGCCAGGGACATTTGGCGGAATCAGCGGCATTGCTCGAACGGGTTGTGGCCATTCGCAGCGAGACACTGGGAGCGTTGGCTCCACAGACGGTGGCCGCCACGCACACCTTGATTGACACACTCGATCTCGCCGAGCGCGGAACAGAAGCTGTGCAGTGGGCTCGCCAGCTGCACCGTTTGCTGCTGGCGGAAAACGGGGCGCAACATGCGGGGAGCATGTTGGCCGCTGACAGGTTGGCGTTGCTGTTGGCGGCGGTGGGAGAGGCCGTGGAGGCCGAGGAGTTGCTGCTGGCGGGCGTTGACCAACGCCGTGCTCTGCGCTCGGCCTCAGGCAAGCGCGGCATGGTCGATTACATCAATGCCCTGCATCGCCTCGGCCTGTTTTACGGATCGGTCGATCGACACGGGGAGAGCCGCGAGGCCCTGGAGGTGGCTCGTCAAGTTGCCCTGGAGGAGTTGGGCGAGGGCAGCTACCTGGCGACGATATCCGATGTCTACCTGGCGGATCAGTTGATCCACACCGACTCGCTGGAGGGGGCGCGGGACATGCTCGCCGGCTTGGAAGAACCCCTGGCGCGGGTGTTTCCCGACAGCCATTGGAGGCTCGCCCGCAACCTTGCCCTGCTGGGGCATTGTCTGGATCTGTTGGGACAGGTCGGGCCGGCGGAAAGGCTGTTGCTAGATGGCTATGCCGGGCTGGAGAATGCCGACCCGGCCGATGCCGAGAGTACCCGGGCAAGTCTGACCTGGCTCATCGAGCACTTTGAACGCGTTCACAAGCCGGAGCAGGTGGCGCGCTATCAGGCCTTGCTGGACTCCTAGGTAGCTGGAGTGCGCGCCGGACCGCACAAGCGGGGTCTGCGGCGTTGGCCCATCAGGGGCAGAAGGCCGCTTTCAGGCTGTCTGAGAAGTTGTAGGCTGCTCCACCGCCGGTTGGGTCGCGGTACCAGTACTGGAAGTACCAGGTTGAGAATGCCGTGACCAAGCCACCGCTCGAAGGCGGCGCGGTGTTGTCGAGGAGGTAACTGGCCGTGCCACTAGCGTCGGCTGAAATAACCGGGAGTCGGTATTGGGGGCTGCCAACGCACAGGAAGCCGTTGCCCAGGGGGGCCTGGATGGAGCTGGAGCCGTAGAAGAAGATGCCAAAGTTGGTCGGAGTCGCACCGGTGGCTACCAGCGTCAGGTCGTTGGCGGCAATGCTCTTGGTGCCAGAGGATGACATGATGCTTCCGCTGCCAGAAGAGTTGGGTGACGTGCTACAGGTGTTGGATTCTGTACACTCGCAGTCATCTGGGATGCCATTGCCGTTGTCGTCGCTGCTGGTGCCGTCCGCCAGATCACACTCATCCGGCTTCGCATTGCCGTTGCAGTCCTCTTCGCACTCGTCGAGGATTCCATTGGAGTTGCAATCAGATCCTAGCTCCAGGCCATCGGGGATGCCGTTGTTGTTGCAGTCATCAAAGCCCGAGTAGGCATCGCCGCGCCCCTCGTCGCCCAATGACACGCCCTGGCCGGCTGAGGCATGGGGTGCGCCGACGAGGACATCATCGAAGCCGTCTCCATTGTAGTCGCGACCTTTGGCAACAGAGAATCCAAAGAGGTCCTGTGGGCCACGGCCATTGCGTTTGTAAATCGGGCTGGCGGTCGCGCCAGAAATCACATACATGCGCCCGGCAGCGGGGTCATTGCCAAGTGGGGTATTTGGCGCGCCGGTAATGTAGTCATCCAGTCCATCGCCATCGAGATCCTCGGTGCCCGCGACAGATGCGCCCAATGCCAATGCCGTGCTATCAGTAAAGCTGCTCAGCATGGCCATGCCAGAGCCAGAGAAAGTGACGACCTTGCCTTTGCCTCCGCCACTGCCAGGGGCTCCCGCGAGGACCTCTGGAACGCCATCTCCGCTAATGTCATTGAGCCTGGAGACCGAGGCGCCGAGGGCGTCTCCCGGTGTGGCGCCAATCGCCTGCTCAAGAATTGTGCCTTGAAGGGGGGCGCCACCTTTGAAGACGAAGACGGCGCCAGCGGTGCCGCCCAGGTCAGGTGAGCCGACAATTATGTCTGGGACAGAATCGCCATCGTGGTCTCCCGCCGGGGCGACGCAAAAACCGAACTGGCCATCCGGGGCCGGGGGGGTGATGTCCCCGAGGGGCATGCCCGTAGCCCCACAGAACATGAAGACGGCGCCCGTGATCCCGGCGGGGCCGGAAAAATGAAAGGGTGCCCCCACCAGGACATCTCGGAAGCCATCTCCGTTCTGATCGCCAATCGATGCCACTGATGAACCAAAGCGCGACCCCGGTTGCCCGGCGAGAACTCTCACGACAGTGCCGTCAATAGACTGAATGAGGACTCTGTCAGCACCAGGTGAGCCCACGAGCACTTCATGGATGCCGCTGCCAGTGACATCATCCAGGCCGCGGACACTGAAGCCAGCCTCCTGGTTGGGTTGCGTACCGGGAAGAACTGCGAGGATGTTGCCATCCAGTCCCGAGACTAGGTAGACATTGCCAGCATTGAGGCCACCGGCGGCGTTGTCCTCGGCCGGGGCGCCGATGATGAAGTCGCCGACCCCGTCGCTGTTCAGGTCGGCGGAGCTCGCAATGGACCAGCCGAAGCCCCCGTGGTGGTCCGTGCCCACCAGGCCGTGGATTTGGCTTTGGGCCCTGGCGGGAGTGGCCCAAAGGAGGGCCAGGGCCAGGCCGAATATGGCGGGGGCCAAGCCCCGCGGAACGCGGGGGGCCAGCCAGCGGAGCTGGTCGGAGCACGGAATCATGGTGGCAATCGGGTTGGAGGTGGGAATTTGGGGGGGAAGCCCTCCAATACTCTATCCCACCTAGTTTCCAGGATATGGCCCCTCCTGGATTCTGTCTATCCGGGTTAGACCCCGCGGGCGAATGGTATGTTCCCCGAATAGTGGCCCTGGGGGGGCGCCAGGGCGATTAACGCGTGCCCGGGCGCGCGCTAGAAAACCAAAGCAACCTTATTAATAAGTTGTTAGAATGCCCTCGCCAGCCCCGCGCTGCCGAGCCAGCTACAAAGCTGCCTACCCCCCCCCCCGATGTGTTTGTGAGCCCCCCCATGTCATTGATCAGAATCATTGCTCCCTGTGTTCTCGGCCCGCTGTTTTTGGCCCCGAGCCTGTCCACCGACTACACCCAGCGCCGCAGTCTGCGGATTGAAGTGGAGACGGGCCTCGAAATGGAGACCACTTCCTTCGAGATGAGCATCGATGGCGAGCCCGTGGAGCGCGGGGGAATGGGGGGCCAGGCTTCGGAGGAGGTGCGGATGATCACCGTCATCGATACGGTCCTGGCAGATGACGATGGCCGTCCGACGGAGGTGCGTCGGGAGTTTGAGACCGTTGAGAAGGAGTCCATACGCACCATGGGCGAGGAGGACATGGTGGACGAGGCCAGTGGTCCTCTCGCTGGCGTGACCGTGCTGCTTGTGAGCGAGGATGGGGGTGAGGTCGAGACCGAGGTGGAAGCCGGAAGCGTCGATGATGATGAGCTGCTCGAAGGCCTGCGCTTGGAGCTGGCATTTGATGCCTTCCTGCCGGAAGGCGAACTGGAAGTTGATGATTCCTGGGACCTGGAGGCGGATGCAGTGCTGCGGGCTTTGGGTCTCGACCTGGAGTCGGCTTTGTTTCCCCGCGAGAGTGGCGGTGGTATGGAGGGAGAAGGACGCCGGCGCGGGGGGCGGGGGAGTTCGGCATTCGGGCTGTTGGTTGAAGCAGATTGGGAGGGTACGGCAACCCTTGAAAGCATGGAGGAGGAGTACAACGGTTTGATCTGTGTCCTGATCGAGCTGGAGTTAGAAGCCTCTGGCGAGCGTGAGGAAAGGATGATGGGGGGTGGCCGATATGGCCGAGGTGGCGTCTTCGGCGGTGCCTTGGTGGCGGCGGCACCAGTGGAGTCCACCTATGATATTGAGCTTGAAGGGCGTCTGTTGTTCTGCCTTGAGGAGGGCCGACCGGTGCTGCTCGAAATAGAAGGTGATGTGGCCACGGAGCGCAGCATGGAGCGTTCCTCCGAGCGCGGCGACTTCAGTATGAGGAGTACTCAAGAAGGCAGCTTCACCTACACGGCATCCCTTTCATTAGAAGAGAGTGAGGGCTAGGGGTTATGAGTTCATCACATCTGGCGGGCATTGTCATTGGGCTTGGAGCCGGTCTTCTGGGCGGCATTATGGGAGCATCGTTGTTGGGCGGCGAGCAAACCCCAGCACTAAGTGTGGAGTCCGGGGCCGATCTCGGCGCGCTAGATCAGCGCATTGTTGATTTAGCCAGTGCGGTGGACGGCATCGCCACGCGCTTGGCGGATTTGGAGTTGCGCCCGAGAGCATCTGACCGCACAGCCCTTCAGGATGGGGCAGGTGGAGAAGCGGTCGCCGCCTCTGGCGGGTCCTCGTTCAACTCGTCACCTGAGGTCATGAGTGTCTTGGCCTCACAGCAGTTCCAAGATCAGGTGGGCGCCATCCTGGCTGACATTGAGGACCGGGAGCAACGGGAGCGCGACCAGCGGCGAGATGATGCGGAGGCGGACCGCCTGGAAGAGCGCTTGGTGGAACTCACGGAGCGCTTGGGGCTCTATGGTAACCAGGTCAACTCCATGCGCACGATCTTGAGCGACGAACGCCTGGCCCGCAGCGAGGCCATTGCCAAGGCCCGTGAAATAGGAGACTGGGGCAGTATGCGCACCTCCATGCGCGAAGTGCGCGACACCTCAAATGCCGCCCTGGCGGAGGTGTTGTCCGTGGATCAGATGGCCAAGTACACCGACTATCAGAACAGCCAGGGTTTTGGCGGGATGTTTGGCGGACGCAGTGGCGGCCGCGGCAACCAGGACGGAGGCAGTGGAGGCAGTGGAGACCGCGGCGGGCGCTAGTTAGCCGGACTCCTCTAGCCCGTGATCAGGCTCTAGCAGCCCGTTGCTAAACTCCCTACCACGGCTTCGCCAGCGGCTGCGTCAGGCTTACGCGCCGTGCTCAGCGGCCCAACAGGCCGCTTCCGCCGTCTCGCCTTCCTTGCCTTGTCGACGGTGGCTATGCCTCGCGACGGGGCTTTTTCAACGGACTCCTAGCTAGCCTTCGTCACTCGGCAGGGGTGGGGTCGGGACCTCTGGAGCAGGCGGGACGCTGGGAGGGACCGTCCCAGGCGCCGGGGGTGAGGGAATCTCCACGGTGTCCTCATCCACCACTGGTGCATTGACGAGGTCCGCCATGCGGCGCGCGAAGATGTCGCGTGTGTAGGGGGAGATCTCGTAGACCCAGGGGCCGACCTTGGCTTGGATGGCGGCGGCTTCTTGCTCAAGGGCCGCCAAGTCGCGCGCCGGTGCCGCGGGGGCAGTTTCGTCCCCGTCCGGCACTTCTAGCACTTGCGGGACATCGAAGCTGGAGGAAGGTGCGTCTGAAACGGCAGCGTGGAAGCGCGCAAAGGGCTTCTCGTCAATGGTGAATGTCTCGACGACAACGGTCAGGCCGTCGAAGCAGGTGTAAGTAGATTCCGCCTCGACGGTTGGTTCGGCGGAGAGTTCAGCTGCGGGCAATACATCAGTGAAGTTCAGGTAGTTGAGAGCCGTACCCATTGCGTTGGCAATCGTCTCGTAACGCAGGGTTGAGCCTTCAGGCACGCCCTGCACGTCGTAGTTCTTTTGCCCTTCCTCGCTCTTGTCGACCAGCAATAGTTCGCCGTCGGCATGGGAGACGCGTACGGACTGGATGCGATCGCCGGCGACCTTGAGAACCTGTTTGTCCAGCCAGGTTGTTTCATCAATCGAGAAGTCGAGGTCGCCCGCCACCAGGTAGGACTCGGCTTCGTCGGCGCGACGCACGAAATGAGATGCCTTGCCGGCGCCTTCGCGGCGCTTGCCGACTATCAGATCCGCCAGGATTGCGTCGGCGTTGCCAATGGCTATGCGGCGCCCGTCTGCATTGCCCGGGCCGGGGTCCTGCACTCCCAGGCGGCTGTAGAGCTCAGGCTTGGAGGTCTTGGCATCGAGGACCGTGAGGCGCGCAAGGCCGACGAGGGCCTTGCGCACGCTCTCCAGTTTGGCCGGGTAGCCGTGCTTGCTGGCCAGGCCCCAGGTGTTGCCATTGCGCTCGATACGCAAACTGTCCTCGCCCTGTGTGATCTCAATGGAGTCTGCGTCGTTCAGGTCTTCGAGCAGGTCGGGAAAAAGGGCACAGGCGGCGGTTGCGGCTTCGGGGGAATTGCCTGGCTCGCCTTTCATCAAGGCCAAGGCCAGCAGGGCGATGGCCAGCAAGGTGGCCATGGAGAGGGTTTTCTTATTCATGACTCAGTTGGCTTTCTTGGCGCCACGCAGGCCGAGGCCCACGGCGATCAGGCCCACGAGCAGGGGCAGTATGCCGATATGGAGGACTTTGAGTTTGCCGCCCAGGCTTTCGATGTCCTTGATCAGTTGGTGTTTGACTTCACGCAACTGCTTGGCGATTGCCGTGCGCTCTGCGCGGAAGCTCTGGATGGCCTGTTGGGCTTCGGCACTCAGGATGACGCCGCCGCCTTGCTCGCCCTGGAGTTCCGTCAGTTTGCGCTCGGTGTCCTTGAGCTTGGCTTCCAGTTCCTGTTGTTTGGCCCGGTGTTTGTCTTCGGCAGCTCGGCGCATGTCATTGACGCGGTCGAAGGGGCGGCTGAACTTGCCGCGACTACGCAGGCTGATCAGGTCGCTGGAACCGGAGAGGTTTTCGACGGCGTTGGCAACTAGGTCTCCATTGTTGGCCGTTGGCTGAGCCATGCGCATGCCAAAGAAGTTAGAGAGGTTGACCCACCAGCGATCGGCGAGCAGGTCGGCGTCCGCGATCAGCAATACCTGAATGTCCTCAACGGAGGCCGCGAGGTGTTCAGCTTGCTGTGCAGGGTCAGTTGCGTCAGCGCCTTCGGCGGCCGCGGGGCGACCGTCGGGGTAGGCCGTGGCGGACGGGCCGCTGATGCGCGCTGCCAAGACCTGGGCTTCGCCCAAGGGGATGTAGCTGTCCAAGAGGCGCGTGGGGTCGGGCCCCATGGTGGCCTGCAGGCGTTCGAAGGTAGCCGCTGCGGGGCCGGTGGAGAGCAAGGGCTCAAGCTCGGTTGTCGCCCCAGTCAGGGCCGTGATTGAGCCGGCCGTGGCTATGTTGATTTGAGACAGGTCCGCCGTCATCGGATTGTTCCCGTCGAGATTCTCTTCGCCCAGGGCCATCCACAGCACATAGTCCACGGCTTGGTTTTGGTAGCCGACACGCTGGGCGCAGTCGCGATCACCTACGAGTTGTTCGCCCTCGATCTCTACGCCCCAAGCCGCCAGCAGCGGGCCGAGGTTGGACGCTCTGTCGGCGACCATGGCCGAGAGCGGGTTTTGGGGGTCTTGGGGCACTGCCTGTGCCTCGCAATGGGGATCGTGGAATGCGATTAGTCGTCCCCCGGCCAGCACGAACTGGTCAATGGCATATAGCGTGTGCTCTGAGAGTTCCCTGGGGTGCATCAGCAGCAGAACATCAATGTCATCGGCGATGGCGGTAGTGCCGGTGTCGACATCGCGCAGCTCGTAGAGCTGGTCGAGGTGCTCGACGATGAACCAGGGCTGAGCCGGTTGGTTGGGAGCCATGGGGTTGAAGGGCGCGCCGCGCACGGGCAGGGAGCTCAACAGTCCCACCACGGTCCGTGATGGGTTGCCAAGGGTGTGCACCAGGCGCGTCAAGTCGTACTCCAGAAAGCGTTCGCGCCGCATTTGGAAGAACGGCACGACCTCTTCATCGTCGATGCTATTGGTCCCTGCCAAGCCGAAGTAGAGCGTCTCGCCAGCCTGGTTTATGGGCACACCTTGCAGGCCGAAGCCAACAGCGCGGTCCTCGTCTTCGGAGAAGGGCTCTGGGTCGATTACCTCAAGGGTCAGCATGCCGCCAGCGCGCGCCTCGTATTCCTCCAACAACTCGCGCACGCGCCGACCGTAGTCTGCTAGATCTCCCACATCGGTGGCCAAGTGGCGCGAGAAGTAGTAGCGCAGAGTGATGGGCTCCGCCAAGTCATCGAGGATGTTGCGGGAGCCCTCAGATAGGGTGTAGAGGCCGCTTTCCGTCAGGTCCAGGCGAGCGGACTTCAGGAAACGGGCGGCCAGGATGTTGACCGCGAAGAAGAGGGCGACGGCAATGATGATGCCCTGGAGTGATAGCTTGGTCTTGTTCATTGAACGTCCTCAGTCGGCTTTCTTGAGGTCGATGACCAGCGCATTCACAAAAAGGAAGCAACCGATCAGGGAGGCGAAGAAGGCCAGGTCGCGCAGGTCGATGACTCCGCGACTAACGGCGTTGAAGTGGGTCAGGAAGCTGAAAGAGCTAACCGTCTCGACGATTACTTGCGGCGCCCAACTGGCGAAGAAGTCGAGCACCGGGGCGAAGCCGGCCAGGATGAATCCCAGGCAAATGACGACGCTGATGACAAAGGCGATTACCTGGTTGCGCGTGATTGCAGAGACGCACGAGCCGATGGCCAGGAACGCGCCGGCCATTAGCAGCGAGCCAAGGTAACCGGCCAGAACCGTGCCGTTGTCCGGGTCTCCGAGGTAGTTGACGGTGATCCAGACGGGAAACGTCAGGGCCAAGGCCACGGCGGTGAAGGCCCAGGCCGCCAAGAACTTACCGATAACCGCCTGGGTGACGGAGATGGGTAGGGTCATGAGCAGTTCGATGGTGCCGCTCTTGCGTTCCTCCGCCCACAGGCGCATGGAGATGGCCGGGATCAGGAACAGGTACAGCCAGGGATGGAACGAGAAGAAGGGCTGGAGGTCCGCCTGTCCGCGTTCGAAGAAGCTCCCCATGTAGAAGGTGAAGATGCCTGTCAAGAACAGGAAGACGACGATGAATACATAGGCGACGGGCGTGGCGAAGTAGCCGGACAGTTCGCGCTTGATGATTGATTTGGTGATGCCCATTTAGCGTGCGCTCCCGGTCGTGATGTCGCGGAAGACTTCGTCCAGGCGGCCGCGTTCCACTGAAAGGTGATCAACCTCCCAGTTGCGTTCGTGGAAGAGGCTGCTCAGGTTGCTGAGGACCGCAGATCCTTCTGCGGGGTAAATCCACCAGGAGCTCATGCCCTCGGTGTCGTTGCCCGTGGCCTCTACATGCTCTACACCGTCGACGGCGGAGAGGGCGGCCTGTACTTCGTTGTCGCCGGCGATGTGCAGAGCCAGGGAGATGGCGTTGTGGCGGTGTGAGCGGGCTTCCAATTCAGCCGGAGTGCCATCAAAGCACAGGCGGCCTTGGGAGATGATGATGGCGCGGCTGCAGACGGCCTCGACCTCTTCGAGGATGTGGGTGGAGAGGACAATGACCTTGTCCTGGGCCATGTCCCGGATCAGCTTGCGCACTTCATGCTTCTGGTTGGGGTCAAGGCCGTCAGTGGGCTCGTCGAGGACCAGCACCTCGGGGTCGTGGACGATGGCCTGGGCGATGCCGACGCGCCGCTTGAAGCCCTTGGAGAGCGTCTCGATGCGTTGGTCAAGCACTCCTTCGAGTTGCACCAGGCGTGTCACTTCGGCGACTCGTTCCGCCCGACGCGCGGCATCCAGCCCACGCACTTCGCTGACGAAATGCAGCAGCGCGCGCGGAGTCATGTCGCCGTAGAGCGGGGCGCCTTCCGGGAGATAGCCGATGCAAGCCTTGGCGGCGATGGAATCCGTGGCCACATCAAAGCCGCAGACGGAGACTCCTCCGGAGCTCGGGGCCAAAAAGCCCGTGACCATTTTCATGGTGGTGGACTTGCCCGCACCGTTGGGCCCGAGGAAGCCTAGGACTTCTCCGCGTTCTACCTGGAATGAGATGTTGTCAACGGCCTTGATGGCGCCGAAGTGCTTGGACAGCTCCCGGATCTCGATCATCTTTTTGGCGTGGGAAAGGGTTGGGGATGGGGCCGGCCTACGGGGGGCGGCGCTCCCTGTGAGCAGCGCGAAAATGGGGGGCGCGGATTCTAGCGAGGCGTGGCCGCGATGCAAGCAGAAAAGGCCCCTACGGCCCCCTAGGGCCGAGTTTTAGGGGGGCGCGGGGGCGCCGGCTTCAGATACTGGAGATAGAGTTCGCGCACTTCGTCGGCGTGTTCGCGCACGGTTTCCACGGACCAGGCGGAGGTGTCCACCGGCGGCAAATAGTCGATGCGCACCCGACCGCTGCGTGCCAGGAAGCTGCCCATGGGGAGCAGGTCGGGGATGCCCCGTTGCACCAGAGCGATGATCGGGATCTGCATATTGGCGGCCACATGAAAGGCGCCGAGCTTGAAGCGTTGTAGGCCGCCGGCGCGGGAGCGAGTTCCTTCGGGGGCCATCAGCAGCGTGCCGCGGGTTTCGCTCAGGCGCGCATGCGCTCGATGCACGCTCTTGATGGCTTGTTCGTGATCAGAACGATCAACTGGAATCATGCCAGTCCAGCGCAGCCCCCAGCCGAGGCCGGGCACGCGCTCCAGCTCCTTCTTGTAGATGACCACGATGCCCGGGGGGCAGACGCTGGCGACGGTCATCAAATCCAGCAGGGAGACATGATTGAAGAGGACGATCTTCGGCCCTGGCAGGTCGCGGTGCTCGAGCCCGTGGGCTTCTACGCGGATGCCCAGGGCGATCAGGGGTAGGCGGCCCAGGATGCGCAGCCAACGGTGGCCGGAGCGGCGGAAGGCACCGGGAAAAAGCAGCGCTCCGAGGCCCACCAGGGAGGCTCCCAGCAGAAAAAACAACATGACCGGCAGCCCAAAAACAACGCCGCGCCATTTGGAGCCTGGCCGCGCGTCCCATTCCTGGCGGGAGAGTGCCGCCTCAGGTTCCTGTTCTCCGGGATCTACCATGATGTCCTAATCGCGCGCGCCCAGGCGCTTTGCCTTCTGGCGTTTGACGGAATAGGGCAATAGGAAAAGATAGACGCCAGTGAGCCAGAGCACGAAGAGGATTAGGGCGGCGGGCAGGAACAGGTAGAGCTTCACATTGTTGTGAAACCACGAACCGTCGTGCAGCTCCTCGAAGAAATCCGAGCGGCGGTAGGCGATCTGTAGTACATCGCCGGTGGCACCATCTAGCTGCACCTCCCAGCGATTCGTCGAGCGCACCTTGAGCAGGCCCTTGCTCGGGCGCACATCGATGCGGTCCACATCATCCCAGGATGTAATCTCCAGTTCGGGAATCCCCTTGGCGATGGCGAGGGTTTCGGCGAACCCCAGGGCCAGGTCGCCGCCAGCGCTTCCCACCGTCGGTGGCTGGATCCAGGCAAACTGCTTCTTGACCTGCAGGAAGAGGCCTGAAACCACCACGATCAGGATCGGGAGGGCGGCCACGGCCGCGCCAATCCTGTGTAGTTTGCGCATTTGACGGGGGGTGCTCATCGGCGGGATCATTCCAAAAGGACGGCGATTCGGCTACCGCTTGAAGGCAAATACTCGCCCAGGCCGAGGCTCGCGAGCGCTAGGTGCCGATGTCCTCGTTCCAGAGTTCCGGATGGGCGTTGATAAAAGCCTCCATCAGTGCCCTGCACTCTGCATCATCAAGGATCTCGAGCTGCACGCCGCGCTGGCGCAGGTACTCCTCCGGCCCCTGGAACGTGCGGTTCTCGCCGACGATGACGCGGGGAATGCCGTAGAGCAGGATTGCGCCGCTGCACATGTCGCAGGGGGAGAGGGGGGAGTAGAGGGTGGCGCGTCGGTAGTCGGCGGCGCACAGGCGGCCAGCGTTTTCCAGGCAGTCCATTTCCGCGTGCAAGACGGCGCTGCCCTTTTGTACGCGGCGGTTGTGCCCGCGGCCGATGATCTCGCCGTCGAGTACCAGGACGGAGCCGATGGGAATGCCGCCTTCCGCCAGCCCCAGGCGCGCCTCCACCAGGGCTTGTTCCATGAATCTGTCCTTCATTACGTGGGAGCTACCGATAGCAGGTACAAGTCTACCCCATCCAGGAGTCCGTTGAAAAAGTTCCGTCGCGAGGCGAAGNCANCNGCGNCGANGCAAGGAAGGCGAAGGCGAGACGGCGNAAGCGGCCCTGTAGGGCCGCTCCGCACGGCTCGGCGAGCCTGACGCCGCATCGCCGNCGGTGGCAAAGCCGCAGTAGGGAGTTGNTTCAACGGACTCCTAGGTGCGCCGCACCGCNGGCCNCCAAGATCCCCATACANAAAAACCATGAAGGGCAATTTGCTCTACGGCATCGATGACCGCCCGCCCCTGGCCGAGGCCCTGGCCCTGGGCTTCCAGCATTACCTGACGATGTTCGGGTCCACCGTGGCGATTCCCCTGCTCATGGCGGACAAGCTCGGCATGGGCGACGACCCGGCAGCCATCGGGCTCCTGATCGGCACCATGTTTTTCGTTTCGGGCATCACGACCTTGTTGCAGACCACCTGGGGCAACCGTCTGCCGTTGATCCAAGGCGGCACCTTCTCGTTTCTGGCACCGGCCTTCGCTATCTGCGGCATGGCTTCCCTGGCCAGCGTCGGTTGGGAAGTACGTATGCAACATGTCCAGGGGGCGATCATCCTGGGAGCCCTGTGCGAAATCGTCATCGGCTACTCCGGCATCGTCGCGCGCCTGCTGCGCTTTGTGGGGCCCATTACCATCGCCCCAACCATTGCCCTCATCGGTCTGGCCCTTTTCAAGTTTGGAGCGCCGGTGGCGGGTACCCACTGGGGACTGGGTGGGTTGACCATCGGGCTCATTATCCTGTTCAGCCAGTACATGCGCCGGACCCACCGCGCCTTCGAGCTCTTCCCAATCATGCTGGCCATCCTGATTGCGTGGGGTTGCGCTGGAGTCTTGACAGCCGCCGGTGTGTTCCCCGCCGGGCATCCAGCCCATGTGTCTCTGGCCAATGTGGAGAGCGCACCTCTGTTGCGCGTGCCCTACCCATTCCAGTGGGGTTTGCCGGTATTTGGAGGCGCGGCCCTGGTGGGGATGCTGGCGGGCTACCTGGCCTCCATCGTCGAATCGGTGGGGGATTACTACGCCTGCGCGCGCCTCTCCGGCGCGCCGACACCGGACGCCAAGGTCGTCAGCCGTGGCATCGGCATGGAGGGTGTCGGTTGTCTGATCGCCGGAGCCTTCGGCACGGGCAACGGCACGACCTCCTATTCGGAAAACATCGGCGCCATCGGTTTGACGCGAGTCGGTTCTCGTCGCGTCGTGCAACTCGGCGCGGTGATCATGCTGTGCTTGGCGGTTTTCGGGAAGTTCGGTGCGCTCTTCACCACCATCCCGCAACCAATTGTAGGCGGAATGTACTGCGCCATGTTTGGCATGATCACTTCTGTGGGTCTCTCCAACCTGCAGTTCGTGGACCTGAACTCGGCCCGCAACCTGTTCATTGTGGGCTTTGCACTCTTCATGGGTCTTTCGGTGCCCGAGTACTTCGCGAGCAATCCCCTCAACGGCGGGCCGACTTGGCTGGCGAACATAGTCAACACCCTGGGCAACACCGGCATGGCCATTGGGGCTGTGGTTGCCCTGGCCTTGGACAACACGATTCCAGGCACCCGGGAGGAGCGCGGTCTGACGAGCTGGTCGCACTAGGAGTCCGCTGAAAAAGCCCCGTCGCGAGGCGCGGCCACCGGCGACGAGCCTGACGCCGCCACCGGAGTCGAGGGCTGCGCCGTAGTATGGAGTTCGCCAAGGGGCTTCTAGCTGCTTGCTCCCGGAGCCTCCAAGTCGCGCCCTGAACAGGGCGCTGAAACCGATTTCCGCTGGGAGTTTGGTGTGGCTCGGGGGCTACCATATCCACATGTCTACTCGAGTGCTGCGTTGGGTTGTTGGGCTAGGTGCTGTTGCGGCGATGGTCTGGTATGGAAAGGAGGCCCTGCGGAAAGCGCCGGTAGCGGTGAGGCTCACGGCCGTGGAAGTGGGGACGGTGGAGTCGACGGTGACCAATTCGCGCGCAGGGACGGTGCGCGCCCGGCGCAGGGTGAGCCTCTCGCCCGAAGCTTCGGGGCGCGTCGTGTCAGTGCCCCATGCTGCCGGTGAGCGGGTCATCACCGGAGAGCTGCTCGTGCGTCTCGACGATGCCCTGCCCGCTGCGCTACTAGCTCAAGCCGAGCGTCAAGCTGAGGCAGCCCAGGCCCAGCGCGACCAGGCCTGTGTTCATGCCCGTCGCACGGAACGAGAGTTGGCGCGCAATCGAGTGTTGGCAAGCGAACAGTTGATCTCGGATGATCTCTTGGATCGCTTGGAAAGTGCCCACGAGGCGGCCCTGGCTGCCTGCACCACGGCCCAGGCCCAGGCCTTGGCGGCGGAGTCGGCGATCCAGGTGACGCGTGCCGAGTTGGAGAAGACCCAGCTCTTCGCGCCCTTTGATGGCGTTTTGGCCCTGGTTGCGGTTGAGGAAGGGGAGTGGGTGACACCAGCTCCGCCCCTGATGCCGGTGCCGGCGGCCATTGACTTGATCGACACGAACTCCATCTACATCAGTGCCCCAATGGATGAGGTTGACTCGGCCGTGATCCACGCCGGCCAATTGGTGCGCGTAACCCTCGATCCCTATCCCCACCGTTCCTTCGCCGGTCGAGTGGGGCGCGTGGCTCCCTTTGTGCTCGATTACGAAGCTCAAAACAGAACCGTGGAGATCGAGGTGGAACTCACAGATGCCACATTTGCCGCCGAGTTGCTGCCGGGAACATCGGCGGACGTGGAAGTGATCCTGGAGCAGGTTGAAGGTGTCCCGCGCCTGCCCGCAGCCTGCCTGATGGAGGGCGGGCGCGTACTCATGTTGGCGAACGGGTATCTGGAAGAGCGCGAAGTGCAAGTTGGTTTGCGCAACTGGGATTGGGTCGAAGTGACATCAGGCTTGCAGCCAGGTGAACAGGTTGTTTCGTCCCTGGGACAGGCAGCAGTCCAAGCCGGGGCGCTGGCCGTGGAGGAAGGGGGGGGCATCTCCAGCGACGCCGCGGCTTTGGAGCTTGCCCCCTAACGATCCATGATCGAGCTAGATTGCATCAGCCGTGTCTACCACATGGGTGGGGAGACCCTGAGGGCTCTGGATTCCGTCAGCGAAAAAGTACTCCCCGGGGAGTTCGTGGCGCTCATCGGACCCTCTGGTTCTGGCAAGTCCACCCTCTTGAATGTGATCGGTTGTCTCGACCGGCCCACCGACGGTGTTTACAGCCTGGAAGGGCATGCAGTGGATGGCTTCTCAGACGATGAACTCTCGCGAATCCGCCGCGATACATTTGGCTTCATCTTCCAGTCCTATCACCTCATCCCGCGCCTTTCGGCCCAAGCGAATGTAGAGGTGCCAATGGTTTTCGCCGGGGTCCCCAAGGCGGAACGCGCCCGGCGCTCGGCGGAGGCTTTGGCCGCCGTGGGTTTGAGTGAAAGGGCCAAGCACCGCCCGGCGGAACTCTCCGGCGGTCAGCGTCAGCGGGTGGCCATCGCCCGGGCCACGATCCTCGCGCCTCGCATCCTGCTGGCGGATGAACCCACGGGCAACTTGGATTCCGCCGCCGGGGCCCAGGTCCTCGCACTACTCGACAAACTGCACGGCCAGGGGCTGACTCTCATCATGGTGACCCACGATCCGAAGGTGGCTGCCCGCGCCGAACGCGTCTTGTTGCTCGAAGACGGGCGTGTGGCCAAGCGCCTGACCGGAGCGCAGTTGGCCGCAGCAGGGGAAGGGCCAAGCGGCCGGTGAGTCCCCGAGATACTTTCCGTTTCGCCGCCGGGGCCCTCCTGCGCCACCGCCTGCGCAGTTTGCTTAGCTTGACGGGTGTGACCATCGGCGTAGCGGCGGTTGTGCTCCTGACGGCCCTGGGCGAGGGCGCCCTGCGCTATGTGGCCGGGCAGTTCGAGGCCATCGGGTCCAACTTGCTGATCGTGATTCCCGGCAAAGTTGAGACCACCGGGGGCCTGCCCGGAATCGGTGGCGCACCCAATGATCTGACCCAGGCCGATGCGACTGCCCTGGGCGCGGCCCTGCCCACGGTGTTGCGTGCCGTGCCCGTGGCGGTGGGCACGGACACGGTTTCAAATCGCGAACGCCGTCGCCAGGTGTTGATTCTGGGAACCACGGAAGGACTCCTGCCTGCCCGCCAACTGACCATGAACCGGGGGCGTTTCCTGCCGCCCCTGGATGAAGGCCGTGGAGCGCCCGTGGCCGTTCTCGGTTCCACCGTGGCCCAGGAACTCTTCCCAGGTCAGGATCCAGTTGGAAAACCGATTCGCGTGGGGGACTCTCGCCTGCGCGTCATCGGCGTCTTGGATTCCAAGGGCACTCAAATGGGCATCGCCGTGGACGAGGTAGTGATGGTCCCCACGCCGACGGCCATGGCGCTTTTCAATCGCTCCTCACTTTTCCGCATCGTCTTGCAACTGGCCGGCCCGGGCCTCGGCGAAGTCACGGAAGAGCGCGTCCTGGCCATCATGGCCGAACGCCACGGTGAGGAAGATGTCACCGTCCTGACCCAAGACTCCGTCGTCGGAGCACTCTCTGGCATTCTCCTGGCCCTGACCATCGCCCTGGCGGCCATCGCTGCCGTCTCCCTCTCCGTGGCTGGCATCGGCATCATGAATGTGATGCTCGTTTCTGTCTCGGAACGCACCAGCGAGGTGGGCCTCCTCAAGGCGCTGGGCGCACAGAATCGCCAGGTGCTGGCGGTCTTTCTGACAGAGGCCGTATTGCTCTCCGGCAGCGGCGGCTTGCTGGGCCTTTGTCTGGGCTTCTTGCTCGGACGCGGCTTTACCTGGAAGTGGCCGGACTTCCCCCTGGCCGCCCCGCCCTGGGCCATTGCCGCGGCCTTCACCACCTCTTTGGTCGTCGGTGCCGTCTTCGGCGTCCTACCCGCTCGCCGCGCCACGGCGCTGGACCCCATAGCCGCCATGTCTCGCCGGTAAGGGCAGATCCTCGCCATGTCATCCCCCCTGTTGGAAATCTGGCGCATGAGCCTGGCGGCCATCCTGGCCCACCGCCTGCGCTCCATGCTCTCGGTGCTGGGCATCGCCATCGGCATCACGGCGGTCATGTTGCTGACCTCCATCGGCGAGGGCACGCGCGCCTACATCCTGACCCAGTTCACCCAGTTCGGCACCAACATCCTGGCCATCAACCCCGGCAAGTCTGAAACGCTGGGGCTGCCCGGGGTGCTCGGTGGAACGACACACAAGCTCACCCTCGACGATGCCCGGGCGCTCCGGCGCGTGCCGGGCGTGGTGGAGGTCGTGCCGCTCTCCATCGGCATGGCGCGCGTGGAGGCCGGCCCCCGTGGTCGCAGCGTTTACATCTACGGAGTGACCAGTTCCATGCCGGCGGTCTGGCAGTTCCGCGTCGGACAGGGGCGCTTCCTGCCGGAGGGCGACGAACGGCGCGTGCATCCGGTGGTCGTGCTCGGACCCACTCTGAAACGCGAGTTGTTCGGAGTCGAAAACGCCCTGGGCAAGTTCGTGCGTATCGCTGGCGTGCGCCTGCGTGTGATCGGTGTCATGGAACCCAAGGGCAGTCTGTTGGGCCAGGACCTCGACGACTGCGCCTATGTGCCCGTGGCCACCGCCATGGACATGTTCAACCAGGACGAGCTCTTTGAGATTGACCTGACCTTCGCCCACGCCAGTTTGACGAACGCGGTTGAAGAGGACATCCGCGCGCTTCTCACCGAACGCCACCGCGGCTTCGAGGATTTCACCATCACCACCCAAGACGCCATGCTCTCGGTCTTTGGGAATGTGATGGGGGTCATCACCGTGGCGGTGGGCGGCATCGGCGGCATCTCCCTCTTGGTGGGCATCATCGGCATTTTGACCATGATGTGGATCGCGGTGGGCGAGCGCACTGGCGAGATCGGGCTGTTGCGCGCCCTGGGGGCCACTTCGCGCCAGGTCCTGGCCCTGTTCCTGGCCGAGGCGGTGGCGCTCTCCATGCTGGGCGGCCTGGCGGGTGTGGGCCTGGGCGCGGCCATCGGGGCCTTGTTGCGCCGCCTGATTCCAGATTTGCCCCTGCAAACCCCACCGGAGTATGTCATCGCCGCCGTCGTGGCCAGCGCCCTGGCGGGCCTCTGCTCCGGCGTGCTCCCCGCGCGACGCGCCGCTGGCCTCGATCCGGTGGAGGCTCTGCGGGCGGAGTGATTGGGGCAGCTACTCGGTCACCAGTGAGTTTGTTTCGCCCGCGATGTCGCCGCTCCACATCTCATCGCGGCCGGATTGGCCGGCCTTGGCGCGGCGCGCGGCCCGCTGGCGCTCGACCAAGTCGGCGTGGGTGGTGAAGTAGGGCAGGCTCTGGCCGATGATGTCCGCGACTGAGGCGAAGGAGTGCCGCTCCAAGAAGGCCGCCAAGCCCTCCTTCAGCTCAGTGATCATCTCGTAGCCCTTGAGCATGGCGCCGGTGCAGATCTGCACCGTGTGGGCGCCGACGAGCATGAACTGGATGGCATCCTCGGCGCACTCGATGCCGCCCATGCCGGAGACCGATGCATTCGGGCAGGCCCGGGCGATTTCCATCACCTGGCGCAGGGCAATGGGGCGCACGGCGGGCCCGGAATAGCCGCCGGGCACGGAATGGCCCTCGACCGTGGGCATGGGCCGCAGCGTGTCGAGGTTGATGCCGATGACGCACAGGATGGTGTTGATGGCGGCCAGGCCATCGGCTCCGGCGTTTACGGCGGCCAGCGAGGGCTGCGTGATGTCGGTGATGTTCGGCGTCATCTTGGCCCAGACGGGGATGCGCGCCACTTCGTTCACCCAACCGGTGACCTCCGAGACGATCTCAGGATCCTGGCCCATGGCAGCACCCATGGCCCGTTCCGGCAGACCATGGGGACAGGAGAGGTTCAGCTCCAGGGCGTCGACGCGGGTGTCTTGGACGCGGCAGGTGATCTCCTGCCAGCGGTCCTTGTTCATCTCTTCCATGATGGAAGCGATCAGGACGTGCTCTGGATAGGCGGCCTTGCATTCCGCCAGTTCGCTGAGCCAGAGCTCGAAGGGTCGATCGCTGATCAGCTCGATGTTCTGAAAGCCGATGACCTCCTTGGAGTTTGCGTGGCTCTTGAGCTTGCCGTAGCGCGGCGCCGTATTGTGGACCTTGTCGTTGTCGAGGCTGATGGTCTTGCAGACCACGCCGCCCCAGCCCAACTCGAAGGAGCGCTGGATGACCTTGCCGTTGGTGCCCGGAGGCCCGGAGCCCAAGAGGAAGGGGTTGGGGAAACGAATCCCGTCAACGGTGATGGAGAGATCGACCATTGCGCTAGGAGCCGAAGCCCGCTTCACATGCGGCCGCCAGCGTGGCCAGGGCTTCATCCACTTCGTCGGCGGTGACCGTCAGGGCCGGGGCGATGCGACAGATATTGCCGTGTAGGCCGCCCTTGCCGATCAGCAGTCCGCGCGTCTTGGCTTCCTCGAACAGGCGCCCGGTGGCGGCTGCGTCGGGCGTGCGATCGCCAGCGGTTTCGTCAACCACGATCTCAATGGCCTGCATCAGGCCGCGGCCACGCACGTCGCCGATGTGAACCGGATGGCGGGCCTGTAGAGCTTCGAGGCCGGCTCTCAGGCGCGCGCCCTGGACCTCGGCGTTGTCGGCGAGGTTGTCCTCTTCGATGGCAGCCAAGGTGGCGCTGGCGGCGGCGCAGGAGAGCGGGTTGCCGCCGAAAGTAGAGATGGTCAGGGCCTGGAAGGCGTCGGCCACTTCCGGCGTGGCGATGGTCACGCCCAGGGGCAGGCCGTTGGCCACGCCCTTGGCCATGGTCATGATGTCGGGCTCGACGCCGTAGTGCTCGATGCCGAACATCTTGCCGCCGGTGCGGCCGAAGCCTGTTTGGACTTCGTCGCAGATGAACAGACCGCCGTGCTTGCGGACGATTTCCACGGCGACCTGGAAGTACTCAAGAGGTGGTGTGACAAAACCGCCAACGCCCTGGATGGGCTCCGCCAAGAAGCCGGCGATACTTCCAGTGGTGGTGGTTTGGATCAGCTCCTCCAGGTCTCGCGCGCACTGCAGATCGCAGGCGGGATACTCGGCCCCCATCGGGCAGCGGTAGCAATAGGGGGCTGGGGCGTGCTTGATACCGGCCACCTGGGTCGGGATGGCGCGCCAGGGCGCGTGGGCAGTCAGGCTTTGGGCGAGCAGTGAGCGACCGGAGTAGCCGTGGCGCAGGGCGATTAGCTCGATGGAACCCGTGGCCACCTGGGCCAAGGAAACGGCGGTTTCGTCGGCCTCGGTGCCAGAGGCGGTGAAGAAACTCTTGGACAGATTGCCCGGGGTGATGCGCGCCATGCGCTCCGCCAGTTCCACGATGGGCATGGTGGGGTAGAGCGTGGAGACATGACCCAGGCGTTCCATCTGGGTTTGCACGGCGCCGTTGACGCGTTCGTCACAATGACCCAGGGAAACCGTCAGGATGCCGCCGAAGAAATCCAGGTACTGGCGTCCGTCGAGATCGGTCAGGCGGCGCCCCTGGCCACTGGAGAGGACGAGCGGTTCGGCGTAGTAGTTGGCGACGCAGGGGAACAGGTACTTATTGTGTGCGTCGCGAACTTCCTGGGAAGTCTTCTCGGGGGTGCTCATGTAGTTGTGCGCTTGAGGTAACGGCCGGCGCCGCGCTCCACGCGCAGGTCGCCGTCCTGGAACTGGATACGGCCGCCGGCCACCACCGTCGACGGCGCGCCCTTGGTGGCGAAGCCCTCGAAGATGTTGCGGTCGCAGCGATGGTGGTGGGTGCTGGCGGAAATGGTGCCGCTGGCGGCGGGATCCCAGACGACGATGTCGGCGTCGGCGCCGACGGTCAGGGAACCCTTGCGGGGATAGAGTCCGAAGAGCTTGGCGGCGCGCGTGGAGGTCAGGTCCACGAACTGGTTGAGGTCCAGCCGTCCTTCGAGAACGCCATAGGTGTAGAGCAGGGCCAGGCGGTGCTGGATGCCCGCCGCGCCGTTGGGGATCAGGCGGAAGTCGTCCTTGCCCATTTCCTTTTGGCCGGCCTGGTTGAAGGGACAGTGGTCCGTGGCCACGACCTGTAGCAGTCCAGAACGCAGGGCGGCCCAGAGCGGCTCCTGGTGGCCCTTGGGTCTGATGGGCGGGCTCATGACATAGGCCGCTCCGGCGAAGTCCGGTTGATCGTAGACGCTGTCGTCCAGCAACAGGTACTGGGGACATGTTTCGCCGTAGACAGCCTGGCCTCGGCCTCTAGCCTCGGCGATGGCATTCAGGGCCTGGACACAGGTTACATGCACCACATAAAGGGGCTCGCGGGTCATCCTCGCCAACATGATGGCGCGGGCCGTGGCTTCGCCCTCCAGGGGCGCAGGCCGCGAGCGGGCGTGGTACTTGGGGGCGCTGTGCCCCTCCGCCATCAGCTTGTTCTGGAGATCGACGACCATGTCCCCGTGTTCGGCGTGGACGGTGACGAGGCCGTCCAGCTCGCGGGCGCATCTCATGATCTCGATCAACTCCGGATCGTCCACGCCGATGGCGCCGCGGTAGGCCATGAAAGTCTTGAAGGAGGGGATGCCCTCCTCTTGGACACAGCGCCGCATCCACTCGGCGGTTTCGTCGCCCCACCAGGTAACCGCCATGTGGAAGGCGTAGTCGGCCACGGACTTGTCCGCCTTGGCATGCCAGGCGGCGAGGGCATCCAGCAGGCTGTCGCCGCGCCCGGGGATTACGAAGTCGATGATGCTGGTGGTGCCGCCGGCCACGCCAGCGGCGGTGCCGGTCTCGAAGTCGTCGGCTGAGATCGTGCCCATGAAGGGCAGTTCCATGTGCACATGGGGGTCGAGCCCGCCGGGGAACACGTATTGCCCCGAGGCATCGATGACCGTGTCGTCAGCGGCCGCCTCCAGGTCCGTGCCGAGGGCCTGGATCGAGCCAGCTACACAGCGCAGATCCCCAGTCCAGGTGTCCAGGGCCGTGACAAGTGTTCCGTTCTTGATGAGTATGCCCATGGGGTGCTTTCAGCTTCGGGTGTCAGGGGAGCAACTCGACCATGTCGCCGTAGGTCTCCGGGCGACGATCGCGATAAAACTGCCAGACGCGGCGGACTTCCTCGATCACTTCCAGGTCCATGTCGGCGGTGATCAGCTCGTTGTCATCTTCCGAAGCTTCGGCCAGGAAGTTGCCGCGGGGATCGACAAAGTAGCTAGAGCCGTAGAACTTGCCGATGTTCCAAGGGGCCTCGGTGCCCACGCGGTTGATGCAGCCCATGAAGTAGCCATTGGCCACGGCGTGGGCAGGCTGTTCCAGTTTCCACAGGTACTGGGAGAGGCCGGCCACCGTAGCTGAGGGGTTGAAGACGATCTCCGCGCCGTTCAGGCCCAGCAGCCTGGCGCCTTCGGGGAAGTGGCGGTCATAGCAGATGTAAACGCCGACCTTGGCGTAGCGCGTCTGGAAGACCGGGTAGCCCAAGTTGCCCGGCTTGAAGAAGAACTTTTCCCAGAAGCCAGAGGTGTGCGGGATGTGGTTCTTGCGGTACTTGCCCAAATAGGTGCCGTCGGCGTCGATGACCGCCGCTGTGTTGTAGTAGACGCCGGCCTGCTCACGCTCGTAGATGGGCACGACGATCACCATTTCGTTTTCACGGGCGATGGGTGTCAGGGCGTCAACCGTGGGGCCGGGTACGGCCTCGGCGGCGTCGTACCAGCGGGCATCCTGGCCGGGGCAGAAATAGGGCCCGTTGAAGATTTCCTGCAGGCAGAGGACTTGGACTCCCTCTGCGGCGGCTTGGTCGATCAGGGGCCGATGGGCTTCGAAGGCGGCCGCTTGGATTTCGGCCACGGGACGGGTTTCATCGTTGAGGGGATTGGCGCACTGGATAAGTCCGCCTTTGACAATGCGTGCCACGGTGATTCCTTGTGTTCGGTGGTGTGGGGTGGTGGGTGGTCTGGCCGCGCCAACAAGCGCGGCCTACCAGCGTGAGATGACGACCTTGCGGTCGGTGAAAAAGTCATAGGCCTCACGTCCGTGGGCCTTGAGGTCGCCGAAGAACGACTCCTTGGAGCCGCCGAAGCCGAAGAAGGCCATGGGTGCGGCGACGCCGATGTTGATGCCGACCATGCTGGCCTCCACGCCATAGCGCCAGAAGCGGCCGTGGGCTCCGCTGGTGGTGAAGATCGAGCTGGCGTTGGCCAGGGGTTGCCGGCGGGTGTACTCGAGGGCGGTTTCGATGGAGTCCGCCGGCATGATCGAGAGGACCGGGCCGAAGATCTCGTCGCGTCCGATGGTCATCTCGTCGGTGACGTTGTCGAAGAGCGTGGCTCCCAGGAAAAATCCACGGGCGGGCATGCGTGTCTGGCGGCCGTCGACCACCAGGTCGGCACCCTCGGCGATGCCTTGGTCGATCATGCCGAGCACGCGTTCCTTGGCGGCGGCGGAGATGAGCGGGCCCAAGGTCACGCCCTTGCGGCTACCGTCACCCACGACCATGCGCTCTATGCGTTTCTTCAGGCCGTTGCGCACCTGTTCGTGGCAGCCGCCTACGGGCACTACGATGCTGGCTGCCAGGCAGCGCTCGCCGGCACAGCCAAAGGCCGAGGCCATGACCGCATCAAGGGCCGCCTCCATGTCCGCGTCGGGCATGATCGTGATGAAGTTCTTGGCGCCGCCCAGGGCCTGGACGCGTTTGCCGTGCTCCGCGGCTGTCCGGTAGACATGGCGGGCCACCGGGCTGGAGCCGACAAACGAAACGCCCTCCACCTGGGGGTGCGTGGTCAGGGCATTGACCACATCGCGCCCGCCCTGGACCAGGTTCAGGACGCCGGGGGGGAAGTCGCACTGGTCGACCAGTTCCCACATCAGCTTCTGGCTGAAGGGCACCTGTTCCGAGGGCTTGCAGACGAAGGTGTTGCCGCAGGCCACGGCAAAGGGGAAAAACCACAGGGGCACCATGGCGGGGAAGTTGAAGGGCGCGATGCAGGCGAAGACGCCCAGGGGTTGTCGGATCGAGGCGCAGTCGATGCCCGTGGAGACATCCTCCAACATGCCGCCCATTAATAAGGAAGGCGAGCCGATGGCTACCTCGACCATCTGGATGCCGCGCAGGACGCTCCCCATGGCCTCGGCCCGGGTCTTGCCGTTCTCGCGGGTGACGATGGCGGCCATTTCGTCGGCGTGACTCTGTAGCAGCGCCTTCAGCTTGTAGAGGGGCTGGACGCGATCCACCGGCGACGCTTTGCGCCAGGCGGGGAAGGCCTCGGCTGCCGAGGTGACCGCCGCGTCCACAGCCGCAGCGCTGCTCAGGGGGCACTCCCCGAGTACCTCCTCCGTGGCCGGGTTCAAGACGGTGTGATAGGTGTCGGCTTTGGCGTCGACCCACTGGCCTCCGATGTAGTTCTGAAGTCGTTCGATGGACATTGATCTGGTCGTCGTTGGGGGGCGCGGGGCGCGCCGCGGGAGAGCGTTGCTTGGCGGGCTGCCCACGGTGCTGCGAGGGGAGATTGTATGGTCTCGGGGGCCGCGCCTTCTACTCACAAGCCCCTGCTTGCCGCCGGAACAGAGCCCGGGCACACTGCTCCGGTGTCTGCCTCCCACCACGCCACGCCTTCCGTAGTCGGTACCAGCCCCCGGCGGCGTGATGGTGTGGCCAAGGTCAAAGGGGAGACGCGTTTTGTTGCGGATATGGACTGTCCCGGGGCCTGGTGTGGGCGTGCCTTGCGTGCACCCCTTGCGCGGGCACGGGTCGTTTCGATTGACAGTTCCGCCGCGCTGGCCGCGGACCCCGAAATCGTCGTGCTCACCGCCGCGGATCTTCCGGGGCCCAATGTGTTGGCGGTGATCGAGGACGATTGGCCGGTGCTGGCGGGGGAGTTCGTGAATCATGCCACCGAGCCCGTGGCCCTGGTGGCGGCGCCCACGGCGGAGCGAGCGCGAGCGGCGCTGGAGGCGCTGGTTGTGGATTACGAGGAGTTGCCGGCGATCCTGGACCTCAAGGCGGCATTGGCAGCGGAGGAGGCCGGTGAGCCGGTATCTGTTTTGGCCTCCTGTGGGCTGGGGCACGAGGGAGTTGAGGCGGCCTTTGCCTCGGCCCCAGTAATCGTGGATGGCGTCTACTGGACCGGCCACCAGGAACACCTGTACATCGAGCCCCAAGGAGTCCTCGCTCTACCGCCGAATCACTCCAGCGATGGTTCGCTGGAGGTTGTTGGTTCCTTGCAGTGCCCCTTCTATGTGCACAAGGCCCTGACACATCTGCTCGGTTTGGAAGGGGATCAGGTGCGCGTGCGCCAGGCTCCCACCGGCGGAGGCTTTGGCGGCAAGGAGGACTACCCGGACATGGTGGCGGCCCACGCGGCCCTGTTGGCCCTGGCCGTCGGTCAGCCCGTGCGCGTCATCTACGAGCGGACCGAGGACATGGAGGCCACGACACGCCGCCATCCGGCGCGCGTGACACACCGCACGGCCGTGGCCGAGGACGGGAAGCTTCTGGCCCAGGACATCGAGGTGGTCTTTGACGGTGGCGCCTATGTGACCCTCTCGCCGGTGGTCCTGTCCCGGGGCGTGTTACACGCCGGCGGGCCCTATGCCTGTCCGGCGGTCAGGATTCGCGGGCGGGCCATGGCCACGGCCACACCGCCCAATGGCGCTTTCCGCGGGTTTGGAGCGCCCCAGGTCCAGTTCGCCGGGGAGCGCCAGATGGATCGCATCGCGCGCCGCCTGGGCCTCGACCCGCTGACAGTACGCGAGCGCAACGCCTATGTAATTGGAGACACAACTCCCACGGGACAGGTGCTCACAAGTAGCGTGGCGGCTCGGGAATGTCTGGCGGAGGCCGAACGGCGCACGGACTTTCGCAGGCGTTGGCGCGAGGCAGAAGCAGCCCGGACTGCTGGCCGCCCGGACGATGGCGAGCCGCTCCCCGGCCTGGGCTTGGCCCTCGGTTGGCACGGCTCTGGCTTCACCGGCAATGGCGAAAGACGCATGCGTTCACCGGTGCGCCTGCGCCTGGTCTTGGATGATGAAGGCGCGCCCCAGGTGCAGGTGCGCGTTTCGTCCACCGACTTCGGCCAGGGCACTGGCACGGTCTTGGCCCAGATCGTGGCGGATGCCTGTGGCGCGCCCTTCGCATCCGTGTGCGTCATAAACCCGGACACCGGCGAGGTGCCGGATTCGGGGCCGACAGTTGCCTCGCGCACGGTGATGGTGGTGGGCGGCGCCCTCGATGCCGCTGGGCGCGAGTTGGCCATCAAGCTGGGCGGTGGCGACTTCATGGAAACGGCTGCGAGTTGGCTCGCGCAGCACGGTGCGCTCGAGATTGAAACCCGCCATGAACCCGATCCGGAGACATCCTTTGACGAGGATACCTACTCTGGCACGGCCTATCCGGCCTATGGCTGGACCTGCGCGGTGGTCGAGGCGGAGCTCGATCCCGATACGCTGGAGACGCGCCCGCGGCGGCTGACCACGGTCACGGATGTGGGGCGCGTCATCAATCCCCTCTTCTGCAAGGGGCAGGTGGAGGGCGGCACTCTGCAGGCCTTGGGCTATGGCTACTTGGAGGAGATGACGATGGAGGCCGGGCGGCCGCTGCAGAACTCCTTTGCCACCTACATCGTGCCCACGGCGGCGGATGCACCGGAGATGGACACCGTGTTGCTTGAACACCCGGCGCCGGCTGGGCCGGGAGGAGCCAAGGGCGTGGGGGAGCTGCCCATGAATGCCGGCGCCGCGGCGGTGGTGGGGGCCATGGAAAACGCCACGGGGATTGTCTCTTCAAGGGCGCCGACGACGCCGGAAGTGCTCTTCGAGGCGGGGATTGTTCAGGGTTTGATTCGAGACGAAGGCGTTGGCGGAGGTGTGGCATGACCGTTTCCTTCACGCTGAACGGTGGCCGAGTCACTAGCGCGGCCGCGGCCATGGCGCGCCTCTTGGATGTGTTGCGCGACGAGTTCGACTTGACCGGCGCGAAGGAAGGCTGTGGCGAAGGTGAATGCGGAGCCTGCACGGTGTTGCTGGACGGAGACCCGGTCTGCGCGTGCTTGGTGCCCCTGGGTCAAGTGGAAGGACGGACGGTGTTGAGCGTGGAAGGTCTCGCCCGGGGAGCTGAGTTGGCGCCGGTCCAACGCGCTCTGCTAGATGGCGGCGGCATCCAGTGCGGAGCCTGTACCCCCGGGGTTGCCCTTTCGGCCCAGGCACACTTGGAGCGCTGCGCCCAACCGACGCGCTCCAGCGTCAACGAGGCTCTGGCCGGGAACATCTGTCGGTGTACTGGTTATGAACGCATCACGCGTTCAGTTCTGGCCGCGGCGCAATGTGAAGACCGGTGTGCGAAAAGCGGCCCTGACGCTTCGCCCTCGGATGCTCCGGCAGGCGCGGCGATCGAGGAGGACCTGTCGGCCGCTGATCTGTCCAAGAAGATTCTGATCGCCGGTGGCACGGATCTGCTGGCTGCCGGACCGGCCGCCTGGGATCGGTTCAGGGCTGGGGGAGAGGTGCTGGACCTGTCCAAAATGCGCGACCTGCGCGGCATAGGTCTGGTTGCCGAGCGGGTGGAGATCGGTGCGGCGGTGACCTTCGCCGAGCTTCGCCGTCACCCGTTGGTGCGTGAACACCTGCCCATGTTGGCGCAGGTGGCCGGGCTGATCGGCTCCCATCAGATTCAGAACAGGGCCACCATCGGCGGCAACATGGCCAATGCTTCCCCCGCCGGAGATTCCCTGCCCGTGTTGCTCGCCCTGGGGGCGGAGGTCGTTATCGGTGACGGGGAGAACGAGCGCTGCGTTCCCTATGCCCAGTTCCACACGGGCTACCGTCAAACGGTCCTGACCGCGGGCGAGTTGATTCTGCGCCTGAGCCTGCCGCTCCCCGGCGAGGGCCAGCACTGGTTCCTGCGCAAGGTGGGGACGCGAGCTGCCCAGGCCATTTCCAAGGTACTCCTGGCGGCCTGCTTCGAGCTGCGGGATGGCATAGTTGTCGGGGCGCGTCTCGCCGCAGGCAGCGTGGCTGCCACACCCGTATTGTTGGATCAGGCCGCCGCCGTCTGCATCGGCCAGCGTCCGCAAGAGGAGCTGGCCCGCCGAGCCGCGACCCAGGCACGGCTAGAGGTCAAGCCCATGGACGACCTGCGTTCCAGCGCCCGCTACCGCTCCCATGTCCTCGGCCGCCTGGTGCGGCGGGGAATCATGAGCCTGCGCTGAGCCTGCGCTTGGCTTGCGTTTGGCCTGCGCTTGGATCGGGAGGCGGCCAGCAGTCGGTAGGGACAACTCCCATGCCCGACGGAGCCGAACTGCTTTAGGGCGGCCTCATTCGGTACCCTAGGTGGAATGTCCAAGTTGCGATTCAAGCTCAACGGTGAGGCCGTCGAGGCCGAGGTGCGTCCCGGGGAGTCCCTGCTCGAAGTGTTGCGGGAGCGCTTTGGGGTTACTTCCCTCAAGGATGGCTGCCGTCCCCAGGGGCAGTGTGGTTGTTGTTTGGCCTTGGTGGATGGCAAGCCCCTGGTGACCTGCGCCCTGGGGGCCGAACGGGCTGAAGGGCGCGCCGTGGAAACCATGGAGGGCTTGGATGAGGCTGTCCGGCGGCAGGTGGCCGCTGCCTTTGTGGGGGCGGGAGGGCTGCAGTGCGGGTTTTGTATTCCCGGCATCGCCCTGCGTGCCCATCATTTTGTGCAGGGCAACCAAGAGCCCAGCCGTGCCGAGATTGCCCGCGCGCTCGATGTGCACCTGTGCCGTTGCACGGGCTATGTGAAGATCATCGACGCCGTGGAGGAGCTGGCGCGGCTGCGTCGGGTAGGTGGCGCGCCAACTGAGAGTGACGGGGCAGCGGCGGAAGCGGCCTGTGAACACAGCGGCGTCGGGGCGCGGGTGCCGCGTTACGGCGGCGTTGAGCTGGTTCTGGGCGAGCGGGCTTTCACGGGAGACATTCGGCGCGCGAGCCAACTCCACGGAGCTCTGCGTCTGGCCGACCACCCGCGGGCCTTGGTGCGCGCCATCGATACCAGCCGCGCCGCGGCACTGCCGGGGGTTGTGTGTGTGGCAACCGCTGCAGATGTGCCGGGCGAGCGCGTCTACGGTTTGATCGAGCAGGACTGGCCTGGTTTCGCGGCCGTCGGTGAGGAGGTGCGTTGCGTGGGGGATGTGCTGGTGGCGGTGGCGGCCGAGGACGAGACCACGGCCCGCGCCGCCGCGCAGTTGGTGGAAATCGATTACGAGGTGCGGGAGCCGGTGCTCACCACGGAGGATTCACTAGCAGAGCAGGCGCCCCAGGTGAACCCGGCCTACGACAACCAGCTGTCGCGCACCGTGATTAGATTCGAGGATGCCGAGGCGGCCTTGACCGCGTCCACCCATGTGGTGCGTGAAAGTTTTCAAACCCAGCGCATCGAGCATCTGTTCATGGAGCCGGAATGCGCCGTGGCCGAGCCCCGGCCAGGCGGTGGCCTGCACCTTTGGACCCAGGGCCAGGGCATCTTCGACGACCGGCGCCAGGTGGCCGCGTTCCTGGGCCTGGCTGAAGAAAAAGTATCCGTCGAGTTGGTGCCGAACGGCGGCGCTTTTGGCGGCAAGGAGGACATGAGCGTTCAGGCGCAGACATGCCTTCTTGCTTGGCTTACACAAAGGCCTGTGCGTTTAGCTCTCTCGCGGGAAGAATCAGTGCGGCTGCACCCCAAACGACATCCAATCGAGCTTGACTACGAACTCGGTTGCGATGCGGAAGGGAAGTTGACGGCCCTGCGCGCGCGTATCGTCGGCGACACCGGAGCCTACGCCTCGGTGGGCGCCAAGGTCCTGGAGCGCGCCGCCGGCCATGCCAGCGGCCCCTATCGTGTGCCGGCCGTAGATGTGGTGGCGCTGGCCGCCGCCACCAACAATCCGCCCTGCGGAGCGATGCGTGGCTTCGGCGCCAACCAAGCCAACTTCGCCCTGGAGAGTTGCCTGGACAGGTTGGCGGAGAAGGTCGGCTTGGACCGCTTCGAAATGCGTCTCCGCAATGTTGTCGGCGTGGGAGACAGGTTGGGCAATGGGCAGGTGCTCGAGGCATCCGTGGGCATCGGTGCAACGCTGGACGCCGTGCGCCCGGCCTGGGAAGCGGCACGGGCGGCGGGCAAGGCCGTGGGCATCGCCTGTGGGATCAAGAACAGCGGCATCGGCAACGGCGTGGAGGAGTGGGGCAAGGCGCGCCTGGTGGTGGAGGGCGACGGGTCGGTCACGCTCTTCAACGGTTACACGGAAATGGGCCAGGGTCTGCTGACGGTGCTGGGCCAAATCGCAGCTGAGGTGACGGGCCTCTCCGCCAGTACATTCCACGGGCGCGTGGACACCACCTTCGCCCTTGGCTGCGGTCAGACCACCGGGTCGCGGGCGACTTTGATCGGCGGGCGGGCAGTGCAGAGCGCGGCGGAGAAGTTGCGGGCGGCACTGGACGAGGGCCGCACTCTGGAGGAGATGATCGGTGAGGTTTTCGCGGCAGACATCGTGGTGGATGACACCACTGCGCCGCAGGATACGTCGCGTCCGGCCAAGCCCCACACGGCCTACGGCTATGCTACCCAGGTCTGCATCTTGGATGGAGAGGGGCGCGTGGAGCGCATTGTGGCCGCCCACGATGTTGGCAGGGCCATCAACCCAGAGTTGGTCGAGGGTCAGATCGAAGGCGCGGTGCACATGGGCTTGGGTTATGCCCTGACCGAGGAACTGCCCTGTGAAAACGGTTGGCCGGTTACCCATCGCCTGCGCGAAATCGGTGTCTTGCGTGCCAGGGACATGCCGGAGGTTGAGGTCCTGATCGTGGAAGACCCCGAGCCAGCCGGGCCCTTTGGCGCCAAGGGCGTGGGTGAAATTGGCCTGGTGCCCACGGCCAGCGCCGTGGCGGGAGCACTGCGCGACTTCGATGGTGTTGAGCGTTGTCGCTTGCCCATGAAGGACTCTCCCGCGGCCCGGGCCATGAGCGTGGGACGCATCAAGCAGCGAGCGGGAAAGGGGGCGCAGCCTTGAAAGACCGGGGACAGGTCAACGCCCACACACATTGCTACAGCGGCCTGGTGCCGCTCGGCATGCCCGCGCCGCAACCGCAGCCCGAGTGCTTCATCGAAATCCTCGAACGGGTTTGGTGGCGGCTGGACCGCGCCCTCGACCACGAGAGCTTGGCGGCGGCGGCGCGCTATTACATGGGTGAAGCCCTCTTGGCCGGAACCACCGGGCTGATTGATCACCATGAATCTCCGAGCTGCATCGAGGGTTCACTCGATGTGTTGGCGGATGCCGCAGAGGAGCTCGGCATGTGCGCTGTTTTGACCTACGGGGCGAGCGAGCGCAATGGCGGGCGGGAGGAGGCACAGCGCGGCTTGGCCGAATGCCGTCGCTTCATCTCGCAAAACCGGCGGCCCCTGGTGCGCGGTGTGGTTGGCGTGCACGCGCCCTTCACGGTTTCCGACGATACTCTGCGCGAGGCCGGGGAGCTGGCGCGGGAACTGCAGACGGTGACGCACATGCACCTTGCCGAAGATCAGACCGACGGCGCGGATGCCCGAGCCAAGGGTTATGCCGGACCGTTGGAGCGAGCCCTCTCCCTGGGCGCTCTGCCGCGGGGCTCGATCCTGGCCCACGGTGTCCATTTGACGGCACAGGAGGTGCGGGCATGCGCGACCAATGGCGTTTGGGTCGTTCAGAATCCGCGTTCGAATAGAGCCAACGGCGTCGGCGCCCCGGAACATCTCGATTTGACGGAGCTGGCGGCCCTGGGAACGGATGGCTTTCCCTCGCAGATGGAGAGCGAACTGGCGGAGTTCAGCGATGGCGCGGGGGCGCTGCGCCTGGCAGCCGGGGAGCGCCTGATGGCTGAGCGCTTCGACGGGGATGTTGTTGAGCTCGCTGGCGATTTCAAGGGCGGTGTGGTCAGGCAACTCGTGGTGGATGGTCGGCCAATCGTGCAAGATGGTGTGCTAATGAGTGCGAATCGAGAATCAGTTGAGCAAGAGGCACGTGCCCAAGCCGCCCGCCTGTGGATCCGTATGGACAACCAAGGGGCAGGAGGGGAAGCATGATTAGTGACCAGGCCATCCTCGATCGCACCGTGGAGCACTTCCGCTCCCGTGGCATCTCGCTTCCCACCCTGGCCCAGTTGGCGGATCCGTCCGCGCTCCCCGCTGGCGTGATTGCGGCCCTCAAGCATGTCGAGCCGGACGAAAGCCAGGCCCTGAACCTGTTCAGGGTTCACTGGTATAACTCCCCCGACCGCCGCGGGTTGGTTTCCGTGCCCGCCCATCTGGTTCTCACCCAGGAGGTCACCGGCATCGCGGCGCCGATCGTAGTGCTGCTCGGTGATCGTTTTCCGATGATCGGCGCGCACAAGGTGCTGGCGGCCTACGCCTGCCTGGTGCGCCGCCTGGTCACGGGGGAATTCGACCCCACGACCCAGCGGGCGGTCTGGCCGAGCACCGGCAACTACTGCCGGGGGGGCGTGGCCATTTCGTCGATCCTCGGCTGTCGCGGCGTGGCCGTGCTGCCGGAGGGCATGAGCGCCGAACGCTTTGAGTGGCTTGAGAAGTGGGTCGCTGATCCGGCGGACATCGATCGCACTCCGGGCACCGAGAGCAATGTCAAAGAGATCTACGACCGTTGCGGCGAGTTGCAGGCGGACCCGCGCAATCTGATCCTGAACCAGTTCTCGGAGTTCGACAATCACCTGGCCCATTACCGCTGCACGGGGCGGGCGGTCCAGCGTGTGTTCGAGGAGTGCCAAGCCCAGCAGAGCGAGCTTGAACTGGCGGCCTTTGTATCGGCCACCGGTTCGGCGGGCACGATCGGCGCCGGGGATTACCTCAAGGATGAACACGGGACACGCATCGTGGCGGTGGAGGCGCTGGAGTGTCCGACCATGCTCTACAACGGCTTCGGGTCCCACAACATTCAGGGCATCGGCGACAAACACATTCCCCTCATTCACAATGTGATGAACACGGATCTGGTGGTGGGCATCTCCGATCGTGACACGGATTCTCTCAACCTGGCGTTTTCCAGGGACGAGGGGCGCGCCTATTTGGCCTCGGAGCGCGGCTGGGATCCGGCGACCGTGGCGGGCCTGGAGCACCTGGGCCTCTCGAGCCTCTGCAATATCCTGGCGGCCATGCGCACCGCCCGGGCGTTGGACCTGGGAGCGCACCAGGCGGTCTTCACTGTGGCCACGGACGGCGCTGCCATGTATCGCTCCGAAGCCGAGAAGACCTTGGCCGAGCGCTTTGACGGCAGCTTCGATGGGAAGCGCGCGGAAGAGGTCCTGGCGGAGAGCTGGGACGGGGGCGGCGGTGCCCAAGAGCTGGTGTTGTCGAATCAGGACCGGGAGCGCATCTTCAATCTGGGCTACTTCACCTGGGTCGAACAGCAGGGGATTTCCCTGGCGGATTTCGAGGCCCGGCGTTCCCAGGATTATTGGCGCGACCTGCGGGGGCGCCTGGCCGAGACGGACCAGGCCATCGAGGCCTTCAACGCCGCCACGGGCCTGTGATGGAGTTCGCCCGGTGAGTTCCTCCCCGGGAGCCGCGCCGGGGCTGGTTTGCGCGGGCTGCGGTCAGCGGGTGGAGGCGGCCAGCCCCAGCCCGTTCCGCTGCCCGGCGGCGGGATCTGATGACGACCTGGAGCACATCCTGGTCCCGGAGGACGCGGAAGAAGGACCGCAGGGCTTTGTGTTCGAGGGCGACGAGAATCCCTTCCTGCGGTATGGCGAGCTGCTCCTGTCGAAGACTGCGTGGGGACAGCAAGGGGAGATAGAGAGAAGCTGGCGGGAATGTGTGGGCCAGATAGACGCCTCGCTGGAGGCGGTCGGCGGGCGCGGCTTTCGCCGCACACCCTACGGCCCGGCCCCAGGCCTGGGGGCCGCCCTGGGGCTCGGTGGGGCGCTTTGGATCAAGGACGAGACTGGCAATGTGGCTGGCTCCCACAAGGGGCGGCATCTGATGGGCGTCGCCCTGCACCAGGAGATGGCCGCACGCTCCGGTCTTGGGGAATGTGCGGGCCGGCCCCTGGCGGTGGCCAGTTGTGGCAATGCGGCTTTGGCGGCGGCGGTAATCGCCCGGGCCTGGGCCGACGCGACGGCTGGGGAACTGGCCGCCGGTGGCGAAACCGCGGCCGCTGGCTGTGGGGAGTTGTTGGCCTTTGTTCCCGCGGGGGCTGACCGGCGCATCCTGGCGCGCTTGGGGGCCCTTGGGGGGCGGGCGGTAATCTGTGAACGGCAGGGGACAGAAAAAGGAGACCCCTGTCTGCCGGCTTTCCGCCAAGCGGTCGAAAGTGGAGCGCTGCCCTTCACTTGCCAGGGGACTGAGAATGCCCTGGTGCTCGATGGCGGGCGCACCTTGGCCTTTGAAATCGCTGAGCAACACAGTGCCGCCAGTGCGAGGCCCATCGGCCGCGTTTTTGTCCAGGTGGGTGGCGGGGCTTTGGCGAGTTCCCTGGCCAGTGGCCTGGAACAGGCCCGGAAACTGGGCGCGGCAGCCTGTGCGGGACCTGGAAGCGACGCCCGGGGAGCCGCCCAGGGACCGGCCTTACATCCGGTGCAAACCGCAGGTTGCAGCCCCTTCGCGCGGGCCTGGCAGCGGTTTGTGGCTGGGGTCCAGCGCCGCGCCTTCGACGCCGGAGAAGCGCTGCCCCTGCCGGACGCGCCGGCCAGCGAGCTGGCTGCCTGGCTTGTGGATAAGAGTGCTCACACCGCTGCGGAGCTGGCCTACGCGGCGCGCCACCGCAGCCAGTTCATGTGGCCCTGGGAACTCACGCCCAAGAGCGCGGCCAGTGGGATCCTAGACGATGAAACCTGGGACTGGCTGGCCATCCTGCGGGCCACCGTGCATTCCGGCGGCTGGCCCCTGGTGGTGGACGAGGAAACCGTGCGGCAGGCGGCCATGCTCGCTCAGGAGCACACGGGCATCGCCGTGGACGCCACCGGTGCCGCGGGATTGGCGGGCTTCATGGAATGGAGCCGGAAGCAGGTGGGCCTCGCTGCCGGGGGCGCTTCCCGGGAGCAGGTGGTTGTGATCTTCACCGGTGGCCTGGGCCGCGGCGCGTCGCCGGGATCTTCTCCGCCGGATTCCCCTCAAGTTGGAGGCGAGGCATGAGCAGCCCCCTGCGAGTCGCCGTAACCGAGACGCGTAATGTTTTCAGTCCCATGCCGGCTTCCGTGGATCGGTTGGTGGAGTTGAGCGGCAAGCTGAATGAGCTGCGCGCTGCTAACCTGGCCCATCACCTGGATCTGATCGCCGCGGCGGCCTCCGTCGGCGTGCGCGCGGTGGGTCTCGGGGAACTCTTCAGCGGTCCGTACTTCGCGCTGGAAGAGAACCCACTCTGGCTGGATTTGGCCGAGAGCCCCACCGCTGGCCCCACGGTGGTTGCCATGGCCGAGGCCGCCGCGCAGTTTGGCATGGTCATCGTGGCTCCCCTGTTTGAGCTCGACCCGCAGAGCGGCCGACGCTTCAACAGTGCCGTGGTGCTTGACGCCGATGGGACCAACCTCGGGCGTTACCGCAAGAACCACATTCCAGCCGGCAGGAATGAGCGCGCGTCATTCCACGAGACCTTCTACTACGGACCGGGCACGGGAGCGGTCGTGGCGCCTGGCAGGAACCTGTCGAGCAATCCGCACTTCCCTGTTTTCGAGACAGCCGTCGGCCCCCTGGGTGTGGCCATCTGCTACGACCGGCATTTCCCCGGTGTCATGAAAGCTCTGGCTGACAACGGGGCGCGCCTGGTGTTCAGCCCGGCGGTTACCTTTGGGGCAACTTCCCGGCGCATGTGGGAGCTGGAGTTCGCTGTTGATGCGGCCCGTCACGGGATCTTCATTGCCGGTTCCAATCGTCTGGGGGCGGAACCGCCCTGGACCGTGGAGTACTACGGCGGCAGCGGTTTCTGGGGTCCACTTGGCAAGGTCGAGCCGCTCAGCGACCTGGGCGTGGCGCCCCAGCTCATCATCGCTGATCTGGCGCTGGGGGCGGCGGGTAGCGCTTCGGGTTGGGATTTGGAGCGGGACGCTCGCCCGGAAATCTACTAGGAGTCCGTTGAAAAAATCCCGTAGCGAGGCGCAGCCAGCGGCGGCGAGGCAAGGAAGGCGCTGCATCGTCGGCGATGGCTGCGCCGTAGTAGGGAGTTCTTCAACGGGCTCCTAAGCGAGCAGTGATCGCCGGACCGCCGCTGCTCAGGGCAGGGAGGGCTGGCGTGTTGCGGTGCGCGGCTTGTCCAGATAGGGAGCGCCCCGTTCCGGACAGAAGGGCGCGCAGTTGCCGCACTCATTGCAGAAGTCGTCAAAGGTGGCGAACTGGAGTTCCTGCTCGGCCAGGCCCGGGACCGGTGTTATCTCGTAGGCGAAGTTGGCGTTGTTGGGGCAGACGGGAATGCACTTGGAGCAGGCGATGCAGTCGTAGAGACCGAGGTCAGTGTCGAGTTGACGCGGCGGGCGCGGGGCACCGCCTTTTGTATAGCGTTTATCGGCCAGGGCAGCGGCCAGGTAGTCCTCGGTGTTGAGAACTCGTGCGTCGGCGACGAGCGCGGCGAAGGCCGGGCTTGTCGCGGCCGGCCAGGGAGCGTCATCCCCAGCTGGAGCCAGGCCGCGGGACAGCAGAACAAACTCGTCGATGGTTGTAGCGCCCACCTCCTCCATGGTCCGGGCGAGGTTTTTGAGATAGGCGCTGGCCCGGCCATAGCCGCCGGGCTTCAACATGTCCGTGCAGACGGTGACCGGCACCAGGCCGAGGGAGACGGCGGCGGGGAAGTTCTTGGCGTCGATGCCCGCTGAAAATGAGATGGGCAAGTCGCCGCCGAAGTGCTCGCGAAAATCCGCCACCAGGGACATGGCCAGGAGATGGAGCGGTGGCCCGGAGAGGTACATTTGTTCGACGGAGTCCGGGAAGACCTGGCGGTGGTTTTCAACAACCAGTGTGTTGGTGAGCTTGATACCGAAGCAAAGGTCGTGGGCGGCGGCCTGGGGCGCGAGCTCGTTGACGATGTCCAGGGCCTCGTCCCAGGTGGTGTCCGTTTCGAAGGCGGTCTCTGGAATCGTTATCTCATCGAAGCCCATGTGTTCGCCGAGCAGGTGCCGCGTTCTCTCCGGTCCCAGGAGNGTGGGGTTCAGCTTGACCACCGTNTGNAGCCCGTGNTCGTCNATNAGATGCCGCGTNATGGCTGNGATTTCGTCCGCNGGGCANCCGTGGAAAGTNCTCAGGGTCAGCGTGTCAGACAGGCGCGTNCGGAAGTCGATATCGCGCCANTNNGCNAAGGNCGGCGGNATCTGNGGGCGTAGGCGCTCCACNATCTNNGAGCAATCGCCCATGCCGGAGATGAAGGCCCCNACAGCGGGGCTCTGTANTCCGGCCAGGTCGTANCCCACGCTCATGTCGAAGAGCGGCANCTCATCATCTTGCGGCAAGGGCANCAGCTCGCTGCGGAAGAGCAGCTCGATGATCATNGCGGCCTTGACGTATTCCTCTAGGGACTGCTCCAGCGTCAGTTCCTGTGACCACTCGCAGTTGTAGCCGACATGGACGACATCAATACAGGGGCGCGGGATTTCAAGTTGGTCGAGGACCTGAACGGTTTTGAGTTCGAGTACCCGGGCACCGGCTAGCCAAGAGAGGACCAGGTTCTGTGCCAGCTGGGTGTGGGGCCCGGCGGCGGGTCCGAAGGGCGTGGCGATGGGCGTGCCGTGGAAGTGCGTCGAGAGATCGAGGCCTGGGAAGCCGCGGTAGAACTTGGCCTCGGGCAGATCGAAGACATGGCACCTGCCTTCCTCGCCAGCGCACCACTCCGAGTGCAGCCTGGTGAGCAGGCTGTTCAAGGATGCGGGGCGGAGATGGGCCACGGGCAGCGGGGCTCAGTAGCTGCGGCCGGAGTCCGTCCAGCCCGCCATGGCGGCGGCGGCGTCCGCACGGTGGGAGCAGGTCATGGGGGGGCGGCGCTCGGCGGGGGGCAGGGCCAGTTGCTCGTAGAAGGCCGCGTCGTCGAAGCCGACGGCGGCGGCGTCTTCCCGAGTGGCGCCGTAGCGCACGGAATCGAGGCGCGCCCAGAGAATCGCCCCCAGGCACATGGGGCAGGGTTCACAGGAAGCGACCAACTCGCAGCCGGCCAGGTTGAAGGTGCCAAGGCTGGCGGCTGCGGCCCGGATGGCCACGACCTCCGCATGGGCCGTGGGGTCGCCGCTGGCGAGAACCCTGTTCTGGCCGCGGGCGATTATCTTTCCGTCCCGGACCACCACGGCACCGAACGGGCCGCCGGTGCCTTCCGCCACCGCCCGCCGGGCCAAATCGATGGCTTCAGCCATCAGTGCGTCAACTTCATTCATGGCGTGGAGCCTACGCTGGTGGCCCGGGCGCGTACAATGGCGGGTACAATGGTTCCAATGACTGAGCTCGGCGGAAGGACAGCAGTGATCACCGGAGCTGCTCGCGGCATCGGCCTGGCCATCGCCCGGGCCCTGGGGCGGGCCGGCGCTCAGGTGGTGCTGGTCTCGCGGGATGGAGCGGCCCTGGAGTTGGCCGCCGCCTCACTGGCCGCGGAAGATGTGCGCGCGCAGACCTTGACCGCCGACATCAACTCAGAAGACTGGCTGGCACGCCTCGATGAGCTCGCCCCGAAGGTGGACATCCTGGTCAACAATGCCGCCGCCTTCGCCACCTACGGCAGGTTGCAGAGCGTGGCGCACTCGGAGATTGAAGAGGTATTTCAAACCTCGCTCTACGCGGCTCTGCGCCTCGCCCGGCATGTGTTGCCGGGCATGACCGAGCGCGGCTTCGGGCGCATCATTCAAATCGGTTCCGTGGCCGGTTCCCTGGGAGCCGCCGGACAGGTGGCCTACGCCTCTGCCAAGGCCGGTCTGGTGGGGCTCACGACGAGCATCGCGGTGGAGACCGGACGGGGGGGCGTCACTTGTAACCTGTTGGAACTCGGCCTGGTCGTAACTGAGCGCACGGAAGCTGAAATCCCCCAGGAGATTCGTGACCACTTGACGCGGAACACGCCTGTCGGGCGCCCTGGGAGGCCGGAGGAGATCGCCGCGGCCGCGACTTTTCTGGCCAGTCCAGATGCTGCCTTTATCACGGGCGCGGTAATCCCCGTTTCCGGGGGCTTGGGCCTGGGCCTTTACCCAGAGCAGTTGGGTTGAAGGCGGTTCGGCTGAGGCCAATCTGACGCGCCTGTCTGACTCCGGCCCGCGACCGACGGGCCAAGGGCCAGTCGGTCGGAGAACCAATTACATGCGCTGTTCGGTGGCGAAGGAACAGGCGCGTTCCTCAGCCTGGCGGGAGAGTACCTCGCGCACTGAGGTGCAGGCATCGCCCACCTCTGGGCAGGCCAGCTTCACATGCAGGTAGCGTCCGGAGCGCCTGGTGGAGAGCAGGCCCACGGCGACCATGCGCGAGAGGTGCTGGGAGAGGCTGGCCTTGCTGATGCCAAGTTGCCTGAGGATATCCGCCGAGGGGAGTTCGCCACCGGCTTCATGGAGCAAGTGCAGGATCAGGATGCGGTGTGGGTGCCCCATCACGCGGCAGAAGGAGGCTTGCAGTTCTAGCAGGGACATGTCCATTTGTGGTTGGGCTTGGATGACCATGGTGTTCTGTGTGTGGCGGGCGCTGGCGGCGCCGTGGTGGTAGTTGGGGGGCTATGTAACTGGTTAACCCAGAAACGATGATCGCCGGATAGTCTGGACGCCGCCATACGGATGGGTGCGAAGGGCCACCGGGACGATGGCGTAGGGGGAGTACGACAATGTGCGAACAGTGCAACTATCGGAACCCCGCCCCCCCGCGTGGTTGGTTGAAGCTCCCGTACTCCAGTTCACACCTCCCATGAAACAAGCACTCCTCACCTTTGGCCTATTGTCAGTCCTCTTGCTTTCAGCTTGCCGCGGGCCACGCGTGGGCCACGGGCCGCCGGTGGTGATCCACAAGGGACACGCTCACACGGCTCACTGTGGACACTACCGCGTGGGCAACAGGTGGCATATGAGCCATGGCCACAAGCACCGCGCCGGGTGCGGGCATCACTTGCGCGGTGGGATTTGGATCAGGCTCTAGCAGCCCGTCGGCGAACTCCCAACTACGACGGCGACGGCTTCGCCTCGCGACGCGACCTTTCAACTGTCACCTAGGCCGACGACTCCTAGGTCGACGGCTAAAAGCGCAAGGTGTACTCGAGCTTTATGGTGTAGTCCTGATGCGTTGGCGCCAGGGCGCCGCTTTCCGTTTCGGCCCAGTTGGAGTTGGCCACGAAGAACAGTTCGCGGCCGTCCTCGATCGTCCAGCGCAGGCGGCCTTGGAAGCCCAAGGTGTCAGTGACATTGTCCATTTGCACGAATGACTCCAGGCGCGTATCCGGCGAGAAGCTGTAGCCGGCGGAGAGCGTGCCCAAGCGGGTGGTAAAGGCGCTGGCGGGTAGGGATACGCGATTCTCCGAGACGGTCAGGCTGAGGTCGGTGTTGGGGTTTGGGATCCAGGCTCCGCTGGCGGAAAAACCCTTGATGTCGCCATTGTAGTAACCGCCTTGCTCATAGCTCACGGACCCTGAAATGGGGCGCGTCCTGCTCCAACTGTAATCCACGCTGGCGGTCTGCCAGGAGTGGGTGCCAGCGGGAACCTCTGAGCCGTCCACCGGAGAGAAGGGATCAGTCAGGCGATCGCGCTCAAGGTCTATCTCGATGCCGCATGAGTCCCCGTTCTGCCATTCAATACCAAAGAGATCCATGGAGATATTCCGCGAGATCTCTTGGCCGGCGGCGTCAGTCCACATGGACGGGGCGAGGCCCAGGCGGAAACGGCGAATGGAAGATGAGTCCTGGGGGCGGGGAGTCCACATCAAGCGCGCGCTGTGGTTTCGTTCGCCCGGTCGCTGGACATAGCCCAGGGCCGGGCGAAAGGAGTCATCGCTGGAGATGCTGGCCAGGGCGAAGAACCAATCAGTTGTGTTGATCAGGCCCCTGGCGCCCCAGGCTCCTCCGCTGGTGCGGCCTTCGGCGTCGCCTTCGTCCTCGCTGATCAGGCCCCAGGCGGAGAGCTTGATGTCCCCGGCCGCGAAGTCGGGATAGAGGTAGTTGATGTCGAGGCCATAGGTCGAGGTGTCTTCCGTGGAATCCGGGCTGCCGTGGGTCAGGGCGGCGCCGATGGTCAAGGCCTCGGAGATGCGCCAAGAGGGCCGCGCGACGATCAGGTCGCTGGCGGGGACAGAGATCATTGCGCCATCGTCTTCGTATGCGAGAGCTGCCGTGTGGGCAGTGAACACACCCAGGTCGAATGACCCCACCCGGCCGGCCAAGAGGCCAGCTAGCTCAATGGGAATCTCGTGGCCAGCGGAGAGGCCGATGCGGCGGCTGACAAAAGGCACGGCGCGCGGACGGCCACGAAAGCCGCTCTCCCAGCCGAACTCGAAGAGGTTGGCGTCTTGCAGGAAGAAGTCCCGCTTCTCCGGAAAGAAGGTGGGGAAGCGCGTCAGGTTGATCTCGCGCGCGTCGACCTCGGTCTCGGCGAAATCCGTGTTGGCGCTGAGCGAGGCGCGCAGATTGGGCGTGATCTTCCAGTTCAGGTCACCGCCAAACTCCGCGCGCCAGTCGTCTACCTGGATATCGGCCGCATCCGCCGGCGGCCAGATGTGCTGGCCCTTGATGTAGGGCACGACCTCGATGCCAGCTGTGGGGGGGATGCCTGCCAGCCCGCTGACTTCACCGGCCTTGCTGATCGTTGTGATTCTGTACTGGCGTTCGGCTCCCGCCCAACGATAGTAGGCGCGCCGGGCTCCGTGATAGCGTTCGAAGTTGATGCGCCAGATGTCGTCCGGCGGAAAGCTCAGGCTGGCGAAGGGTATGGCCAGCTCGGCGATCCAGCGGTCGGCCAGGATGCGAGACCGGCCATTCCAAGCCGTGTCCCAACTGGCGTTGACGCTGCGGGGGCCCTTGCCGGTGAGCAGGGCATCCATGCGCCCACCGGCAGCGGAGACCACGAAGAACAGCCCGGTCTTGCCAGTGCTGAAGGTATCCAAGACGACCTTGATGGATTCGTCCTCGGACATACCCCCATCGCGCTTCATGTCCTGGACAACCATGGCCTCGGGGTTGGGCTCGAAGCACTCAAAGGCGATGTAAAGGGCCTGCGCGTCCCGGGCCAGATAGATGTTCGTGGGGGGGTCAGCGGGAATGCCTTCGCTGGGGTCGACTTCGGTCAGGGCGTCGATGACGGCTGCCTGGCTCCAAGCAGCATCGGAGAGGTCGCCATCAATTACCGGAGGCGGCGTGGTCAAGGTCGGCATGGCGACGCGCGGACGCGCGAGGATCGGCGACTCCTGGGCCGGTGCCGGAGCCGCCAGCATCAGGGTGAACACCAATCCGGCGGAGAGCAGGCCAGGAATACCGCGCCCACCTGTGGGCGGCCAGAGAGATGTCACCTAGCTGACCTTCAGGCAGAGAGCCATGGCGGAATCGCCCCCGGCACAACCGGAGAAGAGGCCGAGTCCACCGCCCTTGATGGCCAGCTCCTCGATCAGCTCGGCGATGACCCGCAGGCCCATGGGGCCCTGGGGGTGGCCCCAAATCAGGGGTGAGCCGTAGTTGTTGACCAGCTGCGTTTCAAAGTCCAGCTCGCGGCAGAACCACAGGTCAGCCGCGGCGAAGGGGTTGTGGGTCTTGACCGCCGCGCAATCCCCGGCGGCGATACCCGCCTGGGCCAGGGCCTCGCGGGCCGCGGGGGCGGTGGCCTTGGGCATCAGTCCCTGCTCAACGCGAGCCTCGCCGTAGCCCAGGATCTGAACCGTTATGGATGTGTCCGTGGAGAGCTCCCGGGCCCGCTCCCGATCACAGATCACCATGCCAGCGTTGCCGTCCGCCGGATGGGTTTGGGTGCCGAAGGTGATCGTGCCGCCTTCCAGCACCGGGCGCAGCCCGCCGAGGCCTTCGGGGGTCATGGGATGAATGCCCTCATCGCCCACCAGCGTGCCGATTGTTTTGCGGCCGCGCTTTTGTTCGACGTCAACCATATAGCGTCGCTGGAATGCGCGCTCATCCGCCAGGGCGGCCTCGTATTGCCCGTAGCGCATAAGCGCTAGCTCTTCCTGTTCGCTGCGGCTGATGTTGGCTTCGGCGGCCACGGCTTCAGCGGTTTGGATCATGGCACCCTTGGCCCAGGGGTCGCGGTTGAAGTTACCCAGAACCGGGTCCTCGTTGGTGCCCGTTCCCCCGGGTCCGTCCGGGTCGGGGAAGTAGATGTGCGGTCCGTTGCTGGTGCGGTCGCAAGCCACGGCCAGGATCGCCCGGCGCTGGCCGGTTTCGATTTCCAGGGCGCTGGAGGCCAACATGCGAGCGGAAGTGGCGCAGGCCTGGGAATAGGTGGGGCCGGTGAGCTTCTCCAGTCCCAGCAGGGCGGCCACCCAAGGGGCGCCGTAAAACGACTGGCGGCTGTAGACCGTGGTGCCCAGGGCCACCGAATCAAAGAGACCGGTGTCATAGGCGCGGTCTTCCAGAAAGCTGGCGCCGACGCGGCCGGCCAGCTCGATGGAATGGTCGCGGGCCAAGCTGCCCTGCCAGCGGCAGAAGGGTGAAGACCAGTAGGCGCCGTAGGGAATGAATGCTTTGGTGAGGGGCATCGCGGTAGTGGGTCAGCGTCCGAGGAAGGCGTTGATGCGGGTCCGGGCGGAGTCAGTACAGGCGGTTTCTCCAAAGGCCAGATAACCGAGTTCGATGGCCTCGGCGAAAGTCTCGGCGGCGGCGCAAGCGACGATGGCTGACTCGATGATGGCTTGGGTGTCGGTCGGCAGGGCCTCTTCGTGCTTGTTGCGCGGCTCAACTGGCGTGGGGGCAGCGATTTCGCACTGGCCATCGGGAATGCGCGCGACCTTGCCGGACAGTTGCCGCACCCGTGCCAAGGCCAGGGGCATGAGGCCTGACATGTCATCGGAAAGCCCATCGATGATGCCCATTTCCTGGGCGTCTTCAGCTTTCAGCTTGCGGCCCAGGCGCAGCATGTCGTGGAAAACCGAAGCCGCTTCGGGCCAACGGCGATAGGGCACTGTCAGGGCGCCAATGCCGGGAGCGATGCCCAGGGTGACCTCCGGCAACTGCATCCAGGCTCCGGCGGAAGCCACCATGGAATGGCAGCGCAGGGCCAGCTCCAGGCCGCCGCCGAGGGCCATGCCGTTGATGGCGGCAACCACGGGTTTTTCCATGGCGTCCAGATGCAGCAGGAGGCGCGAGCAGTCCCGGGCGAAACCGGCTGCGGCTTGTGCGTCGCCCAGCAGCTCGGGGAAGCTGCCGATGTCTGCGCCGGCGCAGAAGGCGCGGGCGCCGTAGCCGGTGATCACGAAGCCGAGCACCTCCTCATCGTTTTCGCGTTCGCGAATGACCGCCAGCAACTCGTCGGTCACGGCATCGTTGAGGGCGTTCATGGCCTGGGGGCGGCGCAGGGTGATGACCACCACGCCGTCGATCTCATCCACTAGCAAGAAGCGCCGGAAGGAAAAGTACTCCGCCAGAGGGCGCTTCGGCATGGGCATGCCGGGGCGCTCGGCGGCGAAGCGGTCGAGGATGCGTTGCACCTCGGCGGCGCCCAGCTCATTCATCAGCTCCAAGGGGCCTTTCTTGAAACCCAGGGCCAGCACGCAGCCCAGGTCCAAGTCTTCCGGTGTGCCGATCTCGCGGTCGAGTATGTCCACCGCTTGGGAGAAGAGGATGCCGAGCATGCGGTCGCGAATGGCAGCCGCCCGATTGTGTTCGACCTCTATCGTCTGGCCCGGGGGCAGGGTCTCCCAGGTCTCGGTGCTGCGGAAGATCTCGGCGGGGCGGTAGTGCTCCCCTTCTTCTTCCATTTGCAGCGTGTTGGTCTCGACGATGATCGGATTGCCATGGGCCAGGTTGAGCACGAAGAACGGCCCGGCGTGGACTAACTCGCTGGAGACGCTATCCACCTCGGAGGGCGTGGCATCTTCAAGCAGCAGGGCAGCTTCGTTGCACCAGTTGTCAAAGACGCGGTCGAGCATGAAGCACAGGGCGTCGGATGTGACCAGCGGCACCTTGCCCGTGGCGCAGAAAAGGCCGCGCAGGTAAAGCACCATGCCGGGGTCCGCTTGGGACCACTCGATGACCTCCACCGCCGGGTTGCGGAAGGCGGGGGCGAAGAAGTGCGTGACGGTGGTGCGCCCGGGGTGCGTCAGGTGCGAGAACAGGCGTTCGGCTGGCAGGGAGCTGGTGTTTGAGGTGATCAGGGAATTGGGCTTCACCACCGCTTCGATCTGGCTGAAGATCTGGCGCTTGAGATCGAGGTTCTCGGTCGCGGCTTCGATCACCCAGTCACACTCGGCGAGATCCCCGTAGTCGGTGGTGGTCGTCAGGTTTTGTTGGATGTCCTCGGCCTGGACCGGCGTGATCTTGCGCTTGGCGAGACCCTTCTCCACATAGGCGGCCAGGCGTTTTACAGCGGCGGCCAGGGCTTCTTCGTTGATGTCGACCAGGACCAGCTTGAGGCCGGGGATGGCGCTCTTCAGGTAATAACCGATGTCCGGCCCGATAGTGCCAGCGCCCACAATGCCGACGGCGGCGGGCAAGGGATGGTTGGGCGGGACGAGCAGGGGGTTGCTCAGTCCCCGGACCTGGGGCGTGGCGGTGGCTTCTCTGGAGGTCATCGGATCGGTGGTCAGCGGGTGGGCGAGTCCAAGGCGAATGGGGCAAGAGGATAACCGAGATGGGCCACTGCCGAGGAGCCCCGGCTCCAGTTACCTGCTGCGCTGGCCGGTCAGCCTTGGGGCGCTGCGGCGCTAGGTCTCATCCCGCGCCGCCAGGGCGTCCAGGATCTTCTCCGGCGTGATGGGCAGGTCGCGGATACGCACGCCGATGGCGTCCTGGATGGCGTTGGCCATGGCGGGAGCCGTGGGTACCAGGCCGGGCTCGCCCACACCTTTCGCGCCGAAGGGGCCCGAGGCCTCATCGGTTTCGACGAACTCCAACTCGATGGGAAAGGCCAGCTCGCTGGCGCTGGGCAGTTTGTAGTCGGTGAAGCCCGGGTTCAGGACGCGGCCATCCTTGACCTGGACTTCTTCGTAAAGGGCGTAGCCCAAGCCCTGGGCGATGCCGCCGTAGACCTGGCCCTTGAGTGTCTGAGGGTTGAGCACGCGCCCCACATCGAGAGCCGAGACGAGTTTCAGCACGGTGACTTGACCGGTTTCCAGGTCGACCTCCACCTCGATGGCCTGGCAACCATAGGTGTAGTTGGCGGACATGTTGCCAAAGCCCTGCTCCCAATCAGGTAGTTCCGTGGCAGGCTCGTAGAAGGCCTCCTCCGTGAAGACCGTGCCCTCGCTGCCGTCCCGGGGAAAGTGGATGGCGCGCAAGAGGCGGCCCAGGTCAACCTTGAGCCAAGGGGCATTGTTCAACTCCGGCAAACCGTTGGTTGCCTTGGGGTACAGTTCCCCGTCCAGCAACTCGAACTGGTCAGGGGTCAGCGCTGCCAAGGAGTCCGCAGAGTAATCCGCCGCGAACTCAGGGTCTCGGCGCCGGCCCCGTTTGATGTTCTCGGCGATCAAACCGCCGTAGACGCGCGGCGCCCAAGCGAAGATGCGTGTGCGTAATGAGGCGCAGGCCTTGAGCGCGGCGTTCCCCGCCATGAAGGCACCGCGGCTGGCGTGGGTGCCCACATCCCAAGGGCAAGTGGCCGTGTCGGTTTGATTGATGATCACATCGCTCGGCCTGACCCCCAAGCCATCGGCCACCATCAGGCTGAGAGCGGAGTGCAGGCCCTGGCCCATTTCGACGCCGCCGTAGTTCACATTGACCACGCCATAGTCGTCACACTTCAGAATGATGCCGCTGCCGTCGGAGCGGTAGATCTTGCCGCCGCCGCCCACATGGATCAGGGATGAGATGCCGATGCCGCGGGCACTTGAGCGTCCTTGGCCGCGCTTGTCGGTCCAGTTGCTGTGCTCGGCGGTGCGTTCCAGACAGGTAGACAGGCCGCAGGTTGTCACCTTGAGCCCCATGGGCGTCACTTCCCCCGGCTGGTTGCAGTTGATGCGACGGATTTCAAGGGGATCGATGCCGGAGAATTCGGCCAACTCGTCCAGCGTGGATTCGATACCGAGGGTCACCTCCGGGTTACCGTAGCCGCGCATGGCCTGACAATAGGTGTTGTTGGTGTAGACGATGTCAGACTTGAAGCGCACGGCGGGCACGCGATAGAGGGAAGTAACCGGCAACAGCATCACGCTGGGATAGGTCGCGCCCCAGGAGGCGTAGGCTCCATTGTCCTGGACGACTTCCACTGAGCGGAATGTCAGCCGCCCGGCGGCATCGCATCCCTGGCGCACGCGGGACTGGGTGGATTGGCGCGGCGAGAGATAGGCGAACTCCTGCTCTCGGTCGTAAATGACGCGCACTGGTTTGCCCGAGCGCCAGGCCAGCAGAATCGCAATGTACTCGTAGACGTGGGTGTCTAGTCCTGTGCCGAAGCCTCCGCCGAGGGCTGGCACGACGACCCGCACGCTGCGTCCCTTGAGGCCCAGGGCGGCCAGGGCCTTGGTGAAGTCGCGCTGGGCCAGGAATGGAATCTGGGTCTTGGCGGTAATCGTCAGGTTGCCGTTGGTGTCGAACTCAGCCAGGGCTCCGGCGGTTCCCATGCAGGACTGTTGGATCAGGGGCGTGGAGAAGGAACCTTCGGCTACGAAGGCCGCCGCCGCTTCGCCGGCGGCCAGATCCCCGGACTCGTGGCCGAATATCAGGGGCAAGCGATTGCTGGAAAGGGCTTGGCCGCGGCTGTTGGTTTCGTGCACGAGTGGCGCGGCTGGAGCCAGCGCTTCCTCCACGCTGAAGACCGGCGGTAGGGGCTCGTATTCGACTTCGATCAGGTCCGCCGCCGCCCGCGCAGTTTCCGCATCCACCGCCGCCACCGCCGCCAGCTCGTCGCGGAACTGGCGCACCTTGTCCTTCTTGAGCACGGGATTGTCGCCCATGAAGCCGATGATGATCGGTGGCGTGTTGAAGCCCGTGATCACCGCGCGCACACCAGGCAGGGCCTCGGCCCGGCTGGTGTCGATTGACTTGATGCGCGCATGGGCGTGATCCGCATAGCGGATGGCGCCGTGCAACATGCCCGGCACGGTGATGTCGTGGATGTAGCGCGTGCGACCGCTGACCTTGTCGCCGCCTTCAGGGCGCGGCGGCGAGGTGCCCACATAGCGCCTGGTGCTCATGCTGTTGCCCCGCTGGTGTCCGTGGCCGCGGCTTCGATTGACTCAAAGATCTGCACATAGCCCGTGCAGCGACAGAGGTTCCCGGTCAGGGCGGTTTGGATGTCTTCGCGCGTNGGGCNNGTGTTGNGCGCCAGCAGATCNACGGCGGCCATCACCATGCCCGGCGTGCAGAAACCGCATTGGGTGCCGCCGTTATCGAGAAAGGCNTGTTGGAGCGGNGAGAGTCCGCCGCCGCTGCTCTNNGCCAGGCCCTCGATGGTCAAGACCGCGCGCCCTTCGACCTCCGCTGCCGGGAAGAGGCAGGAGTTCACCGCTTGTCCGTCGACCAAGACCGTGCAGGCGCCGCATTCGCCTTCGCCACAGCCCTCCTTGGTGCCAGTCTCGGCGAGGGTCTCGCGCAACAGATCAATCAAGCGCGCGGCGGCGGGCACCTGAGCCGTCGTTTGGCGGCCGTTGAGTGTGAAGCTGATGGTGTCTATGACTTGCCCCCGGCTGCGACCTGGGCCGCGGCAACTACAGCTCGCTTAACCAATACCGGCGTGATGCGTCGGCGATAGACGGCCGAGGCGCGCAGGTCGCTGATGGGCGAGATCAGGCCAGCGACGGAGCGTTGGGCTTGGGCTAGCGTGTCCGGGTCCAGGGAGCTGCCCTGCAGCAGATCTTCCACTCCAGACAGGCGCAGGGGCGTAGGAGCCACGGCGCCCACCGCTACCCGCGCCCGGAGGCAGCGTCCGTCTTTCATTTCCAGCAAGGCAGCGGCGCTGGCCTGGGCCAGGTCCATGCGCACGCGCCCCAGGCGCGTGAAGGCTGAGCCGGCAGAGGGGGATGCCTGCAAGAGGACAGCGGCGAGGATCTCGCCGGGGCGCAGTTGGGTTGCGCCAGGTCCGGTAAAGAACTCGTCGAGGGCCACTTGTCGTGTGCCGTTGATTGAAGCCAGTTCCACCTGGGCGTCATACGCCAAGAGCGCCGGTGCTGTGTCGGCGGCGGGCGAGGCGTTGCACAGGTTGCCGCCCAAGGTGGCCACATTGCGGATTTGCACGCTGCCCAGGACGGCAATGGACTGGGCGAGGGCCGGGAACTTTTGGCCCACGGCCTCTTGGGCAACAATATCCGAGAGCGGCATGGCGGCTCCGATGCGCAGGCGGTCTCCAGTCCACTCCAGGCCCTTGAGCTCTGCCACGCGCCGCAGGGAAATCATGGTGGGACAGGTCTCTCGCCGTTTGCGCAGGCCGACCATGAGGTCGGTGCCGCCAGCCACAAAGCGCGCATCGGAGGATGTTGCCATTGCTTCCAAGGCGTCGCCGAGGCTGGTGGGGCGGAGGTAGTTGGCGCTCGTCATGGCTGGCGGGATTCTACCGTGGACGGGCCCCGAAGGGTGAGCCCCGGAGCGGGAGCCTCGGGGAGGGTTGCTGCTCCGGCAAGCTGAGTCCTTGTGATTGAGCGTGGGGCGCTGCGGGCAGCCGCGCCCTGGCCCTCAGGCGATGGCGCCGCTGGCGCGCAGGTCAGCGATGGCGGCTTCGCTCAGGCCAGCTTCGCCCAGGATGGCAGTGGTCTGTTCGCCGTAGGACGGAGCGAAGGGAAGTTCCCTGCCGATGGAATCGAGGTGGGCCACGGGCACGGCGGGGGGTGGCAGTCGGATCTCGCGGCCGTCCGGGGCAGTGGTCTTGAGGGCCGTGTCCGCCACCAGGGGGAGGTCGGCTACTTCCTCGATGGGAGTGATGGGGGAATGTGGGATGGCGGCCGCGGCCAGGGCAGCGCTCAGGGCGGCGCTGGTGTGCTCCGCTGTCAGGGCGCCGATGGCGCGGTGCAGGTCGGCCTGGGAGGCGCGGCGTCCTTCATTGGTGAGGTAGCGTTCTTCGTCCAAGCTGGCGAAGAGGGGCGCTTCGATCAAGCGCGCCCATTGGGCGTCGGAGCCGACGGCGATGTAGATAAAGCCGTCGGCCGTGGCATAGGAGTTGACCGGGATGAATTGGCGGTGGCTGTTGCCGTTGCGGCGCAGTTCCTCTGGAGTGCTGTCCATGTCGAGCATGGGTGTAAAGGTGTGCAGCCAAGAGGCGGCGCCGTGGGCCAGGGAGATGTCGATTTCCTTGCCGCGTCCGGTCTCCGTCCTTTCCAAGAGGGCCAGGAGCGTTTGGGCGAAGACCTCGTCACCGGCCTTCAGGTCAGTAACCGGCGGCCCGCACTGCAGGGGCGGGCCGTCGCGTTCACCGGTCAGGTCCATGAAGCCCATCAGGGCTTGGACGGCGGGGTCGTAGCCGGGTACATCCGGATAGGCTTGGCCTTGGGCCGAGACGGAACACCAGATCAACTCCGGGCGCAGGGCGCTCAGGGTTTGGTAGTCGATGCCCAGGGGAGCATGGCGCGCTGGCATGGTGTTGGTGCAGAAGACATCCACCTCCAGCTCCTTGATCAGGCGCTGGAGCGTGGCCCGACCCTCGGCGGACTTCAGGTTGAGGGCGATGGATTCCTTGCCGGCGTTGGGGGCCACGTAGTAACTGTGGCGGTCGCCGCCGGCGACCGGGCGACCGATGTAACGATTGGGATCTCCAGCGCTGGCGCGGCCGGGGACCGGTGTGGCTTCTATGCGAATGACACGCCAGCCGAGGTGCACGAAACGCAGCGTGCCGTAGGGCAAGGAGAGAGCCTGTTCCAGGCTGAGGACGACCGGTCGTTTTTTCATATCCGGATCAGAAACGAATCGGCTCCACGAAAGTGCCAAAGACACCGCGCAGGGTGTCACAGACCTCGCCGACGGTGGCATAGGCTTCCACGGCGTCGATGGCCGCGGGCATGATATTGATCTTTGAGCGAGCCGCGCCTTCCAGGGCAGCCAGCCGTTGCTCCACGGCCGCCGGGTCTCGCTCGGCGCGCATACGCGTTAGGCGCGCGAGCTGCTGGTCGGCCTGGGCCTGCTCAAAGGGATGGAATTCCACGGCGCGTTGCTCCTCTTCCTCGCGGTGGATGTTGACGCCGACCTTCTTGGTCTCGCCGGCCTGTAGCTTGCGTTCCCGCTCGTAGGCGTGGCGGTTGACCTCGGCCTGCACGCGGCCCTGCGCGATGCCTCCTACGATGCCGCCCCGTTCCTTGAGATCCGCCATGACCTCCAGGATCTTGCCCTCCATTTCATTGGTCAACGATTCGACGAAGTAGGAGCCGGCCAGGGGATCAACGGTGTCAGCCAGCCCGATCTCGTGGATCAGGAGCTGCATGGTGCGCAGGGACAGCTTGGCGGCGTGTTCGCTGGGAATGGTATAGGCCTCGTCGTAGCTACAAAGGGCCATGGTCTGGGTGCCGCCGAGGGCACTGGCCAGGGCGTAGTAGGCCCCGCGCATGATGTTGTTCTCAGGCTGCTCGATGGTCAATCCGCCTCCACCACCACCGGCAATCATGCGCAGTTGCTGGGACTTGGGATCAGTGACGCCGAACTCGTCACGCAGCATCTTGGCCCACAGTCGGCGCCCCGCGCGGAACTTGCAGATCTGTTCCCAGAGGTTGCCGTAGATGTCGAAGTTGAAGGTCAGGCCGCGGGCCACGCGGTCCGCGTCCAAGCCGCGCTCCAGGGCGCGGCGCAGGTAGGCACTGGCGATCGCCAAGCCATAGGCCATCTCCTGGGCTGGAGATGCGCCGGACTCGCGGATGTGATAGCCGCAGACGCTCACGGGGCTATAGCGCGGCGCGTTCTGCGCGCAGAACTCCATGGTGTCGACCACTAGCCGAACAGAATCCTCTACCGGGAAGATCCATGTGCCGCGCCCGACGAACTCCTTGAGGATGTCGTTCTGGGCGGTGCCGCGCAGGGTCGCCAGCTCGAAGCCGCGTTTGCGGGCCAAGGCGAAGTACATGGCCATGATGGCCACGGCTGAACCATTGATCGTCAGGGAAACGCTGATCTCGTTGAGGGGGATGCCGTCGAAGGCCTCCTCCATGTCCGCCAGCGTGTCGACGGCCATGCCTACGCGGCCAACTTCGCCCTCGGCCATGGGGTCGTCGGAATCAAGGCCACATTGGGTGGGCAGGTCAAAGGCCACATTGAGGCCCGTGTTGCCCTGTTCAATCAGGTAGAGGAAGCGCTCATGGGTTTCCTTGGCAGTGCCAAAGCCCGAGTACTGGCGCATGGTGAAAGGCCGCGCCCGGTACATGTGGGGATGGATGCCACGGGTGAAGGGAAACTCACCGGGCTGCCCGATGGCCTCGCTGCCGCCGGATTGCTCCAACTCCGCGGGACCGTAGACGGGCTTGATCTCCAAGCCCGATTCCCAGGTCAGGGGCGGCGGACCACCGCTCTGGGCGCTACTCACTAAAATTCCTTTCGGCCACGGCCTGTTGCACAAAGGCCACGATCTCGTCCAGGGGAGTGCTGGTGGGGAAGACGGCCTTCACTCCGAGCTGCGCCATGGCGGCGTGGTCCTGGGCCGGAATGTTGCCGCCGGCGATCAGCACCAGGTCCTGGGCATCCAGTTTCGCCAGGGCCGCGCTGACCTTGGCGGTCAAGGGCAAGTGTGCGCCGGAAAGGACGGAGAGGCCCAAGACCGCGGCATCCTCCGAGACGGCTGTTTCCGCGATGAACTCGGGGGATTTGCGCAGACCGGTGTAGACGACTTCCATGCCCGCCTCGATCAAGGCCCGGCAGACGATCTTGGCGCCCACGTCGTGGCCGTCCAAACCGGGTTTGGCGATTATGACTTTGATGGGGGCTGCGCTCATGCCTGTCCTTGCCAGGAACGGGTCGTGCCGCGGGCGATGTTGACGCGCAGTATCTCAGAGGTCCCGCCGCCGATGATTGTGAAGCGCGCGTCGCGCAGATAGCGCTCGATGGGGTATTCGTTGGCGAAGCCATAACTGGCCAAGATGCGCGCGGCCCTGTCGCAGATCTCCATGGCCGCTTCAGATGCGTACAGCTTGGCCATGGATGCTTGATCGGTGTTCTCCAGGCCCTGGGTCGAACGCCAGGCAGCCCAATGGGTGAGCTGCCGGGCGGCCTCCAGTTTCGTGCGCATCTCCGCGATGTGTTCTTGCACCGCCTGGAAGCGGGCGATGGGCTTGCCGAACTGGGCGCGTTCCAGTGAATAGCTGACAGCATCCTCATAGGCGGCACGGGCCACGCCGAGGGCCATGGCGGCGGTCATCAAGCGAATCTCCGCCAAAACCTCGCGCAGGGCTGGAATGCCGGCGCCCACCTTCCCGAGCAAGCAGGTGGCCGGCGTGTTGTCGAAGGAAACCTCGGAGGTCAGGGAGGCGCGCACGCCCATCTTCTCGATGAAGCGCCCGACGCTGAGACCAGGAGCGCCCTGTTCCACCAGGAAGATGGAGAGCTCCTTGTCGCCGGTGCGGGCGAAGACCGTGAACATGTCCGCCATGGGCGCCGAGGTGATCCAGGTCTTTTGACCGCTGAGGTGCCAGGTGCCGTCCCGTTCCTCGGCGCTGGTGCGCATGGAAAACAGGTCGCTGCCGGCATCTGGCTCTGTCATGCAAATCGTGCCCTTCACCTGTCCGGCCAGGGCCGGGGCCACCAGGCGCTGGCGCACTTCGCCAGTGGCGAAGCGGTGCACGAAGAAGGTGCCCATGAGGGATTGCATGGTGCAGGCGGCGGCCACCGCCAGGCTGCCCCAGGAGAGTTCCTCCACCGCCAATAAATAGGACAGTAGGTCGCTGCCGTTGCCCTCCGGCTCCGGGTAACGCATGCCGAAAAAACCCAACTCGCCCGCCTGGGCGAAGAGTTCCTCTGGGAAACGGGGATCGCGGTCCAAGGCCTGCGCCTGGGGTCTGATCTCGTCGGCGGCGAAGCGGTGGAACAGATCCCGAATGGCTTGTTGGTCATCCGTCAGGGCAAAATCCATGGTCTAGCTCCTGAGTTTCGCCGTGGCGGCGGCGTTGAGTT
>NYXZ01000006.1 GCA_002686595.1 Planctomycetota bacterium | reverse complement strand
GGGGCCTGTTGGGTAGGGCCGTTTCTCATGCCGATGCCAGTTGTTCCGATGAGCTCAAGCAGCTATAATAACCTGTCGTTTCATGAAATGATGAAATGATCACATGAAGAAAGAGGGCAGACAAGCGACCAAGGGCCTCTGCGAAGTCGACTGCGTCGACGGCCCCCGGGCCGCGGCAGCCAGGGCAGACCTCCCACTGGAGACCGAGAGCCGAGACGTGGCCGATGCTTTAAAGGTGCTCGCACACCCAGGGCGGCTTCGGGTGCTGAGCGCCCTCAAGGGTCGTGAGCTCTGTGTGTGCGACCTAGCGCACGTGCTGGGAATCTCATTCTCTGGCACGTCGCAACAGCTCAAGGAGCTTCGGCGGCTCGGTGCGGTTGACTTCAGAGCACAGGGAAAACTCGCGTACTACAGGATTGGCGACCCGTTCTGGCTCCAACTCGCTGGCTCTGTCTCGGAGAAACTCCATGGTGCGGATTCGAGCTAGCGCGGCGGCGGCGGGCCTGCTGGGACTCGCCGCCTGCCGGTCGGTCAACTCTGGTCCAGATTACGACCGAGCCGTGGACGAAATCAGCTCGGTGACCGGGGCCGAGAGTGTGTTCCACCCGGATACTGCTCCTGCAGCAATTGAACAGCGCGTCGGGGATCTCCTACAGGATGGCCTTGGGCTCTCCGAAGCTGTTGAGCTCGGGTTGCTGAACAACCCGGCTCTACAAGCATCATTTCGCGATGTCGGAATGGCTCACGCCGACCGTGTGCAAGCAAGCCTGCTCACCAACCCGTCGCTGACCGCCGCTCTTCGCTTCCCCATTTCGGGCGACGCGAGTGAATTCGAAGGAGGGCTCTTCGGAAGCCTCCTCGATATCTGGCAGGTGCCTGAGCGCGAGCGTATCGCCGACCACGCTCTGCAACACCGCGTCTTCGAGCTTGCACACCGAGCGGCATTGCTTGCAAGCGACATCCGCGTAGCATACGTCGAGACTACATCCTCCGATCGGTTGCTTGAGATTGCGAAGGAGAACAGGGAGTCGGCCAAGCACCTCTTTGAGCTCGCCGAGGCTCGCCTCGCGGCCGCGGCCGGCACCACCATCGACGCCAATCTGGCACGGCTCGAGCTACTCGAGACCGAGGTTGCACTCCTAGACGCGGAGCTTGCAGCGGGAGAGGCGCGCCGAAGACTACTTGCGCTGCTTGGCCTCGGGCCTCAAGACGGCAGGCCCCGTTTGGTCGAGGCCTTGGACGAGAGGCCCCTCCCACTGTTGCCGCGAGGAGAACTCGAGGCGCTCGCGCTTGCGCGAAGGCTCGACGTCCGTGCCGCACAAGAAGCTGTCCATCAGGCCACTGCGGAAGCCGAAAGACAGCGCGGACTCCTCCTTCGTAACGTGGATGTCGGCGTGGCCGCTGAAAAGGCCGGAGATTGGAGTCTCGGGCCGGGCGTCCATATTGAGCTCCCCATCTTCGACCAGAACCAGGCACAGGTAGCCAAGGCGCTCGAAGCGCTGTCGCAGCGCGAGATGGTCCTCGTCGCAACAAGACTCGCCGCGACGCAAGAAGTCACTTCGGCTCTGGCGTGCGCGGAAGCGAGCTGGGATGCCCTCGCGATCTACCGCGAGGACATTCTGACCCGCTCCGCTGAGACGCTCGCGCAGGCGCGCCAGAGCTACCAACTGGGCAAGACTACGATCCTCCCGGCGCTCGAGGCTCAGCGCCAACTCTTGGCGGCTCGCAGCGCGTATGCCCGCCGACTACTCCAGGCCGCTACTGCGCTCTCTGACCTGGAGCGTGCAACGGGCACCCCACGGGAACACCTCCTCAAGAAGCGTATGAAAGAAGGCGGACTATAACCATGAAGACACAACTCATTATTTCAGCGTTCGCGCTGTGCGCGGTAGGCGTCGGTTTGATCGGGTGCGGCGACCCCTCGCCAGAAACGTCGTCGCGTGAGACTTCCTCTACTGCTGCGCTCTGCGCCGTGCACAGTATCTCGGAATGCCCCTTCTGCTCTCCGACGTTGCTCGAAGCGATGGGCTTCTGTGCTGGACACGGCGTGCCGGAAGCTGTCTGCACGAAGTGCCGTGATGACCTCGAAGGAGCGTTTAGGACGGAAAACGATTGGTGCGCCGGGCACGGACTTCCGGAATCGCAGTGCGACGCCTGCAATCCGGGTGTCCTCGACAAATGGGAAGCCATGGCCGGGCAGGCCACCGCAGCTGTGGCCTCCGGTCCCTGTGCCGAGCACAAAGTCGAGGACTGCCCGTTTTGCTCGCCGGCAGTCATCGACGAGATGGGCTTTTGCAGGGGGCACCGAGTGCCAGAGGCTGTCTGCACAAAGTGTCGAGATGACCTGGAAGGGGCTTTCCGCAGCGAAGGTGACTGGTGCGACGAGCACGGGCTACCAGAGTCACATTGCGAATCCTGCAATCCCGGCGCCTTGGAAAAGTACGAGTCTTCGAAAGCAGAACCGTCCGTGAGCACGGAAGAGCCGGACCTCGCGGTTCTGACCGTCGACAGGCCACGTGTACGATCGCTCCCGTCTCTCACTTGCTCGACTGATTCCAGCACCGTCCGGCTCGCCACCGCGAGCGTGGCCGAGAGGGTTGGGGTGCTGGTGGAGAAGGTGCAACGCGGGAAGCTCCGTAAGACGCTCGAGGCCCCGGCGACTGTGGAGTACGACTCGAGGTCTCATGCCCGCTTGGCCCCTCGTGCGGCCGGGACAGTCGTCGAGGTCTCCCGATACCTCGGCGATGAAGTGGAAGCCGGAGATGTACTCATCATTCTGGACTCGGCCGCGCTCGGCGCGGCCAAGTCCGAGCTCCTTCACGCTGCGGCTCGTGTTGGTCTGTGGGAGAAAAACAGTCAGCGGGAAGGGGCGCTACTCGAGAAGGGGCTGTCGACCAAGAAGGATGCACTGGGAGCGGAAACCAAGCTTGTGGAGAGCAGTATCGCGCTGGCGACAGCCGAACAACGACTCGCCAACCTCGGGCTCACTGCAGATCAGATTGCGGCTGTGAAAGACAAGGGCGAGGCTTCTTCCCTTCTGAACATCACGGCACCTTTCGGCGGCACTGTTGTCGGTCTCGATGCTGTGCTCGGAGAGCTTGTCTCGCCCGAGGCTTCAGTCATAGCCGTGGCAGACACTTCGAAGATGTGGGTCATCTTGGATGTCGACCAGGCGGAGATCCGGCTCGTGGAGCGAGGTCAGGCCGTCTTGCTAACCGTAGAGGGCTGGACCGGTGAAACGCTAGGCGGCCGAGTCACCTGGTTGAGTAGTGATGTCGACCGGCACACGCGTACTGTGAAAGTGCGAGCGGATTTCGATAACCCGGAAGGCATCCTGCGCGCCCAGAGCTTTGGTACGGGCCGCATCGTGACGCGCGACGCTGAGGAAGCGGTTCTCGTCCCCAAGGATGCGGTGCAATGGGAGGGCTGCTGCAACGTGGCATTCGAACGGCAGTCTCCTACCGATTTCGTGCCCCGCAAACTGCGACTCGGATACGACGCCGGTGATTATTACGAGGTCCTTCACGGCCTGTCTGGCGGGGAAACCGTCGTCACGCAAGGCAGCTTCATCCTGAAGACCGAACTGCAGAAGGGCAGCATCGGTGCCGGATGCTGCGAAGTCGACTACCTGAACGAGTAGCAGGGAACCCTCGCATGTTCGACGCAATCATTGGCTGGTCGCTACGCAATCGACTCATTGTCCTTGTCCTATCCGCGCTTCTGATGGCTGCGGGGCTGCTGGCGCTGGCGCGCCTGCCTATTGACGCGTTCCCAGATACGACGCCTGTTCAGGTTCAGATCAATACGAACGCACCGTCGCTCAACCCGGTTGAAATCGAGCACCAGATTTCGTTTCCAGTCGAGCAGGCGATTGGTGGCCTCCCGGGCCTCATCGAGGTGCGCTCCATCTCGAAGTTTGGACTCTCACAAGTCGTTGCCATCTTCGAAGACAGTGTCGACGTCTACTTCGCCCGCCAACTCATCGGCGAACGCCTTCAATCGGTCGAACTACCCGAGGGGCTGGAGAGGCCGGAGATGGGGCCTGTGGCAACCGGGCTTGGCGAGGTCCTTCACTACGCCCTGCATAGCGAGACGGCAACTCTGACTGAGCTGACGACGTTGCATGATTGGGTGCTGCGCCCCCAGCTCCTCACTGTCCCAGGTGTCGCTGAAGTCAACACCTGGGGCGGACGAAAGCGGCAGTACCACGTCGTGGTCGAGCCCATGCGATTGCTTGAGCACGGTTTGACCCTCGGCGATGTCGTCCAGGCGCTCCGAGACAACAACGAGAACGTAGGGGGCGGGGTTATCTCGGCAGCGGGAGAGATGCACCTGGTTCACGGCATCGGCCTTGCGCGGAGCATCCCCGAGCTCGAAGGCATCGTCGTTGCCGAGCACGGTGGCATTCCGGTCCGCATCCGCGATGTTGCCGCGGTCCGCGAAGGCCATCAGATTCGGCGCGGAGGGGTCACTGCCAACGGCAAGGGTGAAATCGTTCTCGGCCTTGGGTTCATGCTCATGGGAGAGAACAGCCATGAGGTTACGAGCCGGTTGCGAGACCGCCTCAAGGAAGCCAGCAAGAGCCTCCCCGACCACGTGCGTGTCGAGGTGCTCTACGACCGCACCGAGCTCGTGGACCGTGTTATCGGGACCGTTCGTAGGAACCTGCTCGAGGGTGCGCTCCTTGTCATCGCCGTGCTCTTCGTTTTCTTGGGAAGCCTGCGCGCTGGCCTCATCGTTGCCTTGGCGATTCCGCTGGCGATGCTGTTCTCATTCAACGCGATGCTGCAGTTCGGTATCGCGGCCAGCCTGCTCAGTCTCGGGGCGATCGACTTCGGCCTGGTCGTCGATAGCTCGGTCATCATCGTCGAGAACTGCGTTCGGCGACTCGGGCGAGAGGGAGGTACGAGGCCCGAGCTCGAGATCGTAAGAGACGCGACCCTCGAGGTGCGCAAGCCCACGATGTTCGGGGAGCTGATCATCCTCATCGTGTACCTGCCCATTCTGCTTCTCGAGGGCGTTGAGGGCCGGCTGTTCCGGCCGATGGCGTTGACGGTCATCTTCGCCCTGTCCGGTTCCATGCTCTTCTCGCTGACACTGATTCCGGTTCTTGCCAGCCTCTGTCTGCGAAAGCTCAAGGTCAAGGAGCGCGAGAACGTCTTGGTCAGGGCAGCGCAGTGGGTGTACCGGCCGGTCGTTCGGTGTGCGCTCCAGTTCCCTCGGATCGTCGTGCTCGTTGGCGCTGGGGTGCTCGTTCTGGGGGGTGTTATTGCATCCCAGCTCGGAACCACTTTCATCCCGCGACTCTACGAAGAGGCGGTCGTCATCAACACCGTGCGGCTGTCTGGCGTATCTCTTGACGAGTCCCTTCGCTACGGTCAGCAGCTAGAGGGGTTGCTGAAAGACGAGTATCGCGACGAAGTGCTCGACATCTGGAGCCGCACGGGTACGGCCCAGGTCGCTACCGACCCCATGGGGCTCGAGGTCACTGACGTGTTTATAACACTGACGCCCCGCAAGGAGTGGACCCGGGCGAGCACGCAGGCTGAGCTTACTGCTCAGATGCAAGCCACGCTCAGCGCGATGCCGGGGATTCGAGCCATCTTCACGCAGCCCATCGAGATGCGTGTGAACGAGATGACGGCTGGCATCCGTGCTGACCTCGGAGTCAAAGTGTTCGGGGACGACCTCGACGTACTGAAGGCCAAGGCGCTGGAAGTGCAAGAGGTTCTCGAGGGCATTCCAGGCGCCGCGGATGTGAGTGCGGAACAGGTAACGGGTCAGCCGATCCTTGAGGTCGAGGTGGACCGCGACGCGCTGTCTCGCCACGGGATCTCGGCAGCGCATGTGTTGAGCCTGGTCGGAGCCATCGGCGAGATCAAGGTGGGCGAAATCCGCGAGGAGCAACGAAGGTATGACTTGGTTGTGCGCTTGGATGACAAGTACCGCCAGGACCCGCTGGCCGTACGAACGCTCCGCGTGCCCACGACATCAGGGCAGAGGATTCCGATTACAGAGCTGGTGACGTTCCGAGAAGTCGAGGGGCCCTCGACCATCACACGAGAATGGCAGAAACGGCGCGTGGTCGTGCAAGCAAATGTGGTGGGCCGCGACTTGGGCAGCTTCGTTGCCGAGGCACAAGAGCGCATCGCAGCCGACATTGAGCTGCCAGCCGGATACTTCACGCGCCTTGGCGGTCAGTTTGAGCACTTGCAAAGGGCCAGTCGCAGGATGGGCATTATCGTGCCGGTAGCGCTGGCGGCGATTCTCTTTCTGCTCTACATGAGCACTCGTTCTGTTCGAGATGCCGCGATGATTGCAACCGGCGCTCCCTTTGCAGCGTTCGGGGGCGTCGTCGCCCTATGGATGCGAGACATGCCGTTTACGATATCCGCCGGAGTCGGATTCGTGGCCGTGGCAGGCGTGTCCATGCTCAACGGCCTGGTGCTCGTGTCGACCATCCGGCGCAAGATTGACGAGGAAGGCCTACCGCTCGAGGAGGCTGTCGAGGCAACGAGGCTGATCCGCTTGCGGCCCATCCTGATGACTGCGATGGTCGCGGCCCTAGGATTCGTGCCGATGGCTCTCAACACAGGCGTCGGCGCTGAGGTGCAGCGCCCCTTGGCGACCGTTGTCATTGGCGGAGTGCTTGCTGACAACTTCCTGACCTTGATGGTTCTGCCAGCGCTCTATACCTTGTTCGGGCGTCGGGCTGCCACTGCTTCGCAAGAAACTGCTACCGCCACGTAGAACACCCGGAAGCCTGGCAGCGCAGGGTCCGTGACTTCCGCGTGCTCCCTACCACAAATACCACGCTCGCATCCGAGCGCATGGGTGACAAGCACTTGGTGAGTGGGACACTTGAACCTCCGGCCTCTGCAACTGCGTGACACGGGTCGAGAAAGCCCCGGCTTCGTGCCAAGGCGTACCGCTTTCCATGCCTTCCCGGCGGTGCGCCATACCGTTTCAAATGGTCGGGGCGAGAGGATTCGAACCTCCGACCTCTGCAACCCCATTGCAGCGCGCTAGCCATGCTGCGCCACGCCCCGACATAAGAGGCGAAGACCTTACCCGGTGGATGGCTTGGAGTCCATAGATTCGGGGGGAGTTGGAGGGGTGAGTTCTGGCCAATTGGCTCCGGGAGGCACTTTGGCTTGTGGGAGGGGCCAGAGAGGGGGAGAATGGGGGGCATGGCGCGGCCTCTTCGGAATCAATGGAAAATCCGGACCCTGGTGCGGCGGCGGCATCGGACCTGGATGGCTTCCATGATCCTGGCCTCCTGGGGCTGGGGGGTTTGGTGGCTGGCGCTGATGGCGGTTCATGTTTGGCCGGACTGGTCGCCTTCCACGGATGTGCTTTGGTGGATCTCCTGCCTATTCGCCGTGCCGGGACTCTGCCTGGGCCTGTTCTCGTTTCGCGCCCACCGGGTCTGGTTGCTATTGGTGACGGTGCCGGTGCTGGCGAATGTCAGCCTGCTCTCCTTGCCCCTTTACCTGGACGCCGCGCGCCGGGTCCTGGCGCTTTGACCTAGCCTAGGAGCCCGTTGATAAAGTCCCGTCGCGAGGCGAAGCCATCGGCGGCGAGGCAAGGAAGGCGAAGGCGAGACGGCGCAAGCGGCCCTGTAGGGCCGCCCCGCACGGCTCGACAAGCCTGACGCCACCACCGGCGTTGGGGCCATCGATGGCGAAGCCGGAGTAGGGAGTTTTTCAACTGGCTCCTAGGGGCGTGGCCATCAGCACCATGGCCGTGCCTGAAATGGCCGTCAGGACCGTCAGGGCGATCACGAGATGGGCGGCCTTGCAGTGCAGGCCCTTGCCAGCTTCGTCGCGTATGGTGCGCAGACCCGTGACAACCGGGATCAGATAGGCGACGACCGTGACCTTGGCCAGGATGAGATGGGTCGGCGTTATCCAACCGGCTGCCTCCAGGTCGTAGAGGCCGCCGAGTTGCTCGGCGAAGTAGATGGTCACGCCCAGGCAGGCGACGGCGGCCGCCACGCAAGAGAGGTGCGCCGCTCGGCGGGCGGCGCGTCCGGTGAGAATCACAGCCCCGAGACAAGCCAGGGTGATCAACAGAAAAACAACAAAGCCGGTCGTCGGTCCCATCATTTGGCTCCCAGGACCCCATCCATTTCACCCGCCACCGTTCTGCGCATCAGGTCGAGCACCGCAGCTCGGGCCGGCTTGTTTTCAAAGAGGATGGCGTGCACCTGCTCGGCGATTGGCAGGGACAGTTCATCCGTATCCACATTGGGCCCAAAGAGCGCCTTGGTGGTCCAAACGCCTTCGGCCACCATATCCATCTCCTCCAGGATCTCCTGCAGGCTCTGGCCGCGGCCGATGCGCTCCCCCACCGCCCGGTTGCGCGAGTGCTGGGAACAGCAGGTCGTCACCAGGTCACCGAAGCCAGCCAAACCGAAGAAGGTGTCCGCCCGCGCGCCGCGGGCCACGCCAAAGCGCGCCATTTCCACCATGCCTCGGGTCAAGAGCGCGGCCTTGGCGTTGTCACCCAAGCCGAGCCCGTCGCTGATACCCGCCGCCAGGGCAATGACATTCTTGAGGGCCCCGGCCAACTCCGCGCCCACGGCATCGTCGCCGGCATAGACGCGAAAGCTCTCGGAAGTAAAGGCGCGTTGCACATCCCGGGCGAAGTCCAGGTCACTGCTAGCGGCCACCAGCGATGCTGGCTTGCCCGCCGCCACCTCCTCCGCGTGGCTGGGGCCGGTGAGCACGCACAGGGAACGTTCACCGAGAACCTCCAGCAGAATCTCCCCGGGCCGCTTGAAGGTCTCGATCTCCAGGCCCTTGGTGGCCGTGACCAGGGGCACATCCGCCGGCAACACATCACGAAAGCGCTCCGCCACCGAACGCAGGTATTGGGTGGGAACCACGCTGACCACAAAGCTCACGGCCTCGGCGGCGACCCAGGGATCGGCGGTGATGTTCAGGCTTTCCGGCAGGGCAACGCCGGGCAGAAAGCGCTTGTTCTCCCGCGCCTCCCGCAGCTCCTTTGCCTGTTCGGGAAAGGCGCTCCAGAGGGTTGTCGGCACGCCGCCCCTAGCCAAGACCAAGGCCAGGGACGTGCCCCAGCTGCCGTCGCCGATGACAAGAATGGGGCCCGCGTCCTGGCCGGCGGAGGTGTTGTGTTCCACAGTACTCATAGTAGTTAGTCAGCCTCCGTCTCCGTGGGCCGTCGACGCTCGCCAAGGGAAGCGATGCGCGGCTCCTGGCCGGCGATCATGCGGGACATATTCGACCGGTGCCGCCAGAGGATCAAGAGGGCGATCAGCACACTTCCGATCCAATACTCCACCGGTTCGCCGCCTGTCCGCCAGTGGGTCAAAAACGGAAAGGCGAGGCCCATGGCGATGGAGGCCAGGCCGACGAAACGGGTCAGCGCGAGGACCAACAACCAAACGCCTCCACCCAGGAGGAAGATGAGCGGGTCGATGGCCACCAAGGCGCCACAGGCGGTGCTGACTCCCTTGCCCCCCTTGAACCGCAGGTAGACAGGAAAGCAGTGCCCGAGCACGGCGGCTGTTCCGGCGGCCAGTTCCAGGATTGGTTGCCCACCGGCTTCGACGCCCAGGGCCAGCTGCGCCACCAGGAAAACCGGTAGATAGCCCTTCAGGAAGTCGAGTAGAAAGGCCAGCACTCCGAGGGGGCGGCCCAGGGCGCGCATGGCATTGGTGGCTCCGATGTTGCCGCTGCCAAGGGACCTGAGGTCCACTCCTTTAATGGTGCGGGCCAACACCAGGCCGAAGGGCACGGCCCCCAGCAGATACCCCCCCAGCGCCCAGCAGAGAATCATGGCCGAGTCGCCTGCCCATCCTGAGCCCGAAGCCGGGGGCGAGGAGTTGGCGGCCATGGGGAGCCAAGCTGTCAGGAACAGAACCACGGCGATCAGCCTACCTGAATCGGGCCGCTTCTGGTCCCCTCCCGCTCTCCTCAGACTCCCAAGCACGCTCACCGGGCCACCAACTGCCCGGGGCGCGCATGGCGCCGATGGCTCCAGTATTTCCGTTGCCAGATGTCCTGAGATCCCCGCCCTTGGTGGCGCTGGCCAGCACCAGGCCAGGGAACACCGCTCCCAGCAGGTTGCCGCCCAGCGCCCACAGCGCCCAACAGCAAATGCGGCACTTTTTCGCGAGGTTCTTCCGGGCGGTGTGCGATACCGTATTCCGATGCGCGTGGGTGTTGATACGGGGGGGACATTCACGGACGTGGTCCTGATCGAGTCCGACGCCGTGGTTAGCGCGGCAAAGGTGCCGTCCACGCCTGACGATCCTTCACGGGCGGTCATCCAAGGGCTCAGGGCCCTGGGGCATTGGGATGGGGAGGGGGATTTGGTCCACGGAACCACTGTGGCTCTCAATGCACTGCTCACGGGAGCCGTGCCTCCCACGGCTTTGGTGACCAATCGTGGCTTTAGGGACTTGATCGAAATCGGGCGGCAGGACCGGCCGGACCTCTACGCCCTGTGCCCGGTGAAGCCGACGCCCCTGGTGCCCAGACATCTGCGCTTTGAACTCGACCAACGCGTCTGGCCGGCCCATGGCATGGGGGCGGAGGGCAAGGCGGACTCCGCCGAGCTCGCCCTGGAGCGCGTCACGACTCCCGAGGCAGCTGACTGGCGTGACTTGCGCACGGCCTTGGCGGAATCCGAGGCCCGCAGCGTGGCCATCTGCCTGTTGCACTCCTGGGCTGATCCAGCAATCGAAACTGAAGTCCGCGACCACCTGGCGGATCTGGGCCTGCCCATGACCTGCTCCGCGGAAATCCTGCCCGAGTATCGGGAACACGAGCGCTTCTCCACGGCCGTGGTCAATGCGGCCCTGGTGCCGGTGATGGGCGAGTACCTCAAGCGCCTCGGGGAGCGTCTCGGGGAGAGTCACCGGGAGAGTAATGGTGAGCGTCATGGGGAGCGCCAAATGGACCAGAAGCCTGGGCGGAGCGATGGCGCTCAGGGAAGCCTCTCAATCCTGCAGAGCTGTGGCGGAACACTGAGCGCTGAGCGGGCCGCCGCGGAGCCCGTGCGCGTTTTGCTATCGGGGCCCGCGGGCGGTGTCCTGGGAGCCGCCCGGGCCGCGGGGGAGGCGGGCCTTCTGGGCGGCGCCCACCCCGGCGTNNTGACCCTGGANATGGGCGGNACCAGCACGGATGTGGCCTTTCATCTCGACGCGGACGCGGGCGGCGGCTCGGAAAGCGATTCCCTCGGCGGCTTTGATAGTGGATTGGAAAACGGCTCCGGCGACGATCCAGGCGGCGGTGGCGGCAGCGGAGATGACCGCGACAGCAGCGGCGGAGGGGGTGGCGGCGACAGCGGAGGTGGCGACAGCGGAGGTGGCGGCAGCGGCGGCCTGGCCCAGGCCGTGACCGACACCACTATCTGCGGCCACCCCATCGCAGTTCCCAGCCTCGACATCCACACCATCGGCTGCGGCGGCGGCTCCCTGGTCACGCTCGACTCCCGCGGCATCCTCCATGTGGGGCCCGAAAGCGCCGGCGCTGATCCGGGACCGGTTTGCCACGGCCGGGGCCAGACGCCCACGGTCACCGATGCCCACGTCTACCTGGGACACATCGCCGAGGGCCCCTTCCTGGACACGGGCTTTCCCCTGGACACGGCGGCGGTGAAAGGCGCTTTCGAGGAGTTGGGGCGGCGCCTGGACGCGGCCCCGGAGGAGGCGGCCCTGGGGGTATTGGAAGTGGCTCGGGCGGCCATGCGCCGGGCCATGGGCGTCATGAGCATGCAGCGCGGCCAGGACCCGGCCCAGCTTCCTCTCGTAGCCTTCGGCGGCGCCGGCGGCCTGCACGGGGCGGCCCTGGCCGCCAGCCTGGACATGGCCGGGGCGTTGGTGCCGGATCTGGCGGGCATCCTCTCGGCCCGGGGCATGGCTGCGGCGGCGGCCACCCGGGACCATTCGCGGGGGATTGTGGCGCCTCTTTCCGCTTGGGGGCCGAAGCGGCGGGCGGACCTGGAAAGGGAGTTGGCGGAACAGGGCCGAGCCGAGCTGGTGGAGGCTGGCCATCCGGCGGAGGCGATCCGCAGCGAGGCCAGCCTGGACCTGCGCTACCGCGGCCAGTCGTTTGAACTCACGCTGCCCGAGGGCGGGGACCGGGAAGAGGCCTTTCACCAGCGGCACAAGGAACTCTACGGCTGGAATCTCTGCGAGGGCGAGATTGAACTCGTCAATCTGCGGGTACGGGCCCTGGTGAGCACTCCTGTGCCACGGCCCCGGCCGGTTCCTGATCTGGGCCTGCCGCGCCAGGCGATCAGGGGTGAGCGCCCGGCTGTTTTTGGCGCTGGTCCTGGGGAAAAGGGCGCGGAGGCCCTATCCAGTAAGGCAATCCTGGTGGACCGCCGCCAGTTGGAGCCTGGGCACCGGTTCAGCGGGCCAGCCATCGTTGAGGACTTCTCCGGCACCTGCCTGGTCCCCCCCTCTTGGAAGGCCCGGGTGACCAATGGCGGCCATCTGTGGCTGGAGCGATGACGGGCGGCAGAAGGGGTTGACGGGCACCGATAATAGGTTAACTAAGGGGCCCCGAATCCCCGGCCCGGCGGGCCACGGCCACCCAGGCCCCCCCCGCAGAGGCCCCAAAGCCCCAAGTCCCCCCAGCCTCCAGGAGCACCCAGAAGATGGCCCATGTGATCGCAGAACCGTGCGTCGGAACCAAGGACACCGCCTGCGTCGATGTTTGTCCCGTCGACTGCATCCACCCGACCAAGGACGAAGCGGAGTTCGACGAGGCCAAGCTGCTCTACATCAACCCGGATGAGTGCATTGATTGCGCGGCCTGCGAGCCGGAATGCCCGGTGGACGCCATCTTCGAAGAGGACGAGCTGCCTGAGCAGTGGGCTGAGTACGTCGAGATCAACGCCAAGTGGTTCGAGGACCACTGAGCGGAGACAGCGCTTGCGGATCGGGTCAGTTGCTGAACTGACGGGCTTCCTCCAGGAAACGGGCGACTTCAACGGTCACATCAGCATCTTCGAAGAGAGGACGAACTGCCTGTGCAGTGGGTGAGTACGTCGAGATCAACGCCAAGTGGTTCGAGGACCACTGAGCGGAGACAGCGCTTGCGGACCGGGTCAGTTGCTGAACTGACGCGCTTCCTCCAGGAAACGGGCGACTTCAGCGGTCACATCCCAGCCAGCCTGCGGGGCTAGGGCGGTGGCGATCGCCGCGGCTTCTTTCCCGGTCATCTGTGGTGCGCAGAGGGCCAGACGCGTGCGGCGGATGAGCAGGTCGGAGAGGTGTAGCACGCGCTCATGGGCGAGGAGATACCGCGCTTCGCCCAAGGTCACCGGCTCGCCGGGCACCAGGGGGCGGGAGAGAGCCGGGTCGTCCTTCATCATTTTGCGGATGAGGCGCGCTTCGCTGCCGTAGTTCACGGTCAAGTGATCTTCCGCCGGCGAGGCGGCGAAGAGCTCGATCTCCCGCGTTCGGCAGGGACGTTTCGGCGAGTTCAGCGCTCCTGACGTGCCCGATCCGCGGCCGAGATTGCCGTCCTTGTCCGCGAGGATGGCGTCGAGGGCGCGCTCCGCCATGCGGCGATAGGTCGTCAACTTGCCGCCGGTAACCGTCCACAGGCCAGTTGATTCGCGCGCGATGTGCTCGGCCCGGGAAGCACAGGTGGCGTCCTGTTCTCCGCCTCCAGTCTGCAAAAGTGGTCGCAGACCGGCGTAGGTGCTGACGATGTCCTCGCGGGTGAGGGCCGCCCGGGGCAGGCCTTCGTTAACCCGTGTGAGGAGCGTGTCGATCTCATCAGCGCTGGCTCGGGGGCGCGCCAAGGGACCGCCGTGGAACGCGTCGGTGGTACCGACGATCACCTGGGCTTCAAAGGGAACCAGGAAAACATTCTCAGTGGAGCCCGGCGTGGGCAGCGTCACGGCGCAGCTGATTGGCAAGCGCTCCCGGGGAATGATGAGGTGTACGCCCTTGGAAGGCCTGAGGAGTGGCTTGATCTGCGCCTTGGCACTCCCATCAGTCGCTGACGACGCCGGCGTAGTCGCCGGCGCAGTCGCCGTTGCCGGCGGGGATGCCGTTGCCGGCGGGGATGCGATTGCCGCGACGCGGGCCGGTGTCAAAGCCAAGGACCGCACTCGGTCAGCCCAGACTCCGGTGGCGTTTACGACTGCTCTCGCTCGCAAAACAAGCTCGCCGTTTTCCGGCGCCACCGAGCGGCTCCCGTTCCCGCCAGCTCCCCCCCCCGAGTCGACAGCCACATCCCGCACCTTGGCCCCGCTCACGCGGCCGTCTGTTGTTAGCAGCTCCGTCACCGCCGCGTAGTTCACGGCCAAGGCCCCCGCCAAGACCGCGCGCTTGATCACATGCAGCGTCAAGCGACAGTCGTCAGCCAAGGCATCGTGAAAGAGAAAAGCCCCTTGATAGCGTTCGTGGTTCAGGCCCGGAACATACTCCTCGGCCTCCTCGGCCGTGAGGTACTTGCGCTCGCACTCTTTGGTTTGCCCAGCGAAACGATCGTAGCCCCAGAGCCCGGCGCTGAGCACGGCGCGGCCGGCGAGGCCCCCGGATACGGGCAGCATGAATGGCAAGTCTCGCACCAGATGCGGCGCATTCTCGAGTAGGCGTTTTTTTTCCCGGGACGACTCGAGGGTTACGCCCAGTTGGCCGTTGCGCAAATAGCGCAGGCCTCCGTGGATCAGGCGCGATGAACGACCGCTGGTGCCGGAGGCGAAGTCGTCTTGTTCAACCAGCGCTACCTTGAGGCCCCGGGTGACTCCATCCAATGCGAGACCACATCCGGTGATGCCGCCGCCGATGACGAGCAGGTCGAAGGTCTCGTCGTGCAACCGTTCCATGTCGCGGGCGCGGCTGGCGCGGGACCAGACTGGCATGGCCTCTGTTGCTTTGGACATGGCTGTTCGGGTTCAGGCTGCTTCGGCTACGGCTGATC
>NYXZ01000005.1 GCA_002686595.1 Planctomycetota bacterium | reverse complement strand
CCCGAATACTATTCGCCGCGCCGAGTTAACTATACTTTTGCTTAAGCCTCCCTATAGTATACTTTCATTTGTCACTGCAGAATCCGTTTCATTTCGCCGCCTGCCACGCATCCCCGTTCTACACCCCAAGACCTCCGGTTTTGCCTGATTCAGATGGCGTTGGCCGACACCGTCATCCTCGATCGGCAGCTCGATGTTCCGCCGTCATGACTCTGCCCCTGCGCGGGAGCATGGGCTTCAAGTGATGGACCCCAAGTTCAGTGCTCGCGATAAGTCACACTCTCGTTCGACACACTTCTGCGATGTCGCATTTTCAAAATATTTTGGATTTCCGGCCATGGATCCACTCCCCCCAGCCCGGCGCGCTTGATCGCACTAGAGGCTTTGCCAGTCGAGCGCCCCTCTTCCCAGCGCCGCCCTCCTCACTTATCAAGGCGCCGCGCAGCCAATCCAGCTGAGTTGGGCCCACATTCAGCTTCCGACCTCGGCGCCCAAGGCCGCATCCGCCTTCCCGCTGAACTGACGCCCCCCCAGGGGCGGGGGTCGGGAGGGCGATTACCAAGGCTCGCGCCGGCAAATGTCGTTTCCTCGGTGGCCTAGGACCGCGCACCGCCGCCATTACCGAAGACCACGCGGCCAACGCCCCCCCTCCCACTGCAGGCCGCTAGGGCAATGGTCGGCCACCCACCCCTGGCCTTGAGTCCCCAAATCATGATTGGCCACAAGGCGCCTGTGTGTGTCTGGTTGATGTATTGCGTGTCTCGCTGGAAGTATGTTCGCCCACCCCAACGCCAAGTCACCAAGCCGCCCGACAGGACTTGCTCGTTCTTCCCCGGAGCCCCGCCCAAGGCCCATAACGGAACCCTTTGGCCAATCTGTTAGGCTCCCCACCAGCACCGGACATCCCATGTACGACCAGACCTACGATCGCCTGATCGCCGAGCATTACGACGGCACCTACGACGCCCAGCGCACCCCCAGCGGCGACATCGACTTCTACGCCGACCTCGCCGCCCAGAGCGGCGGCCCTCTGCTGGAGCTGGGCTGCGGCACCGGCCGCGTCCTGCTGCCCATCGCTGCCACGGGTATCGAATGCACCGGCCTCGATGCCTCTCCGGCCATGCTCGCTGTTCTGCGCTCGAAAAACCCACCGAGCAACCTCACGCTCCACCACTCCACATTCGAGTCCTTCTCCCTAGAGCGCCAGTTCGCCCTGATCACCTGTCCCTTTCGCGCCTTCCAACACCTCATCACCATCGAAGCCCAGCTCTCCTGCCTGGCCAGCATCCGCGCCCACCTCGCCCCAGGCGGCCTCTTTGCCTTCGACGTTTTCGACCCCGACCCGGCCCACATGGCCGCACGCACGACCCCCGAATCCCTAGACGCCACCTTCTCTGACGGCCCGGATCAGATCCAGCGCTTCAACTCCGTCACGCGCAACCACAGCACCCAAACCCTAGAAGTCCTCTTCCGCTTCGAACGAACCCGAGACGGCCAACTGCTCGACTCCTCCACCCACACCATTGCCATGCGTTGGTTCTACAGGTTTGAGCTAGAGCACCTCCTGGCCCGCGCCGGCTTCAAACTGGAAGCTCGCTACGGCTCATTCGACAAGCAGCCCCAAGAAGCCGGCAGAGAGATCATCATGGTGGCCTCGTGAGCTTGCGCCGCCAAGGAACAGCCCCAAAGCACCGGCGGTAAGACGCCCTTTGGCCGCCTTTCCACTAGGGCGCCCTGCGGGAGCGGGCAAGTAGATGACTACAGCGGAGGAGTGTCTGGACCGCTTTCGCAGCGCCCCCTGATGGAAGCCGGATGCCCCACCCGCGCGCTTTGGTCTGGCAGAGGCCGCTTGATACCCAACGAACGCGGGGTGCGCCGGCAGCTATGGGGCACTGCCTAGCACCCTGGAAACCGCCTAGATGGCACTCTGGGGGCGGTTTGTGCCTGTTTTTTGGCCTAGGAACCTTCATTCACCCGGGAAATTCACAATTATGGGCAGCGGGGTAGACGCTTCTCAATCCTTGCGGATAGGATCTTCGCCCCGGTCGATTCGCGACCGAACCCGTTGCCTGTTTGTTCCGAGAGACTGCTGCGGTTCTTCTTCTCGGATATGAATGATTCCTATGCGTCTTTTTGCTGGCAACTTGCCTTGGAGCGTCGACGATAACGGCCTCCGCGATCTTTTTTCTACCTTCGGTGAAGTCACCGACTGCAAAGTCATCATGGACCGCGAAACCGGCCGCTCACGCGGTTTCGGCTTTGTGGAGATGGCTGATGATGGGGCCAAGGCCGCCATCGAGGCTCTCAACGAGTCTGATGTCGACGGTCGCAACATCGTTGTGAACGAAGCCCAGGAGCGCCGCGAGCGCGCCCCGCGCCGCTACTAAGCGACACACTGATTCAAATACGGCCGGGCATCCTTCGGGGTGTCCGGCCGTTTTCGTTGGGCTCCTTTTTGGATGCCAATGTGGCGCGGCGGCGGGGACTCAGCCCCCCAGGTCTATGTCGGGCACCTTGGCCACGCCGCGGAAGAAGAGGCGTTGGCGGCCGATACTGGATCCGGAAACCCGGCGCACGGCACTCTCGATCAGATACAGGTTGCCGCCGGCCAGGACCTCGAGGCTTTTTTCCAGCACCTCTCCAGTCTCGCCGAAAACTGCCGGGCCCTTGAGACCTTCGAGCAGCTCCTCGGCGGCCGTGGCTCGGCCGAGGGCCAGGGCCAGGATGGCGGCCTGGCGTTCTTCTCCTTCCGCCGAAGTACACAGCTCCGTCAGGAACTCGAAGGCACCCTTCTCAGGCAGCACGTGCCCCAAGCCCAGGATGGCGTTCACGCGCACACGTCCGTGTTTTTCCTTCTGAGCCAGCTTGATCAGCATCTTGGCGACGCCCTTGTCTCCGCGTCCACAGGCACCCAGGGCTCGCACCCATTCGGCCCGGGCAGCATCATCGCGCTCCTTCTTGAGCGCCTTCTTCACAACGGAAAGCCCATCGCGGTGGCCAATCTGCTCAAGGGCGGCGGCAATGGCGGCTCGCGTGCTCGCCCGATTGTGGCCAGCGAACTTCTCCAACAGCTCCACATAGGATGCGGGACAGACAAGGCCCATCAAGCTGTAGGTCCCGTTGATGATGTTTGCCAAGGCGTCCCCGCCGAACTCCCAGAGGCCCATCTGGCCCATCATGTAATCGATGGCGTCCTGATCATCCGTGAAGAGGATGCGCGCCACGTCCTTGGCATCACCCCCCGTCAAGTAGCCCTTGCGTTTGGACTTGAGCAACTGCTCGAGTTCATCTGGCTTCAAACCGCGCCCGCGTTCGTCGTCATCCAACAACTGCACGACTTCCGCCAAAAGCAGGCGCCGAGGCGGCCGGGCTTCCTTCAGTAACTCGGGGCGCTCCCCCTCGCCAATGCGGCGCAGGGCTTGGTCAGCGCACCAACTGAACTCCTCCGCGCTCAGCTCCCAGGGACAGGAAACCAGCACCTCGCCCTGGGGGGAAAGCCACAGGTGCTGGGGCAGGGCGATGACTCCCTTGGCATTCGGCCGCAACCAGCGCTCCATGGCCAGGGCCCAGTTGTCGCCGTGGTGCTCGGGCTCCGTGTCCCCGAAGTCCGGCAGCTTGCGCTCCTCGCCTTCGAGGAATGACCAAGCCGCCACATTGATAGACTGCTCGAAGCAGGGACTCAGCTTGCGATTGCCGTAGAGCTCTTTGTCCAGGGCCTCGCTGCGGGCCTCCCCCACCGCCCCCAGGCTGAGCAAGAGCGGACGCTGCTCTTTTTCAGCGCGGACGAGGGCCGTCGCCAGGGATGGCTCCCAGGCGACCGGCTTGCCAGTGGGAATGGCCTCCGCCCTCGGGGCCTCTGCCACAGGCGGTCCGGAAAGGGCCGTTGGCACAGCCGCCGCCAGAACCAAAACGACAGGCCAGGACAGCACGCGGGCACGCGGAGGGGAAATGCGCATGGCTCCATGATAGCTGACCGGGGGGAATCGCAGCCCGGGGGAGACTGTAGCCGGGTGTGTTTTCACCGCTCTTACACAGGAGGTCGGCCCAGTCTGTGAAAAACGCGCGTCTGAGGTACACTGGGCGCGTTCCACCTCGGACCAATACACAAGATTCAACCATGAAACGCATCCTCCTCGCCGCGGCCCCGCTCTTGGCTTTGGCCGCCGCCCCTCCGAACACCATGCCCCAAGGCGTGCCGGTCGGTTCGGAAGCGCCCGAGTTCACCACGGGCAAGTGGTTCAACCACATCGGCTCCGCTCCCTCCATCGCCTCCCTCCGGGGCAAGGCCATTCTGATCGAGTTCTGGGCCACCTGGTGAGGCCCCTGCCGTGGGGTCTGGCCCCACTTGACCGAACTCCGTGATGAGTTCGAAAAAGAAGGATTGGTTGTCATCGCTCTCTCCGACGAGAAGCCGGAGCTGATTTCCGATTACATCGACAAGCACGGCCTGACCGTGGCCATCGCCGCCGAGGCCAAGACATCGAAGTACCGAGTCAAGGGCATCCCCGCCGCTTGCCTGGTGGACGCCGAGGGCAAGGTCGTCTGGTTCGGTGACCCCAGAGGGTTGTCAAAGGGCAAGGTGAAGAGTGCCCTCAAGGGCGCCAAGAAGCCCGGCAAGGGCGGCTTCCTTTCCATGAACCTCCAGGGCGAGTACGACGGCGGCCTCAAGAAGGCTGCCGCCAGCGCCGAGAAAGGCGACCTGGGCAAGGCCCTTTCCGCCACGCGCAAACTGCTGACCGACGAAGACTTCGGGGAGCGGTCCCTGGCCGAGGAACTGGAGGCGGAGATCACCGCCTATGTGTCCTTGCTGCAGTCCCAGGCCGACACCTTCCTGGCAAGCCGCGAAGTAGTCACGGCCGTCAAGATCTTCGATGCCCTGGCCGGTACCCTCAAGGGGCTGGATGAGAGCAAGCCCGCGAAAGAAGCCCTGGACAAGATCAAGCAGGACGACGGGCTGCAAGACGAGCTCAAGGCCGCCGAACTCCTGGCGAAGGCCAACGACTCAGTCGAGCGGCTGGGCAAGAAGAAGTCCGTCAAGAAGTTTGAAGCCGTCGTCAAGAAGTTCCCCGACACCAAGGCCGGCGAACGGGCCAAGAAGTTCCTGAAGACGCTTTAGACCAGTAACACATTGGCCGCGCACCCCCCTGCGAGATCGCAGTGAACCGGGATGCGCGGCCTCTTTTTTTGGCACATGAGCCCCCCATATTCGGCCGCACACCTTTCGCATCGCGATGATGTCACCCGAGCAAGCCGATAGCCCCAATCCCGGAACTGCCTCAGCCATGACAAATCCAGCGCCGAGCGAGGTCAAGACAGCTCCAACCGAACCCGGCGCGCCGCCCCTCGTCCCCACGATCGAGGCGGGTACAACCCAAGGTGAGTCGATTGATGAGAACATCCTGCATGCCGCCAGCCGGGGCCTGAGGGAGTTCACATCCTCCCTCGTTGATTGGCTGAGCCGCACCGCGCCAGTTCCGCGGCGCGCAGCCTTGGCCCTCGTCCTGTTCCTGTCCCTCGCTGGCGTAAGCTACATCAGCCAGTTGTTCGAACCCCAAGCCCGGGAAATCTCGCCCCCGCTGGCCAGCTGGCTACTCCACCCGGCCTTCCTACCTGCCCTCCTCTGCGGCCTCTACCTGCGTCAACGCCAGCCCGCCCCTGGCGAACCTGCCTCCGGTGCCGCTGCCACCGAGGACACTGACCGCGCCCGAACTGAAGCAGACCAACGCCTGGCCGGCGCCTGGCTCGCAGCCATCCTGACGGTTTCCCTGGCGGTCTACCTGAACCGCGAGGCCCAGGATTCACCCAAGGACTTGGTCAACGAGGCAACCCAGTCGATCATCGCCTGTCTNTGGATTTGCTCTGCCNTNGCACATCGNAAAAACGGCNGNTACNTNGGCACGATCATCNCNGCCGCCGTCAAGGCCATGGTCTCGATCATTGTGCTGGGGGTANTGATCTTTGCCACATCGTTTNTGTCGCGCATGGGCTTCCAGGCCATCAGCACCATGCTGTCCTTGGCTGATTCGACGGCAATCATCGCCCAAGACTCAGTTGAAGTTCTGGTCGCACTTCAGATGTTGATCCTGCTCGTGGGCTACGCTTGGACGCAACGCGAGACGACCGAGGCAAAGTAGCCGCCCCAACCCCTATGTTGCTCGGGGAACAACCGGCACCTGTCCATCGACACCATCGCTGTTGTCCTTTGCTTCTCGGCTGAGTCCCGGGAGCACGGGCGATTCGCTCCTTGACCATTTGGCGCATTGCCTGGGCGGAACATCATTCGCCAGCCCTGTTTCACTGACGGGCATTCGCTCCTTGAATCGTTATCCTCCCCCTCATGCACCCATTCCTCCCCGCCCTTTCCCTTTCACTGGCCAGCCTGTTCCAGGCCGACCCCGGCGCCGATTCTCGGCCTCACTCTTCAATTGAGCCGCACGGCCTGATCACCCACGCCGAGGGAGCCTTCGAGGGCTACACCCTGATCGCGCCCTTGCGCTCTCGGCACACCTACCTGTTGGACATGGCGGGCGAGGTGGTCCACTCCTGGACCGGCACCCACGGCCCGGGGAACTCGGTTTACCTGCTCGACAACGGAGACCTGCTGCGCTCCGTCAAGGTCGGCGGCAACGATGTCTTCCGTGGCGGCGGAGAGGGTGGCCGGATCAAGCGCTTGGCCTGGGACGGGACCGTGCTCTGGGACTTCTGGTACACAAACGGGCAGCACCTGCAGCACCACGACATAGAGCCCCTGCCCAACGGCAACATCCTGATGATTGCCTGGGAACACAAGAGCGCCGCGGAAGCCCTGGCGAAGGGGCGCGCCGCGTCTCATGTCTCGGAAGATGGCTTCTGGCCGGACATGGTGTTGGAGGTCAAGCCCGAGGGAAAACACGGTGGAGAGATTGTCTGGGAATGGCATGCCTTTGATCATCTGATTCAAGACGCGGACCCGGACCTCGCTGGTTACGGAGATGTCACCGCCCATCCGGAGTTGATTGACATCAATGCCGACCACCGTCGCCAGGCTCCCCTTTCCGAGGAGGCACGCAAACGGCAGGAGGAACTGGCGCGCCAGATGAAGGCCTTGGGCTATACGGGCGATGACGAGGACGAGGGAAATGTTGCGCAAGGCGGGCCCGCCGGAGGTACTGGTTCTTCCCGAGACATGGGCGAGCGCAATCGGACTGGGGACTGGCTGCACACCAACGGGATAGATTACGACGCCCAGCGGGACCTCATCATTCTCAGCGTGCGCAGTTTCAGCGAGTTGTGGGTCATCGATCACTCCACCACTACAGAACAAGCCAAGGGCCAGCGGGGTGGGCGCTATGGTCGCGGTGGAGACCTGCTCTACCGCTGGGGCAACCCCCGCAACTACGGCCAGGACGGTGAGCGCTATCTCTATGTGCAGCACGACACCCAATGGATCGAAAACGGATTGCCCGGGGCTGGCCATATCTTGGTTTTCAACAATGGCGAAGGTCGCCCTGGCGAGCCCTTCTCCACCGTGGACGAGATCATTCCCCCCTGGGATGACAAGCTCGGTTTCACCCGTGGGGCAAAGGCGGCCTTTGGTCCAAGCGCGCCCTCCTGGAGCTACGGCAATGCCACTGATCAGAGCATCTTCTCCCCCTTCATCTCCGGGGCCCAACGCCTGCCAAATGGCAACACACTGATTTGCTCCGGGGCCGAAGGGCTGCTGGTGGAAGTGACGGCCGCCGGTGAAGTTGTCTGGGAGTTCGAGAACATCTATGGCGGCGACATCAAGCCGGAGCGAGGCGGGCCAGGTCCCCAAGGTCAGGGGCCTGGTCTTTCCGGCCCGCCGCCGAGCGGCGCAGGCCCAGCTGGCCGGAGCCCAGCTGGCCGTGGACCTGCTGGCCGTGGACCTGGTGGCCGTGGACCTGGTGGGCCGCGGGGAGCCGGAGGTCCCGGCGGGCCCAAGGAGAAGGCCCTCTTTCGAGCGACACGCCTGGCTCCCGATCACCCCGGTCTAGCTGGCCTGCAGCCCGCCGACGCAGAGGACTAGCCCCATCAAGACTCGGCTGATGCCTCGTCGACCGCGCCCCTAGGAGTCCCTTGAAAAAGTCCCGGCGCGAGGCGAAGCCGTAGCAGGGAGTTTCTCAACGGACTCCTAGCTACTCTTCTGTCACGGGGAAGTTGCTCGCGCCCGAGATGCCCAAACCACCTGAACAACCACCACGCTCGCCGGACAACTCGGTCTTCGCTGCCCGGTGGCGAGCGAAGGCCGCGGCCACGAGGGTGCGCGCGAACCCGATGTGGCCCGCGGGATCATGGGCCAGACAAATATCGGCGCTGCCCGGATCCGTTGCCGGGTAGAACACACCACAGTTGGGATTGATTTCGAGCATGTGTGGCGTGCCCTCTCCATCTACCCGAATGTCACAACGACCGAAGCTGGCGCCTTTCAGCTCACGAAAAAAGAGCGCGGACTCCTCCCGCAACCTAATCGACAGCAGGGGATCTTCCACCGGCAGCGCGGCCATGCCCTCGTAATCCAGCCACTTCAGGTCCGCGTGCTTGAAGCTCTCCCCTTCCGGAAAGCGGTATTGAATGGGCGTGTAGGTCAGCGGGCACTGGGGGTCGGCGGGGTTCTCCGCCACCAACACCGTGCACTCGCTGCCCGCAATGTATTCCTCGATCAGCGCCGCCCCGTGCCGCGCCATGATCTTGCGCGCCTGACGGCGCAACCCAGCGGGCGTTGCCACCTTGGAACTGCGGCTGATATCCACGCTGGCGTAGCTGCTGTAGTGCTTGACGAAGAGCGGAAACGAGAGCTCCACCGCCGCCCTTTCCACATCCTCTTCGCAGCTGGCGTGCACAAAGGCCGGAGCAGCAATGCCGACCCGGGCACAGGCCGCCTTCATCTCGGCGCGGCTGGGCTCGTAGTACTCGGAAGTCGCCCCGGTGAAGGGCACACGGGCCTCCTCTAGCGCCTGGACCACTTCGATCCCCGGCAGGTCCTGGTCCGCGGCGCCATCGCACAGGTTGAAGAACAGGTCAAAGCGCCCCGCGGCCGCCAGAGTTCGCACGCGCTCGGGCGAGCTGGCCTTGTCCACCAACACCTCAAGGTGCCAGTCATCCTCCGGTAAAAAAGGCCGGGGATCACAGGGCCAGTCGTCGTCCGGAAACGGATCCCGATCCAGCTCCTGGGTAGTCAGGAGACAGATGCGCACTTTGTTGCCGCGTAAAAAACTGTGGGATGCCATTGGCGGCAGAATAGCCCATTGCCACGGCAGCTTCTCCTTCCTGGGCGAGATTCCTAGGTCCCTATCCGACTAACGCACGGCCCGCATTCGCCTGCAGTAAGTGCATTTGCAGTTCTCCGGCAGCAGCTCGATTGTCTCCACCTCTGCTCCTGTTGCCGCCGTGTAGCCCAAGGTCTCCAGTTGACGCAGAGTTTCCGCATCCGTCACCAGACCTCCACGCCATCCCCGATCCTCTGTCGCCCGCATCCAGGACACCAACTCCAAGTACAACTCCCGGGCCTTTGCATGTCTTCGTTCCAGCAGGTCGTGCTCCGCACCGGGATCATCGGCCAGGTTGAAGAGCCTCACGATGTGCCCCTCACCCCTTCGGCCCCCATTTACTGGGAGATCAATTATCAGGTGCCAAGGTCCGTCGGTGATAGAGGCCGCCGCGCCATGGGCTGCGAGTGCAAATCGTCTGCCATCGCCCCCTTCCTCCGCCTGAACCAGGATATTGTTCCCTGGAAACTCGGCGCTGAATGCGCCGGCCAAGTCCAACAGCGTACGACCAACATCAATCTGCCGTATCGGGACTGCGCTCTTCCGCCCAGCCGGCGCAGCGGGATAGGAGAGGATCAGCGGCACATGAATCGCGTCAGGGTAAAGACCCCGATGCTCGTAATATATGCCGTGGTGGCCTAGGGACTCGCCGTGATCTGAAGTAAAGGCCACGATGGCGTTCGCCATGTCAGCACGCGACAACAGCTTGCCCAGCTCGCGATCGAGGTACGTGATCTCGCCGCGGTACATGGCCGGCGGCATTGTCAGGTCACGCAAGCCCGGATAGAGCTCCAACGCCCTGCGTTGGTCTCCCTTGAGCTTCGGCAAGGACTCGTCGTAGGCCCGTTCCACCTCTCCGTAATAAGCTTCCGTCAGATCTTGAGGCGGCGCGTAGGGTGTGTGCGCGTCGAACAGGTGCAGCCAAGTGAAGGTCGAAACATCCTGGCTCTCATCCAACCATAGCTGCACTGGCATCATGGCCTGGGCGGCATCGGACACCGAAGCACCAAAGGGATGTACCATGCGGTCGAATCCCTGCCCCAAGCCACTGGTGTGGTGGCTTAAATGGCGCGAACTGATTGACGCGTAGGTGGCGAAACCTGCTGCCCTAAAGGCCTCGGCCAGAGTTGCCGCCGAAGAGTTTATTGGCTCGTGATTGCTCAGCACACCCGTGTCCCTGGGATGGGTTGCCGTCATCAGGGCGATGTGCGAGGGATTGGTGACATTCGTCGAGGTGAAACAGTTCTCAAAGGCAATCCCCTTCGATGCGAGCTGATCCAGATTAGGAGTGAGAATGTCAATACCGCGGCCAGCGTGCCCGAGGTGATCAGCGCGATGTGTGTCGGAAGTAATCAGCAGAACATGCTGGGGTCGGCCAGCTCCAGTTCTGATGCCCACCTCAGCCAAAGCACAGGCGCCATCCACGCCAGAGGGCAGAGACCAGGACACGTGCATGTCTTGGCCGGAGAACAGGTCGATTGGAACGCGTACTTCCCGCCAATGACCAACCGCCTCATCCAACGGGTAACTCTCGCTCAGCTGCACTCCCCCAGGGTTGCTGAGCTCAAGGCGCAACTCGCCGCCGCTCTCCCGCTGGAAGCCCTTCGGTTGAAGGTAGGAAAAGCGCAACTCGGCGTTCGGGGGAACCGCACCCCTCGCCCAGACTCCACGTCCAGGCGCGACGGCAACCCCGGTTCGCATCTCATCCGCGGCTCGGATCAATTGCGGACCAGAATCCGGTTGCGGCAGGCTTAGGCCCGGCGGCTTGTAGAGGAGGTCAATGTAGTTCACTGCCACAGGCTCTACGCGCCCGCGGACCGAAACGGCCAACAGGTTGAATGGAGCCCCGGAGACAGGGAAGCCCTCTAGGTCGAATACGAGCACCTGTTCGTCAGCTGTGTTCGTGGACTCCACCCTTGGTGTAGTGAAGGAGTTGCCCGATTGGTCTCTGGCCATCACAGTGAACCGCAGTTGCTTCGCAGCATGGAGGCTCACAGCAACGCTGTTAAACGAGGCGGGGTCAAAGGCACCCATCACCTGTAACGCCATCTCGGGGTCCGCCGGAATCAGGAAGCTCTGGTGGCTATCAATTTCGCTGATCTTCATCAGCCTGCCACCTCCCTTGCGAGAGACCCACTCCGGTCCGGGAACCAATCGCTGGCGCAGGGCGATCTCTCCTACTGGGCGAGCGCCTTCCTCAAGATGTAGTTCCAGGGCCTGGAGCTTGGGGGCCGGCCCCGCGGGAGTGCTATCAGCGCACGAGACAAGCGGCGCTGCACAGAAAACAAGCGCAAGGCAAGGACGGACCCAACCTCTTACGGGAGCGACAATGGCACAACTCGGACTCGTTTTCTTGGGCTCAAAACAACGCACGGCAGGGCTCCATGTTCAGGCTATCCCCCATTCTTTGGATTGCGGGGCGTTTTGCCTCAAATCAAACCGGGCTCGCGGCTCCGTTTATCGGCTATCCGCTGTGGACTACCGCCCTCCCCGATTCTGATTATCCTACTGGAATTCCACTTGGAGATGGCGCGAAAGGCATAATGGGTTCCTCCCGTGCCTCGAACCGTGCACCGATGAAGACCTCTCTCTCCCGTCCGGATCGCAATCGCCAAGCCCCGCCCGGCCCTGATGTAACTCCCGGGGTTCTCTTGGCCGCCAGCCTTGGCTTCGCCTGCAATGCGCCGCTGCTGGCTGAATACTCAGTAGAACGGCACGAGATACTACTCAGCGCAGGCTCGCACAAAACCGTGCTGACAGGCACTCTTCTGCCCGGTCCACATACGGCGGTGGCCGTGGCTGAAGTCGGACCGGATGGTGAACCCCAACTACACATCTTCGGGTTCGACGGAATCACCTGGCAAGAACAGTCCACGGGTCCCCTGGGGCCGAACACCAGCTTCATCGATGTCGCCATGATCGACGGGCGCAAGCGCCTGCTCACCTTCGAGAGCGGCAGACTCAGCTGGTTTGATACGGACAGCGCGCAGCTGATCCCCCTGCTCGAGATCGACTTCCACCTTCTGACCCCAGGCGTGTCCGGCCTGCCAGCCATCGACCTCACCCGCGACCTGAACCAGGACGGCCGTGACGATGTGATCGTGCCCGCAAGCGACGGCTTCCAGATCGCGCTCCAGTTGGAAGACGGATCCTTCGCCCAGCCCATCAAGCTCGGACCTGCGGAGCCCTTTCTCAAGCAATGCGCCATGGGCGATTCCCGCACCTATGGCGAAGTGGGCCTGACGCCGGAAACCTATGCCTGGTATCTGAGCCGCGTTCACAGCGCCGACTTCGATGGTGACGGCTTGGTGGACCTGGCCTTCTGGGATGAAGGCCACTTCGAAGTCTATCCCCAGCACCAGACGGGCCACTTCGCCACTTCCCCCACGCGTTACCCATGTGCCGTGCCCATCGATTCCGACGGCGCCTATTCACTGGTCTTTGGCTTCGCAGGCGAGAGTCTCCCGGCCCTGTTGTTCGGCTTCAGGAAAAATACCAGCCACACAGTCCTGCACACCCTGCGCGACCTGAACGCAGATGGCACACCCGAGTTGGTCACCCGCACCCTCACCGGCCGCAGCGTGCTCAATCTGCGCACCACCTTTCAGGCCTACTTCGGTGAGCAGACCGCATCTGGACTGCACTTCATGCCGGACACCGAGGCCATCGCCAATCCCGGGGGCCGCACCGGCGGCCTGGAGACCGGTGGATACTCCTCGGTGTGGTTCGAGGACCTCGACGGAGACGGCCCACGCGACCTGTTGTTGATGGATGTGGACATGGGAATCGTCCGGGGCATCGCCGCTCTCTTGGGCTTCTCCATCGTGCTGGACTTCGAGACATTCCGTCTGGCGGAAGGGAGCTACCCCAGCGAACCCAGTTCACGCTTTCGGGTCAAAACCGACTTCTCACCCACGGACCAGGGCCAGGGCTCTTTTTCTCCGGCGGTGCTAGTGGGAGACATGACCGGCGATGGTCGCCAGGACCTGGTCGTGACCAAGAGCAGGGAGCAGGTGCTCATCTTCCCGGGTACAGCCGGCCCAGATCCTCTTTCAGCCAAACCCCACACACTTCACACCAGCGTGCCCGGACACGAGTGGAATGTGCGGCTAGTAGATCTCGACCGTGACAACAAGCAGGACCTGCTCATGCTGCACACGTACACTGCCAGTCCCCAGCGCCTGCTGCTCCTGCTCTCCCGCTAGCCAACCCCTGAACCACATTGCCAACCATGACTTCAGCCACCCCCGTCCCCAAACACTTTTGGATTGTCGGAATCATCGCCCTGCTCTGGAACGGCATGGGCGCCTTCGCCTTCGTCATGACCCAGACCAAAAACGAGAAGTACCTGGCGAACTTCACGCCTGAACAGTTGGAGTTCTTCTACGGCTTTCCCTGGTTGATCGTCGCCGCCTGGGCGGCAGCCACCTGGGGATCACTCCTGGCATCCGTCCTCTTGCTCAGGCGCCGCGCCCTGGCCGTTCGCTACTTCACCCTTTCCCTGGCCTGCATGGCGGCGACCGCCATCCACAACTTCGGCTTCGCCGATGGCGCCAGCATCATGGGCACCGCCGGCATCGTGTTCACGGCCGTCATCTTCCTGATCAGCCTCGGCCTTGTGCTCTATTCCAAGGCCCTGGCCCGCGCAGATGTTCTGACCTAGGGTCAAGCGCACTCAGAGGAACTCCCACAACGGCCATCGCCTGGTGTTGGCTTGCTGACAGCGTGCCCTTTTATAATCGCCGCGCCTGCCCGCCCAATCCGGAACTGCACCTGGCCGACGATGACGCCCTACCCGGCGAGCCAATCTTTGTCATGGCCCAGCCTCCCATCTTCACTCACCTCCAGCCAAGACCCAACTAGTCGCCAGTTCAGGGCTCTACAGGTAAACGCGCAGGCCGAGCGTAAACGCCTCGGCCCGCTCCCCTTTGCGGTGGCTGAGGCCAATGGCGATGCGGTCGGTGGCCTTGACAAGCGCCTCAAGTTCGAGGATGGCCTCGCCGCCATCGGCCACATCGAAGTAGTCAACCTTGCCAGCCAACTCCAGGCGTGGGCCGGCCATGGCGCGCACACCGAGGCCGAAGACAATCCCATCCCCACTGACGCTGGGTCCACCCATGCCCGGGAAGGGCGTATTCTGTTCCGCATCAGCGAAGGCCAGGGTGCCGTACAAATCCACGTTCTCCGCCGGTTCTCCGTGAGTGCCCAAGCCAATCAGCGCGGCTGACCGGTCGTAGCCCTGGCCATTGATGTCAACCCGCGCCTGGCTGTAGTCCGCAAAGGCGAAGTAGCCGTCTCCCAGATCCCAAGACGCCTCCAGGTTGAACTCCTGTGCATCCCCAACACTGTAATCCGCGCTGCCCGAGCTGATCTGTAGGTACTGGTAGCTGGGCCTGTCATAGACCTGGGCCGTCGCCGCCAGGGCGCCGGGTGAAGCGGAGACCAAGGCGGCCAGGGCTAGGGCAATCATGGCCTAGCGCTCCTCGCCCAGCCCAGCCGCTGCCCTGCGGGCCACTTCCAACTGCCCGGCCTTCCGTGCCACCACGAGGTAAAGCGGAACCTCGATCCACATCCAAAGCGGCCCCGGAAGGCTGATCAGATTCGCAACGCCAGCCGCGAGCGTCAGCCACCCCACGATCATCGCCAGCAGCATGGGCCGCGTAGCCCCCAGCCGCGCTGCGACACGCCCTCCCACGAACGACTGCCCCAGGTGAGCAACCATGACAACCAGAAAGGCCACCGCCGGCAAGGACGCCACATAGGCCGCCATCTGTTCCTGGTTGTACATGTCCGTGCCCCCGGGCATGGGAAAGAGCACATAGGCATTCAGTGAAATGAGCGCCATGTTGACGCCCATTCCCACGGCCAGCCCGACCAATACGGCGACGATGTTTTTGATCATGGTTTTGTCCTTCGAGGCAAGCATAACAACAGGCCGCTTGCGCGTCCCGCGCCGCGCATTCCCGGACCTGCGTGTCCGCTGACCGGGGGCGGCCAGGGCGGCGACGCGCACTCTCCCACGGAACCAGCGGGCCTCCACGCCCGGGGGCGGCCCAGGAGAATGCAACACAACCGGGGGGTGTACTGCTCAACCCCGATGAACAGGACACCCGTGGTTGGGCCCTCGGCAGGGCCTCGCACGAAGACGAACTCTCATGTCAGGCCAAGCAGGCCCCCAGCCCTTCCTGGAAATGCCTGGTCCATACGAGTTTCGAACACGGGGCCACCTGGGAGGCATCTGCCCCAACGACGCCCAGGGAAGCCGTCTTTCAAGAGGCTCCCTCGGCCCCCGGCTCCCGGCCATGGCCAGGAGGCCTTGACGAGCAGAGGGGGCGCCTGGGAGAATGGGCTGCAGATGGATTCCCACCTCAATCGTCTCGGCCCGCGCCTACTAGCCCGGCTGCTTTGCCTGTGCATGTTCTTTTCGGGCATGCTCACAGAGGGGCTACATTTCGTGCTGGAAGATCATCACTTCTGCGAGGTGCACCAGACCCTGGAGCACGGCGCTGAGTCGGGGGCTGAGACATCACGCCCCGAAGTAGCGTCAGCTCCCAGCGCTGGCCCGCAGGCGACGACGACTCCCGAGGAGTCCGATCACGGCGGGTGTGGACTCCCGCCGTTTTCCGAGGAAGACGGCATGCTCTTCGTGGCTGCCGACAGACAGGTAGCCCCGGACAGCCCCAGGCGAGCAGCAGCAAGCCCTGGCTCCCTCCGGGCACACTCGTCGATTCCCCGCTTCCGCATCGCACCCAAGCAGTCACCGCCACTCGGGTAGTGCCACGCTCTGTTTCTGAGCGTCGGCACTTCTCCGTGGAGCCCAGCCATGCTGGCTCCGTTGAACAAACCTAAACCGACTGCCATGAATCAACGATGCAACTTCAACCCTCCCTGCCGAGCGGCAGGACCGCCCTTCCTTGGGCACCCTTCGGGCGCTACTGCCTGACAATCACAACACTGCTCTGCCTGCTCCCCGCGCTCCACGCCCAGGGACCCGCCTTCCAGTCTCCCGGCACGCCCACTCGTTCCACGCTGGGGCAAACGACGCAGTTCACAACGGACTTCAATCCAGCCATCGGGGCCGTAATCGACACCTATGCGGATTACACGGATGCCGGCGAGGAAGACGGCTTCAACGGCGAGCTGCGCCTGTTTGAACTGAACCTGGCTTCCTACATAGA
>NYXZ01000004.1 GCA_002686595.1 Planctomycetota bacterium | reverse complement strand
GTAGAGCCAGAAAACGCCCGTACCGGAATCGTATGTCGGGCCTGCGTTGGCGGCGTCGGCCATGCGCAGCCCCGCGTCCGGGGTGAAGTCCAGGTCCGTTGGAATGGCTGTGGCGCGGGTGGCGGGGCGGCCTGGGACGAGGCGCGTGGTCTGGGCCTGGGTGTTGGCGCTGAGCAGGGACAGGCCGACGGCAACTAGGGCGAGAAGGCGGGATCGGAGGGGGTGAGTCATGGATGGGGTTGTCTACTTGAGCCTACTCGAGACGGCTCGCCCTGGGCGCCAAATCCGCGCTTCAACGGTTCCCGGCAAGGGAAGACAGTCTTGGCAGTACCGGAACCCGTTCCTGAACTGCCAAACAGGCCCCAAGACACGGGACTATGCGCTTTATTGAGGGATGTACCCCAGGGACAAAGGTCGTCTCCGGTGCGTCAATCAGCTGATGCCCCAGGGAGGAGAGAGTGTTGGCCAGAGTTCGGAGTGCAAGCGCGCAGGGGACTGCGCAAGCGGACGGCCGCCCGAGCCGCCTGATCTCAGGCTGACCTATTCCGCAATTGGTGACCGTGACGTTAGACTCAAGGGAGGCATGGATTGCGAGAACAACAACCCTAGTGCCGAGGTGGTGCTCGGCGGGATATCGCCCGAGCACGAGGAGCTGCTGGCGCAGTTGAGCAAGCCTGAGAATGCCCTGCGCTGCCTCTCCTGTTTTTCCCGTTCCATGTTGCGTCAGAACACGGTGGAGGACCTGGTTTGGGATATCGCCGGACAGGCCGGGCGCCTGTTGCGCTTTGAAGATTGTGTTTTGTACCTGTGCGAGCCCCACGGATTGGTGCAGGCGGCGGCCTTTGGTGTGAAGAATCCAAGGCGCCACGAAATCCAAAGCCCGATCGTCATCGCCTATGGGGATGGTATTGTCGGCACCGTGGCCGTGACGGGGCGTGCAGAGCGCATTGGCGATGTGCGTTTGGATCCGCGTTACATCGTGGACGAGTTCGCCGGGCTAAGCGAGCTGGCCATCCCGATTATCTTCGAAGATCAGATTATAGGTGTTCTCGACAGCGAGTCGTCGCGTCTGGATGGGTTCACGGCGGAAGACGAGGCTCTGGCCACCGCCGTGGCTAGCATTGCCGCGCCGCGCATCGCCACCGCCCGAGCGGCGGAGGAATGCTCGCGTGCGGAACAAGCCCTCCTCAATATCGAACAGGAACATCTCCAGCGCGAGGAGCAGTTGCGCGCGGAACGACTCGAATCCCTGGGTGTCCTCGCCGGAGGCATTGCCCATGACTTTAACAATCTGCTGACGGCCATCATCGGCAACCTGTGCCTGGCCCAGTTGGAACCGACAGCGGCTGAAAACGGCGAGCTATTGGCAGAGGCCGAGCGCGCCTGTGAACGCGCCAGCAAGCTCACCCAACAGCTCCTGACTTTTTCCAAGGGTGGCACACCGGTCAAGGAGTCCGCCGACCTGGGGGAGTTGCTGGAGGAGTCGGTTCAGTTTGCCCTGCGCGGCTTCAATGTGGCCCTGGAGTTGGAGGTTGATGCGGGACTCGAAACCTTGGCCTTGGACCGGGATCAGGTCAGCCATGTCTTTCACAATCTGGTATTGAACGCTGTCCAGGCCATGGGGGGCGTGGGCCAGTTGAAAGTGGAGGCCCGGCTGCCAGCGGGTGGGGCAGAGGTGCTCGTGAGCTTCACGGATGAAGGCCCGGGGGTGCCCGAGGAACTGCGGGGACGGATCTTCGAGCCCTACTTTACGACCCGCGAGGAGGGCAATGGCATGGGGTTGGCCAGCGCCTACTCCATTGTGCGCCGCCACGGTGGCCGGCTCGTGTTGGAGCCCGGGGACGGGGGAGGCGCCTGTTTCAGCGTCTACCTGCCCGCGGCGGCGGGCGAGGTGCGGCAAGGACAGCAAGTCAGTGAGCTGCGACCGGTGGCGCCAGCTCACATCCTGGTGCTCGATGATGACGACGCCGCGCGCACTGCTATCGTGCGCATGCTGGAGAGTCTGGGACACCGGGTCGAAAGTGTGCCCGAAGGTAGTTTGTGCATTGAGGCCTTCGAACAGGCTTTCCGTGGGCACAATCCCTTCGATTTGGTCGTCATGGATTTGGCCATTCCCGGGGGCCTGGGGGGGCGCGAGGCCATTCGTCGCCTGCGCGCCATCCATCCTGGGGTGCGGGCCATTGTGGCCAGTGGCTATGCGGATGACCCGATCCTTTCCCAGCCCGAACACTTCGGATTCATGGGCCGGCTGCGCAAGCCATTTCGCCTGATTGAGTTGGAGCGTGAGGTTGGCCTTGTGCTGCGGGGCTGAAGCGTTCGCTCCCGACTGGCTTTCAATCCGCAGCGTGATATCTTGGCAGCGCCATGTTGCGCGAGACCTATCCCTATTATTTGGCGGGCCTGCCCGTATTCCCGGAAGACGATGGCCTGCTGGTGCGCGACAAGTACAGCGGGGAAGTCGCCACGCGCGTGGCCCNGGCCGACGAGGAGGCCATCGAGACCGCTATCGCCGCGGCGACCGCCGCTGTTCGCCCCCTGGCTGAGTTGGCCGCCTATGAACGCCAGGCCGTGCTCGAGCATTGCGTGGCGCGGTTCACGGAACGCGCCGAGGAACTGGCCCAGGTGCTGTGCTGCGAAGCCGGTAAACCCATCGCCGACAGCCGCGGTGAAGTGACGCGCCTGATCGACACTTTCAGCATTGCCGCCCAGGAGAGTTTGCGGTTGGGAGGCGAAGTGATCCCCCTGGATATCAGCCCGCGGGCCCGGGGCTATCGGGGCATGACCAAGCGTGTGCCCATCGGGCCCTGTTCATTCATCACGCCTTTCAACTTCCCCCTCAACCTGGTGGCGCACAAGGTCGCCCCAGCCATCGCCGCCGGTTGTCCCTTTGTCTTGAAACCCGCCAGCCTGACCCCAGTGGGGGCTTTAATTATTGGCGAGGTCCTGGCGGAAACGGACCTGCCCTCGGGAGCCTTTTCAATCCTGCCCGCCAGCCGCGAGGCGGCGACTGCCTTCACCACTGACGAGCGCTTGAAGCTGCTCTCCTTCACCGGTTCTCCCGAAGTCGGCTGGCAGCTCAAGTCCCGAGCCGGCAAGAAGAAGGTCGTGCTGGAACTCGGCGGCAACGCGGCGGTCATCGTGGATGAGACCCTGGACGAGGCTGGGCTGGCGGATGCGGTGGAGCGCATTTTAGTCGGGGCCTTCTATCAATCCGGCCAGAGCTGCGTTGGCGTGCAACGCATCCTGATCCACCATTCGATCTATGAGGACCTGAGGGAAGCTCTCGTGGCGGGGGCAGCAGCCTGGGAATGCGGTGATCCGCGGGACGAGACCAAGCGCGTCGGCCCCATGATCTCTGAGCAGGAAGCGATGCGCGTGGAGCGTTGGGTGGGAGATGCCCTGGGTGAAGGGGGGCGTCTGCTTTGCGGCGGCGAGCGCAGCGGAGCCATGTACCCGGCCACCCTGCTTGAAGCGGTTCCCCGCGGCTGCGAGCTCTACTCTCGCGAGGTATTTGGTCCCGTGGCCATGCTCAGTCCGTTCCGCACATTCGACCAGGCTCTGGCGGAGGTCAACGATTCCGCCTATGGCCTGCAGGCCGGTGTGTTCACCCGCGACCTCTACCGCGCCCAGGCCGCCTGGGACACACTCGAAGTGGGCGGCGTGTTGGTCGGCGAGGTGCCCTCCTGGCGCGTGGACCACATGCCATACGGTGGTGTCAAGGACAGCGGCATCGGGCGGGAGGGCGTGCGCTACGCCATGGAGGATATGACCGAGCCGCGCCTGTTGGTGATTCGCACTCCCTAGGGAATGAGCCCACTGCCGCGGAAGCCCATTCCCCTGCGGCCATTTCCGAGCGTGGCCACCGCCATTTGTGGAGTCGTCTCCAAATAGGATATGTTCTTCCGCTGCCCGCCACAGTTTGTCCAACGCCCCCTATAAAGGAGCCATGATAGTCACCCTCAGATTCATTCCCCTGTTCGTCTGTGCCCTGTCTTGCTCTGCCGCCAGCGCCGGAGCCCAGATTCAAAGCGATTCGGATGCAATCGTCGTGGAAGCGGCCATGCATCACCTGGGTGACAACCAGACGCCGGAATGGCCGGAGGCCCCGGCGGAGCCAGAGACTTCGCCCCTGGTATTTGAGTTCGAAATGCAGCCGTCGAATGGTGACCATCTGATGTTCATCACCCATCGGCATGTGAACAATGAGTGGGTGCTGTCCCTGAACGGGACTGACTTCGCTACGCTCCAAACCGGTGACGCCCTGGGGGAGCGCCACTATGTTATTCCGGCGGGCTTGCTGCGGGCGGGGACCAACAGCTTGGCCTTGACTGGCAAGACGCCGACTGACGACATCACCTTTGGCAAGGTGCGCATCTTGGCTGGCTCCCTGCGTGAAGTGCTGCAACTGCGGCCTCTGACCGTGTTCGTGCAGGAGGCCGGCAGCGGAGCTCCCCTGCCGGCGCGCATTTCCATCGCGGCCGAGGACGGGACGCGCCCGGCTGTTTGGTACGGGGCTCGGGATCTGACCGCCGTGCGCGATGGAGTGGTCTACACCGCAGAGGGCGGCGCGAGTTTCGAACTGCCCGAAGGCACCTATGACATCTACGCTTCCCGCGGCTTCGAATGGGGCCTGGCGCGGAAACGAGTCGTGGTGGGCGCCGGAGAAGGGGCACCGGTCGTCTTGGAACTGGCCCGCGAGGTGGACACGGCGAATTACGTGGCCTGCGACACACACATTCACACGTACACCCTCAGCGGCCACGGGGACTCGACCGTGGAGGAGCGCATGGTGACCTTGGCGGCGGAGGGCGTGGAGTTGCCCATCGCCACCGACCACAACCACAACACGGACTACAGGCCCTATCAGGCCAAGCTCGAACTGAACCGCTACTTCACCCCGGTGGTGGGCAACGAGGTCAACTTCAGCGGGCTGCCCGGGCACTTCAATGTCTTCCCGTTGAATCCGGATGACCCCATCCCCAGCCGCGAGGCGGACAACTGGGACCAGATCATGGAGAACTTGCGCGCGCGTTCGCCGCGGGTTGTGATTCTCAATCATCCGCGCTGGCCGGCGCGGGACACGGGACCCTTTGGCAAGTTCAAACTGGAACATGAAACTGGAGCCAGGCAGAGCGGCCCGGAGCGTTTCACCTTCGATGCCATGGAGCTAGTGAACTCCTGCACGGAAGAGGAGGACGCCTTGTACTTGTACCGGGATTGGTTTGCCCTGCTCAACCGCGGCGAAGGCGTGCTGGGGGTGGGCTCCTCGGACTCCCACACCGTGGGCCTGCCCGTGGGCCAAGGGCGCACCTATGTGCGGAGCTCGGCCACGGATCCCGCGCGCATCGATGTGGACGAGGCCTGTACCAACATGTTGGCGGGACGCATGTCAGTCAGCTTGGGAATCATGGTCGATGTGCGCGTCGACGAGTCGGCGGGCATGGGGGCAACCCTGGTGCCCCAAGGGACTGAGATGGATGTGGAGGTGACCGTCAAGGCCCCTTCCTGGGTGCGACCGCGCACGGTACAGCTCTTTCTGAATGGGGTTCAGGTCGCCCAAATGGATTTGCCGGAGCCCCAAGGGGCGACTGCCATCAGGCCGCGCTTTACGCTCCCCAAGCCGCGTTTCGATGCCCATCTGGTGGTGGTCGTCTTGGGCGATCCCGTCAACAGTCCCCACTGGCCGGACATCAACAACTACACCTTGGCTTCCACCAATCCGGTCTGGATTGACAGCGACGGCGACGGCTATCGGAGCCCGCGGGAAACAGCCCGTGCCTTGCTCGGCCAGTTCGGCGGCAACGGTATGGACTTGGCGCGCCTCATCGGTCCCGTGGACAGCGCCATCGCCGCCCAGCTGCGCGATCTGACCGCGCCGCCGGCCGCGCCCCCGGCCGCGCCTGAGCCCCAAGAGGAATAGTGACCACACCCCTCGATCGCCAGTCCCTTTTGCGCGCCCTGGAGGAGTTGCGTTCCGAGGAGCTGCTCGATGATGAATCCCAGGCGGCGGTGCGTGAGAAGCTCCTGCCCTTGTTGGCCAAACCCAGTGAGAGTCATGCTTCGGCCAAACCCGAGGCAACTACGCGCCCCAACATCCTGGTCGCCTTCCTGACTACCATGGGCGCAATCCTGATCGGCGCCGGGTTGATCTCCTTCGCCGCCGTCAACTGGGACGGCATGCACCGCTTCACCCGCCTGGCCTGGATCGGCGGTGGTCTGCTCCTGCTCCAGGGCGGTGGCCGCGCCGTGGCTGGGCGCGCGCCGCTGGCGGGCAATGCCCTGTGCGCCGCCGGGGTCTTGGCCACCGGCGCCGCCATTGGCCTGATCTCGGAGATTTACCAAATCCAGGCTGAGACACCGGTGGCCATGCTCTTCATCTGGTGGGCGGTCAACCTGCCCGTGCTGGTCCTGGTGCGCTCGTCCCTGGTGGCCTTGATAATGAGTGGCCTCTTCGCGGCCTGGTGGTTGGCCTGGACTGGAGATTACCTGCAGGGATTGCCCGGCGGCGCCGACCTCGGCCCGGGTGGTAGTTCTGGAGACGAGAGCGTGGGGTTTTTGACAGCGGGTTTTCTCGGCGCATTGCTGGTGGCCCTCGGCTATCGCTTCGGCCGAGGTAATCAGTCGCAGGCCGGCGTCGGATCCTGCGCCCACCTCGCGGCTCCCCTGCGATTGGTCGGTTTCCTGTTGGCCCTGGTGCCGGCCTTCGCCCTGGGTTTCGAGGATTGGGCGGGGCACCACGGCGGAGACCTGGCCCTGGCGCTCTGGTTGCCCGCGGCGTTGACAGCCGGCCTGGCATTTATCCTGCTGGCCTTGCCCGGCGCCGGCGTGCGACCCCTGCCAGCTCTCTTGCTCTTCATCAACGCCGTCCTGCTGCTCGGTCAGCAGTACCTGCCAGCTGATGTTCACTACCTGGGCAATGCTCTGATGCTCGTGGCCCTGCCGGCCCTGGTGGCCTTGGGCGTGCGTTACCGTGACACGCTGCCCATCAATCTCTCGGTGGGATGGTTTTTGATTGTGGTCATCGCGCGCTTCTTCGAGCACCTCTCCAACAATCTGGGCGGTTCCCTGGCCTT
>NYXZ01000095.1 GCA_002686595.1 Planctomycetota bacterium | reverse complement strand
CGTCGGCGCTGGTCTCGCCCTTTTCCGGGAACGGGCGCACGACCCAGGGGTGGCGCCGGGCCAGGTCCACCAAGAGCGGCGTGGCGATGTCCTGGCGTTGCAAGAAGATATTGTCGGCCTCCTTGGGATCCTTGGATATGTCGTAGAGCTCGCTGAGGTTGGGGTGGGTCGGGCGCCAGGTCAGTTTGTGGCGACCGTCGCTAACCAGGTAAAGCAGATCATCATTGGGGCGCTTTTCGAGCATGCGCGCATTGTGGTCATAGCCATTGATCTGATCCGCATAGGCCGTGCGCGGTTCCCGCGGCAGGCCTTCTAGATAGGGCCGCAGGCTGGCGCCCTCGGCGGAGCCGGCGTGGGGCGAGCCTGCGTAGTCAAGAATCGTGGGGGCGATGTCGATGGTGCGCACCAACTCCGACACACCGCCCACGGCCGGTCCGTTCACTCCCGGGGGGCGCAGAATCAGGGGCACACGTATCTGCTCCTGGTAGAGCAGGCGATGGGCCCACCAATCGTGCTCACCGAGCCCCTCCCCGTGGTCCGAGGTAATGACCAGCAGCGTTTCAGCGTAATCGCCCCTAGCCCGCAGGGACTCGACGATGCGCGCGAACTGGGAATCCACATAGCGCACTTCCGCCAGGTAGAGGGGAATGCTGCCTCCCAACCGTCCCTCGGCGCTGCGCGGCAAGCCCGGGGGAATCAGTTCCGGCGGCGGAACAAGGGCCGGGTCGTGGGGATCCCAGTAGTGAATCCAAAGAAAGTACGGCCCCTCGCCCTGTTCGATGAAATCAAGCGCCAGGTCCGTGGTGTGGTCGGATCGACGTTGGAACTTTTGGGTGTCCCAACTGTCGCCCAGCGTGCCGCGGCGCATGACGGAATCGAAACTCTCGAACACATCGAAGCCTTCGTCAAAGCCAAAATAGGCGGAGACCGGGAAGGCGCTGTGTACCGCCCCGGTGCGATAGCCTTCGGCCTTTAGACGGGTGGCCACGGTCGGCATGTCGGCCGGCAAACGGAAGCCGCTGTTGGCGGACAAGACCCGCAGGCCATGTTGGTAGGGGTAGAGGCCGGTCAGGATCGAGGCGTGGGAAACCGGCGTCACGGCGGAGGCGCTCAGGGCCATGTCAAAGCGCGCTCCCTCCGCCGCCAAGGCATCAAAACAGGGCGTCGGCTGTTCCGCACCATAGGTCCCCAGGGCGTCGGCCCGGGTGGTGTCCATGGTCACCAAGATGATATTGGGCCGAGCGGGCTCACCTGTGCCACAGGCGCCGCAAAGGAACCCCAGCACCAGGGGCAGCGCGGCCAAGAGCTGGCGCGCCGAAGTGAGCTGGCTGGCAAGGGTGACGGAGGATGGGGATCGCTGGTGGGTCATGTCTTGTCTCTAGATTGGCCGGAGATGGCTACGGTCCTAGGACGCCACCGTTGGGTCAAGGGAGCTGCCGCGGATTCCTGGGGCATGGGATGCTTCCGCACGGCCCGCCGTCTAAGATGGCCGCCATGTGGCACAGCATCAGCTTTCGACTTCCAAGCCCGCTTCCCCATATGGAAACCGGGCTGACTTTCCTGCTCCTTCTTCTCACCAGTCTCGGCCTGGGGGCCTGTGGAGGCGATGATGGTGACGGGACGCGGGCCAAGGGCAGCCTGGAAACGGCCTGGCATGACGAGGCCAAAACTCGCAAGGCTTCAGAGGGCCTGATGCTCTACGGGCGCCCGGAGGGGGAGTGGCGCTGGTGGCACGGGAATGGCCAGCTCCAGCGCCAGGGCACATATGCCGAGGGCCTTGAAGAAGGTCCCTGGAAGAGTTGGCACGAAAATGGCGTCCCGGCCAGGGAAGAAAACTGGCGCGGGGGCCTGTTGGATGGGGAGGTTAGCACCTGGAGCACCACGGGCACGCTGGAGAGCGAGTGCTCCTATGCGGCGGGGAGGCCCACTGGGATGTTGGTGGAGTGGTTCGACAACGGTGCAAAAAAAGCCGAGACGCCCCACGAGGAAGGCCTGCCCCACGGCGAGTGCACCACTTGGCACGCCTCCGGCGGTGTGGCCACCCAGGGCCTGCGCCAAGCCGGGCTGCGCGAGGGGACTTGGCAGGGCTGGTACGAAAACGGCCAACTTTCCTGGCAGTCAGTGTGGCAGGCTGACCGTCCCCAGGGAGCCGTGGCGGGCTGGCACTCGGATGGTTCCGTGAGCTTGATCGGAGCCTATAAAAACGGCCTGCAGCAGGGCAGCTGGACCCAGCTCCACCCCAACGGCAAGCAGGCATCGGTGGAGGAGTTCGACGCCGGCGTGCCCAGCGGCAAGCGCCGCCTCTGGCACGCCAGTGGCACAATGCTCATGGAGGGCGGTTATGAGCAGGGCCTGTCCCAGGGGACCTGGAAGCGCTGGCATGAAAACGGCCAACAGGAACTGCAATCGGAGTTCGTGGCGGGAAAGCGCGAGGGCCTGGAAGAGGGCTGGCACCCCAGCGGGCAACTGGCTCTGCGCGGTAGTTACACAGGTGGTTTGAAGGCTGGCAAGTGGATGTTCTGGCGCGCTGACGGCAGCGTGGACCAGGATCTCTCCGGGCGTTATGCCGACGATGTCAGGGTTGAAGCCCTCGACGCAGAACAGGAAGCCGGGAAGTAGCGACTAGGCCCGGGAACACAAAGCGCCCCCCCGCCCCGTGGGTGGGAGGGGCCCAGCGAGGAAACGACATGCCGGAAGTGAGCAACGAAATACGCAGCGACAGGGAAGTCTGGACAGCGGTGGAGGCCGAGGCCGCGCGCCAGGAACGGCAACTCGAGCTGATCGCCTCGGAGAACCACACCTCGCGCGAGGTCATGGCGGCCATGGGGACGGTGCTCACCAATAAATACGCCGAGGGGTATCCCGGGCGGCGCTACTACGGTGGCTGCGAGCATGTGGATACGGTGGAGGACCTGGCCCGCGATCGGGCCAAGGCGCTCTTCAACTGCAGCCGCGCCAATGTGCAACCCCACAGCGGCACCCAGGCGAACATGGGGGCCTTGATGGCCATCGCTGAGCCTGGTGACAGCGTGCTGGCCATGTCCCTTGACCACGGCGGGCACCTCTCCCACGGACACCCGAAGAACTTCTCAGGAGCGTTCTACGACTTCCACCACTACGGCGTGGAGCAGGACAGCGAGCGCATCGACATGGACCGCGTGCGGGAGCAGGCCCTGGCCCTGCGGCCCCGGGTGCTCTTGGCGGGCGCCTCTGCCTATCCGCGCACGCTGGATTTCCCGGCCTTTGCCGAGATCGCCCGCGAAGCAGATGCCCACCTGATGGTGGACATGGCCCACATCGCCGGCTTGGTGGCCGGCGGCGTGCATCCCTCTCCGCTGCCCCATGCCCTGGTCACGACCCTGACCACCCACAAGACCCTGCGCGGCCCGCGCGGCGGCATGATCCTGGCGGACAGCGACATCATCAAGAAAGTGAACAGCGCCGTCTTCCCCGGTGGGCAAGGCGGCCCCCTGATGCATGTCATCGCCGCCAAGGCCGTGGCCTTGAAGGAGGCGGCCCAGCCAGAGTTCGCCAGCTACGCCCGCAGCACCGTGGAAAATGCCCAAGCCTTGGCGGAAGCCCTGGCTGCAGGCGGCCTGCGTATCATCTCCGGTGGCACCGACAACCACCTGTTATTGGTGGATGTGGACAGCGCCGGACTCAGCGGCCGCGAAGCGGAGGACCGTCTGCACGCCGTGGACATCACCTGCAACAAGAACCTGATCCCCTTCGACCAGCGCCCGCCCATGGAGGCCTCGGGCGTGCGCCTCGGAACCGCTGCCATCACCGCCCGGGGACTGGGCGTGGCCGAGGTCACGCAACTCGGCGCCCTGATCGTGGAGATGCTGCGGGAAGAGCAGACCGAGGCCCGCTGCGAGCGCGTGCGCGGAGCCGTGGCCGAGTTGGCCAACGCCTTTCCAATCTACGCCTGAGGCCGCGGCGCAGTCCCTTGCGGCCCAACGCTAGAACCAGGAAAAATCCCGTCGCTAGGCGCAGCCAGCGGCGGCGAGGCAAGGAAGGCGCAGGCGGTCCTGTGGCGTCGCTCCGCACGGCTCGACGAGCCGCACGCCGCCCTCGGCCTTGACGACGTCGATTGCGAAGCCGCAGTAGGGAGTTTGTCGACGGGTTTCTAGGCGCTGCGGTGGTAACCGAGTTCCTTGATCACTTCGAGGACCTCGCTCCAGGACGGGAAGGGCCGCTGCTGGCAGCGCTTGTAGTCGTCGATGGCCTGGATGAACTCCAGTACATCCGCCGGCATATCGTCGGGCCGGGCGACGGATTCCGGCGTCCTCTGGGGCTTGGTCTTGCCGCCCTTGGCAGCGGCTTTGGCGTTCTTTTTGGTGGTCATGGGGCGTCCGGGGAGGGGGAGGTGTGCCCCCAACATCGGCGCCCAGGTCGCCTGTCCTGAAGGCCACCTGCAGGAAATCGCAATCCGGCCCTGCGCGTCGTTCAGAGGCCCAGATGGGTCCCCACACTGTCACTGGTGGGCTCGGCGATGACACCGGCCTCGGTCACGATTGCCGTCACCAGGCGCGCTGGAGTTACATCGAAGGCCGGGCTGTAGACCTGGACGCCCTCGGGAGCAGTGCGTTGGCCGAAGCCACAGGTGACCTCCTCCGCTGCCCTCTCCTCGATGGGGATTTCCGCGCCGCTGGCCAAACTGGCGTCGAAGGTGGAGCGCGGCGCCACCACGAAGAACGGCACGCCGTGTTCCCTGGCCAGGATGGCCACGCCATAGGTGCCGATCTTGTTACACACATCTCCGTTGCCGGCGATGCGGTCCGAGCCGACGATGACCGCGTCGATGCGGCCCTCGGAGAAGACGCGGGCAGCGGTGTTGTCCGTGATGAGCGTCACATCGATGCCCGCCTGCATCAGCTCCCAACTGGTCAAGCGCGCCCCCTGGAGCAGGGGCCGCGTCTCGTCCGCATAGACCGAAACCCGCTTGCCGTTTTCCACGGCGCGGTAGATGGGGGCCAGGGCCGTGCCCATGCCAGCCGTGGCCAAGGCCCCGGCGTTGCAGTGCGTCAGAATCGTCCAGCCGTCCTCGATCAGGGCCGCGCCGTTATCGCCCATGGCGCTACAAGCCTCCTGATCCTCGCGATGGATCGTGCGGGCTTCCTGGTAGAGGCCGGCCATGATGGCGGCGCCGCCGCCTGCTCGTTCCGCCTCGCCGCGGGCCACCATGCGGTCGAGAGCCCAAAACAAGTTGACCGCTGTGGGGCGCGAACGCGCCAGGGTGGCGGCGGTTTCGCGCACCACACCCATGGCATCGTCTGCGTCTCGCCGCTCCAGTCCTTCGAGGCCGAGCAGCACACCAAAGGCCGCAGCCACGCCGATGGCAGGCGCGCCGCGCACCGCCAGGCGCCGGATGGCTTCCACCATCTCGGGCACTGTTTTCACATCAATGCGGCGGTGCTCGCCGGGCAGCAGGGTCTGCTCAATCATGCTCACATGACCGCTACAGTCCTCCCCAACCCAGTGCAATGTATCCACAATCATGGTGTTGTCCTCAGCTTCCCAGTTGTGCTTGAAGGCGCTCGTCCTTGGCCGCCACCTTTTCCGCCTGGGTCAAGCGCCAGGCCGCCAACCGCTCTGCCAGGCCCGCGTCGGAAAGGGCCAAAAGGCGCGCGGCAAAGAGGGCCGCATTGGCCGGGCCGCCGGACCCCACGCCGAAGGTGGCCACGGGCACGCCGCCGGGCATTTGCACCGTGGCCAAGAGGGCGTCCAAACCACCCAGGGGCGGGTTGTCCATGGGAATCCCGAGCACGGGCTTGTCCGTGTGGGCGGCCACGACACCGGCCAGGTGAGCAGCTCCACCGGCGGCGCAGATAAATACCTCGGCGCCGCGCTCCTCCGCCTGGGCCATATACTCCAGCAGCGGACCGGGAGTGCGATGGGCGCTGAGGACGCGGGCCTCAAAGGGGATCTCCAGTTCACCGAGCAGGGCCAGGCCCTGTTCAAGACGCGGGAGATCGGAATCCGATCCCATCAGGAAGGCGACCTTCATGAGCCCGCTCCCGGCTGAGCGCAGCTCGTGGTGAGGGGGTTGGAGCCGGTGATCAGCTCACAGACTTCGAGGTAGCGTTCGCCGACGCGGGCCAGGATGGCCGGGTCCAGCTCCGGCGGGGGGGCCTGTTTGTTCCAATCCAAGGCCTCCAGGTAATCCCGCAGAATCTGTTTGTCGAAGGAGGGCGGACTGATGCCCGTGCGCCACTCTGAGCGCGGCCAGAAGCGGGATGAGTCCGGGGTCAGGGCCTCGTCGATCAGGATCAGGCGTCCTTCCAGCAGACCGAACTCGAACTTGGTGTCCGCCAGCAAGATGTCGAGTTCCGCCAGGACCTCGCCGCCGCGCTGGAAGATGGCCAGGGAAAGAGCTTCGGCGCGTTCAAAGGTGGCGTCCCCCACGAGTTCCCGGGCCTGGGCCGGTGTCAGGGGGCGATCACCGGAATCGTCCTTGGTGGTGGGCGTCAAGAGCGGCGCCGGCAGTGCCTGGGCCTGCTCCAAACCCTGGGGCAGGGGGATGCCGCAGACCGTGCCAGCCTTTTGGTATTCCTTCCAGCCGGATCCCACCAGGTAGCCGCGCACGACCCATTCCACGGGCGTGGGCTCGGCGCGGCGCACGATCATCACGCGCCCGGTAAGGCGCTCGCGCCAGGCGTCGTCCAGGCCCGGCACATCCTCCACGGAGCAACTGACCAGGTGGTTCTCCACCAGATCGCGCGTGCGTTCAAACCACCAGGCGGCGATGGAAGTCAGCACCACGCCCTTGTGGGGAATGCCCTCGCGCATCACAACGTCAAAGGCCGAGACGCGATCGGTGGTGACGAACAGCAGGTGCTCTGCGTCCAGTTCGTAGATGTCGCGCACCTTGCCGCTGGCCAGGAGTTTGAGGCCCGGGGGCCCGTCAGCGCGGCCGAGGTAGACGGGGGATGTTTGGGGGGAGTGGCTCATGTCGCTCTGTTTTCGAGTAAATCCAAGGGAGGGGCGGCAGTATGGCAGGGCCGCGCCCCGGCGACAATCGCCCCTTGTCAGTCTCTGTGATCATGGCGCGTGACGACGGGCGGCGGAGGTCTTGCCGCCCCCGATCCAGTAGTATCTGCCCATGGGGTCCCACCGTGATAAACGCCCGCCCTTGGGAAGTGCAGGGGTCGGACAGGCCACCGCTGGGTTGCGCCCGGGCCAGGCGCCTCGCCCGCGACCCAGCCTGCCGAGCTCCAAGTCTGAGGCCATCCGCGTCTTGCTCTGCGCTTCCCTGGCCCGGGGCACCAGCCGCGTGAGCGGGCGCTTGGTGGGGGAAGACACGGAGAGCGCCCGCGCCCTGGTGGCCGCCCGGGGTGGCGAACTGCGGCCAGAGGGCGCCGGCTACATCCTGACTGGACGACCCCCCGGAAATGCTCCGGGCTCCCTTGCGGCGCGGCCTGGAAAACGCCCAGGGCCCTGGCCAGTGGGAGAATCGGGCACCCTCGCGCGCCTCGCCTTGGCCGTGGCAGGCCTTTGCTCCGCGCCGGGGACTGAAACCGTGTTGGAAGCCCGGGGCAGCCTCCTCCCTCGCCCGGTGGCGCCCAACACGCCCCTCGCCCGGGCCCTGTGCGCTGCCGGCGTCCTGATTACCGCAGCCGCCCGGGACCAGGACCTGACTCCTTCCCCGGCCAGGCCCTGGCCCCTCACCGTGGTGGCCTGCCCCGACCCCCCTGACCAACTCACTTTGAAGGAGCCCCTCTCCAGCCAGGAGGTGAGCGCCTTGCTGCTGGCCCTGTCCGCCCTGGGTGGCACGCGGCGGCTGACCGTCGAGGGCTCCATCCCCAGCCGGCCCTATGTGGATTTGACCGTCGCCGTCCTCAAACGATTTGGAGTCGAGATCGCGGAACAGGGCCGCGGGCAGTGGACGGTGACCGGCCCCCTGCTCGCCCCCGCCGCTCCCATGCGCTTGGAGGAGGATGCCTCGGCCGCCGCGGTGGTACTGGCCGGCGCTTGCCTTGTGGATCGAGAGCTGCACCTGCCCGGCCTGCGCCGCGACTCTCTCCAGGGCGATCGGCGCATCCTCGTGCACCTCGCGGCCTTTGGCTGCCGGACCTCATTCCATGGCGCCGGAGAATGCGCCGCGGCTTCGCCTACCCGTGCCGCTTCACACGTAGATGGCTCCGCAGCTGGCGCCGCAAGCGAGGCCAAGGGTGATGCCGAAGGTGACGCCAAATGTAATGCCAAAGCTGGCGCTCGGGCCGGCGGCCTGCCGCTCCACGGGGCCGAGCTGGACCTCTCCGGCGAACCGGACCTGGCACCGGTTCTGGCGACGGTGGCCGCCGCCGCCGCCCTGGGTTTGGGCGGCCCCCCGGCCACCAGTCGCCTGACGGGCCTGGGCACGCTGGTCATCAAGGAAAGCGACCGCCTCGCCGTTCTGGCCCGGGGCCTACGCTGCCTGGGCCTGTCGGTCACCACGGGTCGGGAGACCTTGACCATCGGGCCCCGCAAGTCGCCGGAAGCGCCTCTTGCCAAGGGAACTCCTCCCTATGAAGCTGGCCCCACGCCGGGAGGCCGACCCAAACGCGTTCTGCTCGACCCCCACGGAGATCACCGCATGGCCTTCGCATTTGCCCTGCTCGGGCTGCTGCGACCAGGTCTAGAGGTCCTCTCCCCGGAGTGCGTGGCCAAGTCCTGGCCTGACTTTTGGTATCAGTGGCTCGACTCCCCACCTCCTGACGGTTCAACCTGAGTCCCCAGAGCACTAACCTCTGTAACTGAACCGTGAACGCAACCAAGCGAGACATGCCAAGCCCAGTGCCCTCCGCCAGTCAGACCCCCGTGCCCACCGGCCCCCTGCTGGTCACCGGCGGAGCCGGCTATATCGGTTCCCACACGGTGCGCCTGCTGCGCTCCCTGGGGGTGGAGACCATTGTGGTCGACGATCTCTCCACGGGCCACGCCGCGGCCGTCGACGGTGACTTTGAGCAGCTCGATCTGGGCGACTTGGAGGCCCTCAAGGACTGCTTTCAACGCCGGCGCCCAGCGGCGGTCGTGCATTTTGCCGCCCGCTGTTATGTGGGCGAGTCCGTGACCGATCCCGCCAGCTACTACCTGGCGAATGTGCACCACACCTGGAATCTGTTGGAAGCCATGCGCGCCGCCGACTGCCGCGACATCGTCTTTTCCAGTTCCTGTGCCACCTACGGCGAGCCCCAGTTCGTGCCCCTGACCGAGGACCACCCCCAGCTGCCCATCTCGCCCTACGGCAAGACCAAACTGCACATGGAGCACATGCTGGACGACTACGCCCGCGCCTACGGCCTGCGCTTTGCCGCCCTGCGCTACTTCAATGCCGCCGGCGCCTCCGCCGACGGCCGCTTGGGAGAAGTGCACGAACCGGAAACGCACCTGATCCCCCTGGCCCTGCAAGTAGCCCTCGGCCAAAGGGCTGAACTGCTTATCTTCGGTGGCGACTACGACACACCGGATGGCACCTGCATCCGCGACTACATCCATGTGGAGGATTTGGCGGATGCCCACCTGCGGGCCCTGGGCAAACTGCAGGCAGGCACACAATGCTTGCAGGTCAATCTAGGCACCGGTGATGGCTACTCGGTGCAGGAGGTGATCGACGGAGCGCGCCGCGCCACGGGCCATCCAATCCCGGCACGCATAGTGGAACGGCGCCCGGGGGATCCGCCGCGTCTTTTGGCCGGTGGCTCACGGGCCATCGAGCAGCTTGGCTGGCAGCCCCGACGCTCGGACCTGGATGCCATTATTCAGGACGCCTGGAACTTTATGCGCGCACACCCGAAGGGCTATGACGTCTAGCAGGCCAGAGCAACAGTGGTCCCTGCGCTTGGCGCTTTGCCTGCTGCTGGCGGCTCCTGAACTAGCTGTAGTTGTCGCGGGAGAGCCCGGCCTGCCCGCGGCTGCCACGCCGACAGCGGATGCCCACAGTCGGGCCGCCGCCACCATTCGCAAGCAGGATGTGGAGGCCCACCTCGAGATTCTGACGGGCATCCCCATGGAGGGCCGCGATTCTCCCAGCGCGGGACTGGAAGCCGCCGCGACCTACATCGCCAGCGTTTTCTCCGAGGCCGGCTTGCTGCCCGCCACCGATGCCGCCGAAGCCATTGAGCGAGTGGCCAGTCCGGCGCGCCCGGATGCTCCCGCTGACTCCCCGCCACCGCCCTCCACGGATCCCCTCGCCCTCATGCGACGCCCGTTCCGCGTGGCGCGCCCGGAGCCGGATTTCGAGGGGACCTACCTGGCCCTTTATGACAAGGACGAGGAACCCGCCCAGGGCCCCGGGGGCCTGGAGTTCGTCGATGGCAAGGACTTCGTCCCGATCCACGGCTGTAACGGCGGCGGGCACGGCGAGTTGGGTTTTGTCGGCTACGCCATTTCCTCTTCCCGTGAAAAATACGACGACCTCAAGGGCCTGGAGCTGCGGGGCAAGGTGGCTCTGATTTTTTCCGGTGAACCGCGCCATCGCAAACGCTTCGCCGGGCCCGAGGTCACCCCCTTGGCTTCCCTCTGGTCGAAGCTCGCCGAGCTCAGCCGCCGGGGGGTGGCCGGAGTCTTGGTCATGCGCCGACCGGCGGACGGTGTTGATCCTGAGCAAGTGCCCATGGCCTTTCGTCACACCTGGGCCGAGTGGGTCGGTTCCCCCAGGGAACAGCAACCCGACGATCTGCCCCCTACGTTGGAGATATCTCCGACCTGCGCCAGCATCCTGTTGGAGCGCGATGCGGAGCTCTTGGCACGCCGCATGGACAAGAACCCCCGCCCCATTCGCTTGCGCCTCTCCGGGCGCAGCGTGGATCTGGCTTCCATGACACGCGAGCGGGATCTGCGCCTGGACAATGTGGTGGCCCTGGTCCCGGGCAGCGACCCGACCCTGGCAAAGGAAGCCGTGGTAATCGGAGCCCACTACGATCACCTGGGCGTGGGGCCCCGGGGGCGCGTGGGCGTGGGAGCGGACGACAACGGTTCCGGGACGGCGGCGCTCTTGGAAGTGGCCCAGGCCATGGCCCGCGCTGGCCCGCGGCGCAGCGTTTACTTCTGCGCCTTCGCCGCGGAGGAGGACGGCCTCTTGGGTTCAGCAGCTTTCTGNGAAGACCCGCCCCTGCCGGCCNCATCCATGGTGGCCATGGTGAACATGGACATGATCGGGGTGGGGGACAGCGGGGAAGTAGTGGTGCTCGGTCTGGAACAGAATCCNTTGCTCAAGGTNCACCTGGACCGGGCCCGCAAGCTCAGCAAGACCGGCGTGCGCCGGGTGCGCCCTATCGCTGATCGCAGCCTATTTCGACGCTCCGATCACTTCTCCTTCCACCGCATCGCAGTGCCGACCCTCTTCTTATTCGAGGGCTATCCCCTGGAGCAGAACCCGGACTATCACACTTGGCGCGACACCCTGGACAAGGTGGACATGGAAAAGGTGACGCGCACCGCACGCCTGGCCTTCAACTTCGCATGGATCCTAGCCAACGCAGACGACCGCCCGCCTCCCCCGCGCGAGTAGTCCTGTTGGCTCTGGCCAACGCACTCGTACTGCTGGTGCTGGTGCAACTCATCTGGCGCGGGGATGCCAGCGAGGAGGCCGTCGCCGCTGACCGCGGGCCGGCGGCCCAGGCCAACGATACTGACACAGCCCCGGACCGAGAACTGCTCGGCGGCGGCATGTTGGTGAGGCCAGCCCCGGAGTCGGGCAATCTGGCGCCCGCCCCGACCCGCGGCCAACTCGCAGCCCTGGCTCCGCGCCTGCGGGCTGTAATCGACGGCGCCCTCAAGCGCGGCCGGACCCGCGCTCCCAAGCGAGCCGCCGAGTTCGTCGTGGCCCTCTGCGTGCTGCAGGGCCCGGGCCCAGCGGACCCCGCCGGCCCCGAGGAAGTGCTGGCCTTTTCAGCGGATCGGTCATTGATCCCGGCTTCCAACATGAAGTTGGTCACCAGCGCGGCGGCACTCTTGGCCCTGGGCCCTGACTGGCGCTTCGAAACGCCGGTTGAACTAGGCGGACCCGTGGTCGCCGGCGTGTTGCGGGGCGACCTGATCCTGCGGGCCGGCGGTGACCCCTTCTACACGCGTCCGCCGACCAGTTCGCCGACCAGTCCGCCGACCGGGTCGCCAAGCGGGCCGTCAAACAGGCCGCCAAACGGCGAGCAGCGCAACTGGGCCGCAGCCGCCGGAGAGGGCTCCATCGCTCCCCGCCTCGCCCCCCTGCTGGAGGCCCTGGCGGCCCGTGGCATCCGGCACATCGACGGTGCGCTGATCCTGGACGAAGGCAACTTTTCCGCCCCCGGACCCGCCCCCGGTTGGCCGGCGGATGCGCAACTCGTGCGCGAGTACTGCGCCCTGCCCGCTGGATTCAGCGCCAACGGCGGTTGTCTGAACGTCGCCCTGCGCCCGGCTTCACCGGGCGCGGCGCCCACTGTTTCCCTGCAGCCCCGGGCCCACGGCCTCGAAGAGAACATCGCCGTCACAACAGGGGCACGGAAAAGCACCCTGCGGGTCGCCCTGGAGGCGCGCCATGGGCGGGTTCTGGTCAAGGGCAGCCTGCCGGCGGATGTGCCCCTGTGGACTGCGCGCTGCGCCCATCCGGATCCCGTGGCACTCTTCGGCGAGGCGCTCTGCGCCACTCTGGAGGAAGGGGGCGTGACCTTGGCCGGTGGCTGGCGCCGGGGCAGTCCGCCGGAACGGGGGCCGCCCCTCTTGACGCTCACGAGCGCCTTGGCGGAGTGCCTGGTTCCCATCAACACCGATTCCAACAACGCCGTGGCGGAGCAGGTTTTTTTGGCCCTGGGCAACGCGCGCCACGGCCAGGGCACGAGAAGCGCCGGAGCCCAGGCCTGCGCCGCCATGCTGGTGGAACTGGGATGCAATGCCAGCGGTTTCATACAAGCCGACGGCTCGGGTCTCTCCCGCAACGGCCGCGCCAGCGCCCGCCAGCTGGTGACGCTGATCGCCGCCGTTCTCCGGGGCGGCGGCGAAGAGGCGCGCCTCTTTCGCTCCTCATTGGCGGTGGCTGGACGCAGCGGAACGCTGGCCAAACGCATGACCTCCGGGCCCGCTGCGGGGCGGGTGCGGGCCAAGACCGGCTGGATCGAGGGCGCCAGCGCGCTCTCCGGCGTGGTGGAGTTGGACGACGGCCGCCGCCGGGTGTTCTCGATCCTGGTTTCCTACCCGCGGCTGCAGGGCCTCAACCGTTCCATTTGGAAACCCATGCAGGATGAAATCTGCGCCATCCTGGCCGGAGCGCAAGGCTGATGGACGCCTTCGAGTTGCCCCTCGCGGAGGACATCCTGTCCCGGGCCGAGGCCCTGGCGCGGCGCGCCGGGGAGTTGCTACAGGCGGGCCAAGCTGAGTTGACCGAGCTCCATGTGCGCTGCA
>NYXZ01000094.1 GCA_002686595.1 Planctomycetota bacterium | reverse complement strand
CAGGTACTCGCCCTCGCCGGTCTTGAACACGCGACGCGTGATGGAGACCTCGCTGCCACAACCTTCGAGCAGGCCCGCATCGTTGTCGATGACCAGGGACACTTCCGCCACCGAGAGGGCCGGCCGACTGGCGGAGCCCTTGAAGATCACATCGCTCATCTCCGCGCCGCGCATGGAGGTGGGCCGTGTCTCGCCGAGCACCCAACGAATGGCGTCGACCACATTGCTCTTGCCGCAGCCGTTGGGGCCGACGATGCCGGTCAGGGAGTTCTCACCGAACTCGAGGACCGTGCGGTCGGCGAAGGACTTGAAACCGAAAAGCTCGAGGCGTTTTAGGCGCATCTAGGGGACTGTTGGTTAGGCGGTGTGGTGAAAGGTGAGTATCCGCGGCAGTGGATGGTGCAGGGCGCGGATCAGGTCGTTGGAGGCTTGGGTGGCGCGGTCGGGCGCGGCGGCTCCGGGCCAGTGGACGAGGCTCCCCGTGTTTTGGAAGCTGGAGTCCGGGGCCCAGGGTCAGGGGCATCCCGGGCCTCCCGGGAGTCATGGGAGTCCCGCGACTCCCGGGACTCACGCGACTCACGGGACTCCCGCGACTCATGGTGCTCCTGGGAGATTACATCCTCGGCGTACAGTGGCCAGGGCACGGCGGCGCCAGTTTCCCCTTTTCCCACCGGGGTCTGACCAGGTGCGGCGGGGTCGTGGGAGCGCAGGGCGGTGCCCGAGAGGGGCGGGACAACCTGGGCCAGCCGGGAACGGCGCATCTCCTCCAGCTCGAGCCAGGCTCCGAGGTTTTCCGGGAGCCCCCGGGAACTTGACTGTAATCCCACCGCGCCGCGGGGCAGATGGACCAGAGCACCAGAGGGCACGGCGCAGAGCAGGGCGCCCAGGGCCTGGGCCTGCGTCGCCCGCTGGCCGCCCAGGGGCAGAGCCGCTGGCAGTCCATCGCCGGTGGCCAGGGAGAAGCCTGTTCCGTAGGCCACCGCCTCACGCGTGTGGTTCGGGATGAGGGCGGCGGCGCCGTGTTCGTCCACGGCGGCCTCGGCAAAGAGCAGGCCCTGGTTCCAGCCCGGCATGCGGGCATCTAGTTCCGCGAAGCGCTTGGCCGGGCCGCTGCCAAAGAAGGGCGAAAGGGTCACCACCAGGCCGCGGCCAGCGGAGAAGCGCCGGGCCGCATCCGCCGCCAGGCCGAGCAGGCGCGCGCCCTGGTCTGCGCGAATCTGGCCGTCGCCGAGGATGCGCAGGGCTTCCGGGAGGCCCACGGGGACCAGAGCGAAGGAGCGGCGCGGGTGCAAACCACCAGGTTGGGGGCGGTGGTGCAGGCGCTGGAACTCCGCCAGGTGTGCCAAGGCGTCCAGGGATTGTTCGATGCGCGTGGCCAGGGCCTCGAAGAGGTGTTCCTCGCGCCAGGGGCCAGCGCGCCGCGCCAGGCGCGGCAGGTGGAAGGCAACGGCGCCACCGCAGGCCAGGACACCTCCTTCGCCCCCGCGCCGACGACAACCGGGGGCGGCGAAGAGTTCCTCGCTGGCGCCGCGCAAGGCCTGGCCAGCGGCATCGCGCGCATCCCAGGTGGGAATCAGGCGGCCGCTGCGCAGGAGCTTCTCCATGGAGAGCGCCAACTCGTCGCGGCCCGCAGAGCCCGCGCCGTCGAGGGCCGCGCGGGCTTCCTGGGCAGTCAGGAACAGGCGCGGGGCGGGGAAGCCACCGTGGCCCTCATCCAGGTCGGCCAGGGCATGGAGCAGGGCTTCCAAAAGGCGCGGCGAACGCCCCCCTGGGCGTGAGAGGTCCAGCCAGCGGCCAGCCGTGCGGGAGAGCGCGGAGAGGGCCTTCAGCCAGGGGCGCAGGCCTTCGCCCCGTGAGTTGCCGCGCCCGCCTGCCCGTTGCAACTGGGCCAGGAGCGGTCCGGCTTCCTCCAAAACCAAACCGCGGGAACAGCTCGCGGCCAGGGGACCGAGCTCCTCCAAGATGTCGAAGGCTGCACTGGGGCCCGTCCCCGGGCCCGTCGCCAAGAGCAGGCTGCAGGGGACGGAGAGGGTCAGGGGCAAGTGCGGCGCCCCCGGTTGCGCCAGGGCCAGCTCACCGGCGCGGAAGAGGTCCGCGTTTTGCTCGCCGAGGATGTCGTCGAAGGTGTAGCGCCGCAGCACGCGCTCGCCGAGGGCGCTGTCCAGGGCGCGGCCCGCTGGCTCCGGTGGAGCGCCGTCGGCTCCCGTGAATGACGCGCCGGGCAGGTCCGCCAGGGCCGCCGGCTGGGGGGCGGCCAAGAGCTCGCGCAGTTCCCGTCGACTGAGGCCAATGGGCTCCCGCTGACGCAGGGCCGCGGTCAACCCCATGGCCGCCAGTTCACCGGCGACCAACTCGCGCACCAGAGATGAAGAGACGCGCCGCAGGCCCAGGCCTAAAACGCGCTGTTCAACGCGCTCCGCCGTTTCCTCAGCCATTGGTCGAGTAAGGGCTGCATCGTTGATCAGCGTTTGGATCAGGTGGGAACGGGACCAGGGTTCCGTACTGTCCTCGTCTGAAACGATGGTGTGGGGTGCACTGGGTGGACGCTCCACGCGCAGCGCATCACGCAACTGCCCGCGCCCGGCGCGGTAGAGGATGTAGGCCTTGGCCACCGGCGCTCGCCCCATTTGCACCAGGGCCCGTTCGACCAGGTCCTGTATTTCCTCCACTGTCGGCGCGCTCTGGGAATGGGAGCCAGCTGACGGGGCTTGGGCCGGGAAACGAGTCGCTTCCAACCCATCCTCCCCCGGCGTCATGGCGTGGGTGCGTTCAAGGGTCAAGGTGACCACATCAGCCACCTCCCGGGCGAAGAGTTGGTCGTCATCCCCCACCGCTGACTGGGCGCGGGCCACGGCGGCCCGAATGCGCTCGCGCTCGAAGGGCACCTCTGTGCCATCGCGCTTGATGATGCGCCGCAACATCAGGTCTCGTCGGCTTCCAGGGTTTCCAGCTCATCGCGGAACTGATCAACATCCGTGAACTCGCGGTAGACGCTGGCGAAGCGCACATAGGCCACCTGGTCCAGTTCCCGCAACTCATCCATAATGAGGGAGCCGATGACCGAGCTCGGCACCTCCCGGTCATAGTCCCCTTGGATTTGACCTTCGATGCGATCCGTGACGGCCTCGAGCTGCTCCATGGAGACCGGGCGCTTTTCCGTGGCGCGCAACATGCCTTGGAGCACGCGACTCCGTTCGAAGCGCACACGCTCGCCGTTCTTCTTGATGACGCGCAGGGGCGTTTCCTCGATGCGCTCGTAGGTGGTGAAGCGCATGAAGCACTTCAAGCACTCCCGTCTCCGGCGGATGACACTCTTCTCGGCGACGGAACGGGAGTCGACGACGCGTGAATTGTCCTCTTTGCATCGGGGGCAGCGCATGGATGATCCCCACGGGTCCCGATCCGGGACTCGGCAGGTGGCGGATGAAACCATACTAGATGTGGTGTGTCAATGCCGAGAGGGCCTCTGCTAGCACCAGATCGAGGGTCAGTAGTGCCGTGGGGCTGGACCAGTCTTGAAAAAAAGAGCCCTTCGGGTGCGACCCGGGGGTGATTCTGAAGGTCCCCCTGGGCGGGCGGGGGTTTGGGATGGCTGGCAGGGCAACTGGCAGTTAAGCGAGGCCGCCCCGGCGCCCCCCCTCAGCAGCCTCCCCTGGCCGCCCCACGCCCCCGGTTCCGCCCCCGGTTCCGCCCCCGATGGCAAGCACCTATTTGCCGATGCAGAAGCGGTCGAAGATGCGAGCCAGGAGATCCTCCGGCGCCGTACTCCCGGTGATCCGGCCCAGATTGGCGGAGGCTTGGCGCAGTCCTTCAGCGAAAAGGTCCTCCTCGCCACCTTCGGCCAGATCTCGCAGGGCCTGCGCCAGGGCCCGGCGGGCGGCGAGGAGCGCCTGGCGATGGTGGGCGGAGAGCTCCCGCAGGAGGCCCGCGCTTTCCCCGCTGGCCAAGGCGGCGCCAATCTCAGTTCCCTGGACCTGGCAGGCCTGCGATCCGGGAGACAATGCCCCGTGTACCGCCCGGGCCAGTTCGGCGAGGCCCTGGCCGGTCAGGGCGGAAACGGCGCGGGCCGGGACGCTCGCTTCCGGGGGAGGGGCGGCGCTTTCCGGCCTGTCGCACTGGCTCCAGACAAGAATCCTGGGGGCCGGCCCCGGGGGCTCACGGTCCGGGTGCGGCGCGTTGGAATCCACCACCCACAGGATCAGGTCGGCGCTGGTCCAGGCGTCGCCGGCGGCATCTTGGGCCAGGGCGGCGGCGCCCTGGGCAGCTGATGCGGGTCCCGGCGTGTCCCACAGTTCCACGCTGATGCCCGGCGAGCTGGACGGCGGTTGGAGCGGCTCGGTGACAGACGGCGGAGAGAGGTGCCAGAGGCCGCGCAGGCGGTCGCGGGTCGTACCGGGTTCCGCGTGTACCAGGGCCGGCCCCCCGGGGCCCGCTTCCACCAGGGCGTTGAAGAGCGTGCTCTTGCCCGCGGATGGGGCGCCGTAGAGCACGACGCGGGGCAATCCTCCGGGAGCTATCCGGGCTGCCTCAAAGGCTAGGGCTCGATCGAGTTGCAAGATGACTGCCGCCCCACGCTCCAACTGCTCATCGCGCTCCACATGCCCGGTGTCCTCTGGCGAGAAATCGAGACCTGCCTCGGCCAGGGCGCGCAGGTCTTCGAGTCCCTCCATGGGAGGAGACAGGAGCCGCTCAAGGCCCCCGGAGAGCAGGGTCGTGGCCGCTCGACGCTGGTCTTCCGTGCGGGACTCCACCAAGGCCAGCACGCCCTCGGCGCGGGTCAGGTCAAGCCGGCCGTTGATGAATGCGCGTCGGGTGAACTCGCCGGGAGCGGCGGCTTCGGCTCCCAGGGCTAGCAGGCGTTCGAAGAGCGCGGCCACCAGGGGCGGCGCACCCAGGGTATGCAACTCCGCCACATCTTCACGGGTATAGGAAGCGGGGCGCGGCATCCAGACCAGCAGCACGGGCTGCTCGCCGCGACCGTCAGCCACCCGCCCGCGGTGGAAGCCGCGCGCGGCGAGGTCTGGCGCGGGTCCCAGCCAAAGCTGCCTCAGGATTGCTCGGCTATGGGGACCACTCAGGCGCAGGACTCCTCGTTCACCGGACCCAGCCGGTGTCGCCACGGCGGCGATCGTGGTGCCTGCGGCGCCCGAGGAATCAGAGCTGCCCGCGGTTTCGCCGGAGACGCGGCCCATGGACAACTGGCTGCTACTTGCGGCCCTTGCGGGCGGCCTTGGCTTTCTGCTGTTTCTGCTGTTTCTGCTCCAGCATGCGCATCTGCTGCTTTTGCGCCTCCGCCAAGCGCGCCATGAAGCCGCTCTTTTTCTTGGTGGGCTTTTCAGTGTCATCCACGGGCCAATACTTCTTGATCACCCGTTGCTCAAAGATGCCCAGGCTTGAGGTGGTGATCATATAGAGCGAAAGGCCGGCGGCGTAGTTGTAGAGCATCACGCCGAAGAGCACTGGCATCCACATCATCATCTTCTGCATGCGCGCCTGTTGTTCATCCGTGGGTGTCGGCATGGACCGCTGTTGCAGGACCCAAAGCACGACCATGGCCGGTGGCAACACATTCAAATACTCGATGCTGCCCACCATCGGCAGGGTTTGCTCAAAGCCCAGACGCAGCAACCGATCCGGCATGGACAGGTCCTGGATCCAGAACATGAACGGTTCCTGGCGCAGGCTGGAAGTGGTGCGCAGGGCGGCGAAGAGGCCGATGAAGACCGGGATCTGCAAGAACATGGGGAGGCATCCACCGAGGGGTGGGAAGGCGCCCTCCTCCTGCATGATCTTGGCCTGTTCCTGGCGTTGCTTCTGGGGATTGTTGGCGTACTTCTCCTTCAACTCGTCCAGGCGCGGTTGCACGCGCTTCATCTTCTTCTGGTAACGCGCCATGGCCGTCTGTGAACGGCGGTTGATGGGGAACAACAAGAGACGCACAGTCAGCGTCAAGAGGATGATGGCCCAACCCCAGTTGCCCACCACGGCATGGAAGAGTCCCAGCACAAACAGCAGCAAGGAAGCGATGCTGGCGAAGAAGCCCAGGTCCTCTTCGATCAAGGCATCGTGATCCGCCAGGCTGGCCTCGAGTTGCTTTTTGTCCTTGGAACCGGCGTAGACGATGTACGACCAACTGCTCGTTTGCCCGGGCGCGGGCACATACAACTCCAGGTGGACATCCGTGACCAGCGTGCGCCAGGCGGAGTCCGCCTCTTCGGGATTGGCCCGGGCCCAGGTAGTGTCGTGCAGTCGACGCCAGCCGGCGCCGATCATGCTCTTGGTGGCCTGTTCGTCGGCCCCGTGCATGAGCATGGCGAAGTACTTGTTGTGGGAACCGACAAACGACAGGGGCTGGGGCACGGCGAAATCGCCGCTGCGTTCCTTGCCCTGGTCCTCGCGGCTGACCGTGTCCCACTGCAAGGCATCCTGGCGCGAGGGGCGCGCGGCGGCGAATCCCTGGGGATCGGGATACATGCGATCCTCGCTGACCCGCGCCATGGCGCCAGCCGGCGAGAAGATGAACTGGCGCGGCCCTTCGAGGGCGGCCAGGGAGTTGCGCAAGCTGAGTTCAACTTCGATCTCAGGGGAAGCGGGCAGCACGCGGATGCGTTTCTCGAAGGTGACGCCGGTGCCCGGGGCGAAGGTGAAGGTGACGCCGGTTTGCACGCCGCCCTCCAGCAGTGGCTCGTGGCGCCAAAGAGCATTGTTCAGGGGCTCGCGGGTCAAGCTGGCGCTGGAAGCATTCGTACGCCAAACCAGGCTCCCCAGCGCCGCACTGTCATCTAAACCCTCGAGGGGGGCGGTTAGGACAACCCAATGGTTTGGGTCGGCGCGCTCCTCGACGCTCAAGCCCACCAGGTCGTAGTGGTTGCCCAGGCGCAACTCCATCAGACGCGCACCGCGGTTTGTGAAACGCGCCAGGTAGTGGCCGGCCTGGCCCGGAGTGCCGAACTCCACCTCAAATGATTGTTCGCTCTGAGCTGCGGCAACGGGGGCCACGGGGGCCGGCAGATTTTCCCTGACCGCTGACTCCCCCGTTGAACTGGCGGACGGATCAAGGGCCGCGCCCGAGGCGTTGTTTGCGCCCTGCGCTCCGTTTGCACCGGCAACACCGGCAGCGCCGGGGACACCGGGGACACCGGGGACACCATTGACACCGGGGACACCATTGACACCGGGCACCGGGGGCTCCGGCGGCGGGTGCGTCCAGGTCCAGAGCATCAGGACCAAAAACGAGAGTAGGAAGGCTAGGGGGAGGCGCTTCTCCAAGGTTGCTGCTGGGTAGTATTCGCGGGGTGTTCAGCGGCCGACCGTGAGGCGCTCCGCCAAATAATCGGGAAGACCGGGGGTGGAGCGAATTTCCTCCGCCGTTCGGTCGTGATCGTATTCGAGACGCGCAAAGGTCACCGTCTCGCCGTCAAAGAGGACAAGGGACAGGCGCGTATCGCCGTCCCGCGGCTGGCCCGTGGAACCGACATTGACGATTACTCCGCCACGTGCTTCATCGTTTACGGCGACGGTCTCTCCATGCCCGCGGGGCCGCAGCACCGTACCGTCCTGGCCATACACGGCGGGGACATGGCTGTGGCCGATGAAGCACAGGCGACGCTCAAAGCCCGCTAGGGCCTCGAAGCAGGCCTGCATCTTGATTCCATTGCGAGCATCTGAAGGCAGCAGGTACTCGCGCACCGGATCGCGGGGAGAGCCGTGAACGAAAAGGGCCAGGTCATCACAGACGCTATCCGGCAACTCGCCCAAAAAATCCCACCAGGCCCACGAGCGTTGCTTATCGCCGCGCCCTTCGCTCACCTCGGCCTTGGTCCATTCAATGGCCTGGCGCGCCTTGGGGTTAAAATCCTCGGGGTCCTTGAGCAGGGCTTGCTCGTGATTGCCGAGCAGACAAAAGCCGGCGGCCAGCTCACGGGGCCCGGCCGGGTGGCCCGCGTCCCGCGCCTGGGGGACGCACAGTTCCATGATGCGTTCGAGGCACTCCGTGGGGCGCGCGCCGTAGCCCAGCACATCACCCAGGCACACATAGCGCTCGACGCCGGCGCCGCGGGTGTAGTCGAGGGCGGCATCCAGGGCGTGGATGTTGCCGTGGATGTCGGAGAGGATCGCGGTGAGGGGGTAGTCCATGGAGCCGGGGCCGAGTGGTTGCCGAGGAGCGGCGGCGCGGGCGCCGCAGGCTCATCCCCCACATCTAAGGGCGAAGATTATCCGCCGCGGAGCGCGGTGCCACAAGGGCAGGCCCGCCCCAGACCAGGATTCCTACTCGGCGCTGCCGTCCGGCGCGAGGCGCGGAGAAATCACGAGCAGGAAAACATAGGCCCCTAGACTGGCGGCCAGGCCGCCTGCCAGGAAAAGCGGGGAGGAGGGGCGCAGGATCGGGGTCAGAACCGCCGGGAGCGTCGCGGCGGCGCACATCAACGCCACGGGAAGGGGCGTGAAGCCACAGGCCAGCAGGCGATGGCCCAGGTGACAGCGATCGCCGCTCCAGGGTCTGCGGCCCGCCATCATGCGCAAGTGGCTGACCCGCACCAGATCAACCACGGGCACGATCAGGGCTGGCCAGGCCGCCGGGGTGAGCAGTATCCAGGCCCCCAAGAGGGAGCTGCCGGCGTTGCCCAGGTAGGCGGGTGGGGCCGCTTCCGAGTACGGAGGACGGCCGGCGGTTGCCTGTTGGGCGGCGGAGGCCTCCGTGCCCGGCTTGAAGATGCGCCTACGCCAGGAGAAGTTCCAGGGCACAAAGCCCAGACAGGCGGCGGCCAGGACTGGGGCTGGGGCCCACAGGGCCAGGGCTCCCAGGCCTGCGGCCAGACCGTCGGCGTGGTCAAAGGTGGCCACGGAAACGCCCACCAACAGACCGGCACCAGCCCAGAGGAGGGCGGAGCCAGGCTCCGCGAGGAACACTTGCCCATGGGCCAGCCCCGCACCCAGGCCCAGGATCATGTGGGCCGCCAAGCGGGCGGGCACCGTTGTCAGCAGACCTCCGCACCTGGGCAGGAGCCTTTGAGGATTGGGCGAAACGGTCTCTCGCTGCCCCAGTCTGTCGTCTAGCAGGCCCAGCAAAAGGGCCGCAAAGGCCACCCCCCCGGCCAGCACCTCCGGCGGCCAGGGAAGGCCGGCCTTCATTCCCCCGTCCTGCACCGCGTCGACCAGGGGCGCAAAGCCCACCCCCGGCCAACCGCCGATGAGGGCCGCCAGGGCCAGAGCCATGCCTCCCACCAGGGCCACCGGTTCCCGGCGCGGCTTGCGGAACTCCTCCCCCGGGGCAGCGCGATCTATCAGGCCACCCCGACGCGCCGCCGGAATCATGAGGCCCGTGCCCAACAAGGCCACGCAAAAGGCCATTACGGGAGCGGGCCAGGCCACGTCTGCTGCCTGCGAAAGAACTTCGGCGGGTAGCCCTATCACCGCTTGAGCTCCGGCCCGGCCCGGGGCGGGTCGGTCGGGGAAGCGAATCCGTAAAGCGACCGAGCACGGATCACCGCCAGCACTTCCGCCGGCAGCTCCGGTCCGGGATCAACACCTCGTTCCAGGTGGCCGCGCAGTTCGGTGGACGAGATGTCCACCGGCGGGAGATCCAAGAATCCGGCCCGCACACGCGCGGCCAGCTCCGGCGGCAGGCTCGCTTCCAGCGCCGCCAGTTGCCCCCGGGCGTCCCGGCCGCGGTGAACGACAATCGGCCGCACCCTTGAAAGGAGCTCCTCCAGGCGCCGCCAACTGTGCAGCCCCGGCAACTGATCGCCACCCAGGAGCAGGCAAGGGGGTTCGCTGCCCAGCTCGCCGGCGGCGGCCAGGGCCTCCACGGTCTCGATCATGTATGAAGTGCCGCCGCGCTCGAGTTCCACCGTGGAGACGGACCAACTGGGCCGGGACTCGCACAGGGCTTCCAGGAGGGCCAGGCGGTCAGCGGTGGCGGAGGCGGCTCCGGGGGCCTCCGGCGGCGGCTTGTGGGGGGAGCGCGCGGCGGGAATGAAAAGCACGCGGCCCAGGCCGAGGGCCGCCTGGGCACTCTGTGCCAGGTGAATATGACCNGCGTGGGGCGGATCGAAGGTGCCTCCGAAGAGGCCTAGGGCGCCCCCGGCGGAGGGCGGAGCTGAATCNGNACNCGGGTTCANGGNGGGGTCCTGGCCNCNNNNCGCGGCATTCTCCGGCCGGTANTCCCCGCGAGAAGACACCGGTAGCTCCGGGGATGTGCCTGGCGGGGGTTCAGGAGACCTTTCCATGGATCCCAGGGTAACTCCCGGAGGACCGGCGGTAGCCGTGAAAACCGTCCCTCCGCGCCGTTGACCGGTCACCAAGGCTCCCCGTAGACTGGACGGCCATTCCTCGCCCCGGCGGGGCAAGCAGAACAACTCGGGTTCCAGCCACCGCCGCCCCGGCGGCCGTCCGGCAACCCAGAGGCCCCACACCGCCGTGGAGCCCAAAGGCCCCCGCAACCACCACGATCAGATCCCCAACCGCCCCGATGATCAAGTCCCCCACCCTGTTCGGTGCCCTTCTCCTGTGCCTCGCCGGCTGCAGCACGACCCCCGGCCTAATCAACGATCACTGGAGCGCCTCCTCCACCAACCCCCGGGCGGCGCGCTTTTTCACGGGCTACGACTCCTCCGATGGCCAGAGCTATCGGGACTACCAGTGGGAGCAGAAGCAGGACATCAACCTGACCCTGCGTCGGCACTTCTTCAACCACAACCCGAACAACCCCTACCAGGATCAGGTTGAGCCCAAGGCGCGCCCCCTGCACAGCCCCCTGCCCAACCCCGCCAACTACATCCACCTAGAGGGCTTGGCCCTCGGCGGCATGCTCTATGCCGCCGGCGGCGCCTTCTTCCCGGTGCCCCTGGACTCGATCCTGGGAACCCTGGAGCCCGGCGGCACGGAGGAGTTCATGGCAGGCGTGGGCGCCACCTTCCGGCCCTTAGGCGTAATGACCGCCAGTTTCCTGAACAACACGATTGGCGAAGAGGGACCGGTGGTGGCCCTGTGGACCAGCGTGGCGGGCTACGAGTAGAACGGGTACTACAAACGGTTTTGGCCGCCCCACCGCACGCGGTGGGGCGGCTTTTTTTATGCCCAATCGAGGGCTGCCAGGCCCTGGGCGATGATTTCCTCCGACGGTTCGCCGACACCGGAGGCGGTCAGCTGGCAACGCCCCGGAAAGCGCCGGTACCAGGTTCGCTGGCGCCGGGAAAAGCGTCGGGTGCGGCGCACGATCAGTTCCCGGGTCTGTTCCTCCGTCGCCAACCCGTCCGCCAAGTCGAGGACTTCCCGGTAACCGAGGGCCTGGCTGGAGGTGGGCCCAAGGCCGGGCGCGGCCCGCAGACCCACGGCCTCCTCGACCCAGCCCCCAGCGAGCATGGCGTCCGTGCGGGCCGCAATACGCTGATCCAGCTCCCCGTCGGGCCGGTCCAGATGAATGATGTGGCTGGGACGGCCCGCCAGCTCTCCGCCGCCGTCCGCCGCCGGCCATTGCCCCTGCCAAGATGTGAGCGTTTCCCCCGTGGCGCGGTAGACCTCCAGGGCACGCACCAGGCGTTTGGTGTCATTGGGATGGATGCGCCGGGCCGCCTCCGGGTCCACCTCAGCCAACTCCCGGTGCAGTTCCTCGCCCCCGCGCTCGCGCACCTCGGCCTCCAGCGTCCCCCGCAGCTCGGCATCCGTGGGCGGGCCATTCAACAGGCCGTGGACCAGGGCCATCAGGTACATGCCCGTGCCGCCTACAAACATGGCCCGCCCCCCGGCCAAGTCCCCGAGGGCAGCGCGGGCGTCCGCCAGATAGCGCTGGACGTCGTAGGCCTCCGTGGGCTCGACCAGGTCGATCAGGCGATGGGGCACGCGGGCCAACTCCGCAGCACTGGGCTTGGCGGTGCCGATGTCCAGCCCGCGGTAGACGAGCATGGAATCCAGGGAGAGCACCACCGCCCCGGCGCGTTCCGCCAGGGCCAGGGCCAGGGCGGTCTTGCCGGAAGCCGTGGGCCCCACCAGGCAACGCAGGGGAGCGGCGTCCAAAGGGTCGCAGCTCGCGGCGCGGCTTCGGGTTTCCTCGGATGGGCGTGACACGGCGTTTGATTCTACATCTCGCAGGGACGCGCCGTCCCCCGTAGGCTGTGTCCGTGTTGCACTTATCCATCACCCGTTGTGGGCTGCCCCTATTGGGTGCGCTCATTCCGCTGGCCGCTTCTCCCCAACTGGCCGCTTCCGCGCAACTGGCCGAGTCTCCCCTACTGGCCGCTTCCGCGCAGCTCGCGGCGCCCAGGCAGGACATCGCGCCCAGGCAGGACGCTGCGCCGAAAGGGGACACACCGCCAGCGCCCACTTCGGCACCGGGTACCTTGCCGGCCGACACTTCACCAGAGGCGGCTGCTCTCTGGCACAGCCTGTGCGCCACGACTCGCGTTCCCCGGGAACCAGGCGCAGCTCCCCTGGCCGCGCTCCAGACCTTCGACATTTCATTCGACCAACGCCTGCGCTCCGGCGCCGGGCGCAACGAGTTCTCCACCCGCGTGCGCTACCTGGCCCCCGCTTACCTTCGCTTTCGCTTGGAGAGCGGCCGCGAGCAGATGCGCGGCCCCACAGGTGACTGGCTGCTGGACGGCGACCAAACCGTTTCCCTGCGCGGTCGCGAACACACGGAGGACCGCAAGCAAATGGACGACTGGCTGGCGGTGGCCGGCAACTTCGTCTCCCTCAGCGATCCCGCTTCTCTGCACGTTTCGCGCCTGGCTTTGGCTGCGGACGCTCCACCGGACTTGCCCCCCAAGCTCGAGACCACCGCCGCCGCCTTGCATTGGCTAACAGTGGCTAGCCCGGACTTTCGCCTCTTCCTGGACGGCGCCGAGGAACGCGACAAACAAGCCGTCTTCTCCGCCTTCCTGGGCCTCGACCCCAAGACCTCGCAGTTGGCCTTGGCAGTACTTCACGAGATCCGAGCCGATCGAGCTCAAGGACCAGAAGCCCCCGCCGACCAGCGCTCCCGCACGACCCTGATTCAAGTCCTCGACCACCGCGAGTTGGACGGTTACATCATCCCGCGCTTCATGAATATCCATCAATGGCGCGCGGGCCAGTTCGAGCGCCGCCCTTCCATGGAACTGTTCGTTGTTGAAGGTCACTTGGACGCAGAGCTCGTCCCCGCGGATTTCACGCCCTAAGAGCCGGTGACCGGCAGCGTCCCGCCCTCGGACCTGGTCAGCGGCGATGGAAGGCGCGGTCCAGATCCGCGCGGGTGAAGCGCACGCGGGTTGGACGGGCATGGGGACAGGTTTGGTCGTGGCCTGCCTCCCGGGCCCGACGCAGCAGACTGCGAATTTCATCCTCGTTCAGTTCGTCGCCGCTCATCACCGAGGCGCGACAGGCTGCCCGGTGCAGGACCTCTTCCAGGAGCTCCTCCGCCACCGGCGTTCTGCCGCGGGCGGCCAGGAGTTCGATGATGTCCCGCACCAAACCCTCGCAATCCACTTGGCGCAGGCGGGCGGGCAGGGCCTGGACCGCCAGGGTGCCTTCACCAAACTGTTCGAGTTCCAGACCCACCGCCCCCAGGGCCTCAAAATGCCCTTTCAAAAGTTCCAGGTCAGCCCGGCCCACCTCCACCAGTTCCGGGACGAGCAGACGCTGGCTCTCCAGGGCGCCAGCCGCGAGGTCTCGGCGCATTTCCTCGAAGGTCACCCGTTCGTGCAGGGCGTGTTGGTCGATGACCTCGAAGCCTTCCGGTAGGGCGCGCAGCAGAAAGGTACGGTCCACCTGGAGAAAGGGCCCGGCGAAGTCGTCGCGGGCGCGCCAGGCGGCGGTATCCGCTTCCGAGTCGTCGGAACCGGAGGCAGCCCCGGGGGCAGAATCGGCGGCAGAATCGGCGGCAGAATCTCCGGACCCGACCAGCCCACGGTGGCCTGCAGCGCTCTCTTGTAGGGAGCCCAGGGCTGACAGCTGCGGCAACTCCGCCACATCCGCGCCCGGCACTTCGCGCACTTCGCTACTCGCCTGCCCCGCGCCGCGGGGCAAGCCCCCCGGATCAGGCAGCAGCGCTCCGGCCTCGGCGGCAGCACTCCGGCGCCGTTGGGCGATGTCCAATAGGCGTTCCCCGGGGGTGGCCAGATCGGTGTCCAAGATGGCCTCGCGCAGGGTGCGCAGCAGGAACGAGAACAGGCGGCGTTGTTCGCGGAAACGCACCTCTGATTTGGCCGGATGCACATTCACATCGACGGCCTCCGGTGGCATGTTGAGATGCAAGAAGGCCACCGGTTGGCGGCGTTCCTCCAAGGAGCCGCGCCAGGCCTCCCGCAGGCAGGCGACCAATACGCGGTCGCGCAGGAAGCGGCCGTTTAGAAACCACATTTGGCGCGAGGTATCCCGGCGTGCAAAGCGGGCCGGCGCGATAAAGCCGAAGAGGCGCAGGGGGCCGTCCTGGCCGCTGACTGGCACTAGGGCGGCGGCCAATTCGCCGCCGAAGGTGCGGCGCACGCGGGCCCGCAGATCCATGGATGATTCAACATCGAAGACGCGCTTGCCATTGTGGCTGACGACCATGCCCACGCCCGGATGGGCCAGGGCCAGGCGTTGGACGACATCCAGACAACGGCCTAACTCCGTGGATGTCCGTTTTAGGAAGCGGCGGCGAGCCGGAGTGTTGAAGAACAGGTCGCCTACTTCCACCTGGGTCCCACGGGGTCCGCCGGCTTCCCGCAGCGGTTCATGGCGCCCGCCGTGCACCTCCACCCGCCATCCAATGCTGGCCTCAGCGGGCCTGGAGTTGATTGAACAGCGGGCCACCGACCCCATGGATGCCAGGGCCTCGCCCCGAAAACCCAAGCTGGAGATATGATCCAAATCCTCCAGTTGCGTCAGTTTGCTGGTGGCGTGGGCTTGGAATGCCAGGGCCAGGTCTTCTGGGCCCATGCCCCGGCCATCATCGCTGATGCAGATGCGCCGGGCGCCGCCTTCCTCCAGGTCGATGGAGATTTGGCGGGCCCCGGCATCGAGGGCGTTTTCGAGCAGTTCCTTGACCACCGATGCCGGTCGCTCAATGACCTCCCCGGCGGCAATCTTATTCCGCAGGACATCCGGCAGGAGGGCAATGCGCGCGGCCGGAGGGGTTGCACCGACGGGAATCGCAGTGGACTCGGAGTCTGATTCGTGGTCAGTTTCAGGGGCCATTGTGGGATTCTACATGATTTTGGAATCAGCACGAAGTGGCCGCGCCGGGGATCAGTGGCCCCGGGCCTGCAAGTCCCGATCAGTTCCGCCCGGGTGCCCGTCTTCGGCGCCAGCGCAGGGCGAAGGCGCTGAAGTCGTTGGCGTCCACGGTCCCGGCGCGCCGAGTGCAGCGCTCGAGAGCTCCCAGGTCCCTCAGCATCGACTCCCACTCGTCAGCATCGCGCAGATCCGTGCGCCGGGTGAATGCCGCCCGGGCCTGGGGCCAACTGGGCACACCGGCACGGTTGGCGGCCTCGCCCTCGTCCAAGCCCTCCGCCAGAGCTGCTGCCCCGGCCAGGGACTCACGCGCCTTCCCGTTCAGAGCAGACAGGAGCAGTTGCACGATGGCGCCGAGATCGCGCTTGCGTCCGCCGCCCTTCTCCTCGAAGCCCGCGGTGAAGAGGGACTCGAGGCCGGCCATGGCTCGGGGCAAGTCGCCGAGGACAATCTGTTCCGCCACGTCGAAGGGCGAGGCGCTGGCATCCCAGCCCACGACTTCCGCCAGCTCCCGCTCTCCCCCGCGCCGCAAGCGCTCCAACTGGTCGTCTAGGGCCGCCAATCGATTGCCCGTGGCAGCCGCCACAAAAGCGGCCTGGTCGCGGTTGAGCTTGACTTCCTTTTCTCCGGAGCGCTCGAGGATCCAACGCACGAGTTCCGTGGACCGGGGATCGGCGTTGGGAGACCAGGGCGGCGGGGAGTCCCAGAGGCGGCGGCACTCGACGATTGTCCCCCCCCCACTTGTCATGGCCTTGGCCACCTTGCTGTCCTTGCGCAGGCTTTCGGCGTCCAGCACCAGGCCGCCGCCGGCCTCACCTGCCTCGCGGCCCAGGAAGGCCACCAGGGCGCGCCCGACGGAATCCGCCAGGCCGGCGCGCACCTTGCCCGCCAAGAGCTTGCCGGCGTTGCGCAGCACGACGCAGCGCTCCTCCGCGAAAAGCGGCGAGGCGGCCAAATCGTCCAAGAGCGCAGCGGAGTTGAACTCGCTGTCGCCGGCATCGTGGGTGCTGACCTCCGCGCCTCGCTTGCGGGCCGCGGCGCGCAGGAGCTCAACGGCCTGAAAACGGAAATAGGGTTCATCTCCGCGCACCAACACGCCCCGGGGAGCCGGGGCTGAGTCCAGGGAACGGGCTAGACCGCGCAACACATCCGGCGGGTATTCCTTGGTTGCGGAACTGCGCCGGGCCTTCTTCTTGGTTGTCTTCTTGCGTGCCGCCATGGGGCTACCTGGTTTTAGGGGGTGTCCACATTACAGGGCCAAATCCAGGGCCAGGCCCAAAAAAAGCGCCACGGACACCCAGCCGTTGATCGTAAAGAATGCCGCGTCCACGCGGGAGAGGTCATCCGGGCGCACCAGGCGGTGTTCCCAAACGAGCAGTGCGCTGGCCAGGGCCAGGGCTACCAGAAAGGGCAGGCCGAGACCCGCCAGGAAAGCCGTGCCGAGCAAGGCGACAACAGTGACGACATGCAGGGCGGCGGAGGCGCTCAGGGCGGCGGCCACGCCAAAACGTCCGGGGATTGAATGCAGGCCCGCGCCGCGGTCAAAATCCGCGTCCTGGCAGGCGTAGATCAGGTCGAAGCCCGCCACCCAGGTCCAAACCGCCAGGGCCAGGGTGAGCACCGGCCAAGCATCGCCGTCCACGGCGCCGCGCACGGCGACCCAGGCTCCCAGGGGCGCCAGGGCCAAGGCCAACCCCAGGACGCCGTGGGCACACCAGTGAAAGCGTTTGACCAGACTGTAGCCCAGGAGTACGGCCAGTACCGGCGTGGCGAGGTAACCGGCGAGGGGATTGAGGGCAAAGGCACCGAGGAAGAAGAGGGCGCTGGAGAAGAGCACCAAGGCGCCCACGGCCAGGGGCGTCAGCACGCCAGCGGGCAACTCGCGGGCGGCGGTGCGCCGGTTTCTGCGGTCGATGTGGCGGTCCACCAGGCGGTTGAAACCCATGGCCGCCGTGCGGGCGCTGACGGCGCACAGGACGATGAGCAGGAGATCGAAGAGGGGCGGCGGGCCGCCGGCTGCCAACCAGGCTCCGCAGAGGGCGAAGGGCAGGGCGAAGATCGAGTGGCTGAAACGGACCAGGTTCAGCCAAGGTGCCAGACCGCTCACCGGCGGCGCTCCCCACCTGACTTTTCCGGAGCCGGCTTCCCTGCCGTTTTCGCCGGTGGCCACTGCGGCTCGCAGCCGGCCTCCGACGGCGGTTCACTGAGCTCTTCCCAGCCGGCACACAGTTGGTGCGCGACCCCCAAACTGTCGAGCATCTTGCCAACCAAGCTGTTCACCAGTTGCTGCAGTCCAGCGGGGTGCTGATACCACCCGGGCATGGCGGGCATGATGGTGGCGCCGAGGCGTTTTAGGCGCAGCATATTCTCAAGGTGGATTTCCGAGAGGGGTGTCTCGCGCGGCACGAGCAACAGGGGGCGACCTTCCTTGAGGGCCACATCGGCGGCGCGCTCCACGAGGTTTGAGCTGAAGCCCGCCGCCACCCGGGCCAGGGTGCCCATGCTACAGGGCACGAGCATGACGGCTGCGAGCTGGGTAGTGCCCGAGGCGGCTGGGGCTCCCACCTGATCGGGAGCCCAGGAGTTGACCGCCGCCGCCCCCGGACCAGCCAGGGTTTCCAGGGCCCCAGGTGCGAGGCGGCCGTCCGCTTCGACTTCGATGCCTAGCTCATGGGAGAGGACCTGGGCTCCGGCCGCGGTCAGCACCAAATCCACGCTGTGGCCAGCCGTGAGCAGGGTGCGCAAAAGGGTGCGCGCGTAGACGTGGCCACTGGCGCCGGTGATGCCGAGGAAAAAGCGTGTCATAGGAGGACTCCAGGTCCTGCGCCGAGGAGTAGCCCCAGGTTGAAGAGGGCGTGGGTCCAGGCGGCTACGCCCGGGCCCCTCCAGCGGAAGAGGAGTCCCAACAGGATGCCTGCACTGAGGCGCCAGGTGAAGATGGCGGCTTCAAAGGGCTCACCGCCGGAGCCGATCAGTCCGGAGAAGTGGGCCAGGACGCTCTCCAGGTGCAGGGCGGCGAAGAGCAGGGCGGAGCCCGCCAAGCCCAGAATCTCACCAGCCCAGGTGGCCACCGAACTGGGACAACGGAGCAGCAACGCGGAGCGGCGCACGGCCAGCATGAGCAGGCCGTAGAGCAGGACGCGGCAGAGGATTTCCTCCCAGGCTCCGGCGGCTGCCACCAGGGCGCCGGTGGCCAAACTGGGGGCCGGGCCGGCCATGGCAGAGGCGCCCAGGCGTCCCGCCAGGGGAGCGAAGGCCCCGTCTCCCACCTCGCCGCCCGAGCCGAGGACGCGGAACAGCCATCCCAAACCAGGCCCCAGACCCAACAGTAGGGGGCCCAGGGCCAAGGCTCCCAAGACGCCCTCCCCCAGGCGGCGCATGACGCCGGGCACCAGGGGAATAGCCTGGCGGTGGAGGCGCCAGGCCGCCGCCACTATGACCGCGCAGAGCGCGAAACGCCGCAGCCAATCGCCAGCCGATCCGAGGGGCTCAAGGCCCAGGAAAAGAAGTGCTTGGGCCGCACTGCGTCCACTCTCCGCCGCCTGAATGGCCGCCACCTCACCGACGACGAGGAGCGGCGCCATGGCCACCAGTCCCAGGGCCAGGCCCTGTTCGGGATTGCCCTTTGCCCTTCCCGCGGTATCAGCGGCGGCTGTCATCGCCCCACTGGATTCGGTCTGCCTGAGACCGGCCCGAGTTCCCCGCGAGCAGCGTCAGCGAGCACGGTGCCCCAGTGCAGACAGGCAATGCCACCTGTCAGAAGCCGATGCCCGCAGTCCACCAGGCCAGCAGTTTCGAACTGAGCTTGAAAAGCCCTGGCGTCCGGCCAGGCCATGACCGTCTCGGGCAAGTAGCTGTAGGCCCCCGCGTCCCGGGAAACCAGGCGGCCGAGGAGCGGCAAGAAGCCCGTGAAATACACTCGGTAGAGCCAGCCCAGAAGACCTGGCCCGGGCACGGTGAACTCCAGCACCACCACCCGTCCGCCAGGCCGCACGACCCGCGCCATCTCCGCTAGACAGCGCTCAGGTGCGGCCACATTGCGAATACCGAAGGCCACGGTACAGGCGCCGACGCTGTCGCTTCCAAGAGGAATGGCCAGGGCGTCGCCCTGGATGAAAAGGCCACCGGCATGACAGCTGCGCACCTTGCCCGGTGCCCGGGCCAGCATGGGCAGAGTGAAATCAATCCCCACGGTGGGAGTGCCGCGGCCGCGTAACTCCAGGGCCAGGTCTCCGGTGCCGCAACACAGATCGAGAACCGTCTCGCCAGTTCCCGTCTCCAGAGCCAAGTCCGCCGCCCGCCTGCGCCAACGGCGGTCGATGCCCAGGGAGAGCACACGGTTGAGCAGATCGTAGGTCCCGGCGATGCGGGAGAACATCGATCGGACCTGGGTCGGTTCGGGCACGGGGTGCGTGGCTGCGGAAGCAGTGGTCAGGGCGCGGGAGGGCGGAGCGGCGTATACAAAGCCGCCGGCACATCCCCGAGCGGGGCCGTGCCGGCGGCTGTTTCTTGAACCTGGAGGTGGCTACTGTCGGAAGTAGTCCACCAGCACATTGCAGTCTTCCGCCGGCACCGATTGGGTGCCTTCCTGGTAGGCATTGGTATCCGCCCGTCCCAGGCCAGAGGCTGCGATGTTGAGCACATCCACCACCCCACCCTGGGAGGTGGAGTTGGGCACCGCCAGGAACATATATGTGGGCTCGTTGGTATTGATGGCACCACCGGGAATCGGGCGCACCAGGTTCTTGCCGTTGGCCGGTAGGGGCTGCCCCGCACTCCAGGTAGTGAAGTAGTTGGGCGTGCCGGCCACATTGCGCATGTTGTCGAAGGCGATATCCACGGGAATACCGGAGAGCACTTCCTCGCCGATTGACTTCGCAATACCGATGTACATGTCACGGTACTGGGGAATCGTCAGGGAGGTCAGGTTGAGGGGCAGTTGTCCCGAGATACCACTTTGAATAGCCAGGTTCGTCACGGCGCCTTCAGTGAGATCCCCGGGTTCCTCGGTCTCCATGTCGATGGGCCCCTCGTGCAGGATCCACACGCCGCCGTCCAGGTTGATATAGTCCGGCTGCAGTGTCTTGGGGTTATTGAACTCGAAGGAGGCGATACCGATCACATCGTCATAGCCCCAACCGTTCACGGTGTTGGGACCAGACTCGAAGATAGCCAAGCGGCCGCTGCGGTTCAGGATCCAGGCGAAGTACACATTGCGGAAGAAGCCGAAGTTGGCCTGGCGCGGGGTGATAACCACATCGAAAGGTTGGGAAAGCTGAGAGCCAACAACCTTACGCACATCCAAGGAGTGGGCCGAGATCACGGAAACAGTACTGTCGCCTTCGTTGCAGACCAGGATGTCCTCGTTGCCCGGATCCCAGGCAATGCCCCGGGGGCGAGTCCCGACGATGACCACCTTGACGATCTTGTGGAACGACGCGGAGGAAGGGTCGATGTCGAGGAAGGAAACCAGATTGGAGGCCTGGCTGGTAATCGCCAGGAAGTCCAAGTTGGGGCCCATGGCCAGGGCCGTGGGATCGTCGAGATCGATGCGATCGATGACGGTCATGCGGTTGGAGTTGACCACCACGATCTCGTTGCGAGAGCGATCCAATATGTAGAGGAACTGCCCCACCTGCTGGCGCACCATGAAGTCAAAACAGGCGCTGATCTGCAGGGCCTGGGGCGAGGGGCCGAGGAAGTGGGCGTTTTGCTCACTCGTCAAGAGTCCCGAGGGCGGCTGCCCCATGGTCGGGTTGCCGAAGGGGTTGCCCGGGCTCAAGAGGTTGGTCACGCCGCCGGCCACGGTGTCGATGGCTGTCGGTTCCTGTCCATTCAGGAAGGGGGACACACAGGGCGGCGGAAAGATCAGGGGCGGGGGGTTGGGGTGCGGCGCCCATGAGATCAGGTTTTCATAACCCGCCAAGGCTCCGCCGAATTGACCTGGTTGCACCGGCGTCACAGTGTTTCCGTTTAGCACGGCCTGGATCAGTTTCTTGCCATCGAAGGCACATAGGTTGCCACCGGTTGACTGGCAGCCGAAGGGCGCCGGCCCGTTGTTAAAGGTGGCATCTAGGGCGTGGCCAATCATCATGTCGCCCACCGATGACACCAGGGGAGAACTGAGTACCAGGTCACTGAGGTTGGAGTCCAACGTCATTGTGAAGACGCCGGCCGAGCCACCGTTGATCGTGCAGTTGCCCGGTTGCAGGGGCGGGATCAAAGCCGAGCCCTGGAGCTTGAGGTTGGGGTTGTTCGGGAAGTTGGTCCAACCCTCGGCGAAAACCTGATAGGAGGGATCGTAGGTGGGATCGCCCGTGCCAGCGCCGAAGCCGTTGAGGTCGATAACCGACAGACCCGGGTTGGCGCCGAAGCGGGCGACGGTAATCGTGTCCGGCGCCACCGGGGCGTTGACCACTCCGGGCCCCACGCCGGTGTCGAACCAGGTTTGGGGGGCCAGGGTGTTGGCGTTGCCATTGATGGAGCCCGTACCCGGATCGACGATCCAAGCCAGGTCTTCAAACATGGACGCATTGACCACCACGTCCACGGTGTTGAAGGTTCCGCAGGTGAGGAACTCGGGCCCGGTTCCGGGGAAGTTGAAGGCCGGCACGAGATCCCAGGTGGAGAAGTCATAGATGCTGGCTGGTTGGATGCCGTAGGGCACGGTCACTCTGGAGGCGTCCGGCCCGAACTGCAGCAAGATCGAGGAACTGGTGCCCGGCGGCGTGCCGTCTTCGATGGTGCCCAGGGTCAGGGGCTGGATGGGCTCGGTGAACTCCACGCGCACCATCGTGGTGGGATCCACATCCGTGGCCCCGGCGCCGGGGGTAATGACCGGATTGTTGCTCGGGGGGGGCGTGCGCATGACCTCGGGGGTCAATGTATCCGCACCCACGGTGGCGCAACCGAGGGCACTGGCCACCAGGTTCTTGCCGTTCACCGCCCGCACGGCGGTGGAGATGTTGATGCGGATCTGGTTGCCGGTGGGGAAGGTCTCGTAAGTGGAGAGGTTGTCGTCTGAATCGACCACGAAGACGATGGTGTTCGGGGTCACGAGCATGTTTGAGCCCTCGAAATCACCCTCCGTGCCAGGGAAGCCCAGGCCCGGGGTTTCGCCTTCCACATCCTCCGCCACGGGCTTGCCCGTGCCGTCCAGGGTGACCCAGGTTTGCAAGGGCAGTTCCGGCGGACTTGACTGGGGCGTACCGCTGTAGGTGGCGCCGTTCAGGAAGGCGCGGCCAGTGATCGCGGTGGATTCACCTGAGAATGGGTCGAGGGCCGTGACCGTAATCGCCCCGGTGAAGCCGGAGTTGGCCTGGGCTGCCGGTGAAGGATCGAGCACCGAGCCGATGTCGATGGGCTGATCAAAGCGCGCATAGATGAAGTGGTTGCCCTGGGCATTACTCGGCAACACGGTGCCTGCGACCCACTGGGCCACGGGCAGCACGCGGTTCTCCACCGTCAGGTTGTCCAGCAAATCCTGGTGGCTGCGGATGGAGACGATCTGCTGGCTGGGCTGCCCGTTCACGAGTTTTACGATCGTGTGCGGGACGAGCTGACCGAAGCCGTTGGAGACCTCCAGGATGTCCATGGAGGCGGAGGACCCGCCAGTGCTACTCGACTCCCGCATGATGCCTTCGCAGGAAACTGCGAGGAGCGCCGTAATGGGGAGGAGGCTTGCCGCCAGCCGCTTATCGATGGTCATGGGTGCCTGGGTGCTCGGGTGGCTGTCAGCCGCCGAGGCTTGAGTCAGGATTGGAATGGGGCGACCGGGGCCCTGCTGGGCCCTGGCCGGATCGGCCGAACCCGTAGTGGATCCGGGCAGAAGTCGGGGAGGATACAAAAGAAGGGCCGGTATCCGTCAACCTCCGTGCCGGGGAGACGGATCCCGCCCGTCAGGCAGGAACTGGCTGTTACCTGTTTGTCCTAAGGATGTTACCCGATTCGCCCGGGGTCTGCCACGGTCTCCTGGAGGAGCGGATTACCGCGCTTTTTGCCATTGTGAGCGCCCTTGCGCGCCGGGCCGTGCGAGGTCGCACCATCTGGCTCCACCGCGCCTTGCCCGTCCGGGCCCAGGGCTGGTCCCCCGCTGGCGCCTGGAGCGCCGTGGATGTACGAAAAACTAGGAGCCCGTTGACAAACTCCCTACTACGGCAAGGCCATCGGCGCCGACGGTGCCGCCGACGGCGGCCTCAGGCTCGTCGAGCCGTGCTCAACGGCCCTACAGGGCCGCTTCCGCCGTCTCGCCTACGCCTTCCTTGCCTTCGCCTTCCTTACCTCACCGGCGATGGCTGCGCCTCGCGACGGGACTTTTTCAACGGACTCCTAGGGGAGCGGACCCGCCCCAGCGCTATGCTCCTTCCCATGGAGGGCCACAACGAGAGCGTATTTCACCCGGAGGCCCTGGCTGGGGCCGACCTCGGACCAGACGAACGGGAGCAATCTCCCCCGGAGACCCGCCCTGACCAGGAATCCCTGCGCCCCGCATCCCTAGGTGCATTCCTGGGTCAGCCCCGGGTAGTCGAGAACCTGCGCGTGGCCCTGACCGCCGCCAAGGGCCGCGGCGAGCCGGCGGATCACATCCTCTTCTCGGGCCCTCCGGGCCTGGGCAAGACGAGCCTGGCGCGCATCCTGGCCCACGAACTGGGGTCCACCCTGCACTCCACCACGGGCCCGGCCCTGGAGCGCCCCCGGGATCTGGTGGGCATCCTGACCCAACTCGGCCCGCGGGATGTGCTCTTCATCGACGAGATCCACCGCGTGCCCGCCGCCGTCGAGGAGTACCTCTACACCGCCATGGAGGACTACTCCATCGACTTCACCCTGGACACGGGCCCCCACGCACGCATCCTGCCCCTGTCCCTCGAACCCTTCACCCTCGTGGGGGCCACCACGCGCGAGGGCCTGCTCTCCGCCCCCTTCCGCGCGCGCTTTGGCCTCTTCGAACGCCTGCGGCCCTACCCGACCGAAGACCTGCTGCGCATCGCCATGCGCACGGCATCCCTGCTCGCCGTCGAGCTGACCGAGGACGGCGCGCGCTACCTGGCGGAACGCTGCCGAGGCACACCGCGGGTGGTCAACCGCTTCATGCGGCGCGCCCGGGACTTGGCCCAAGTGCAAGGCGCCGACGCCATCGACAAGGACTTCGCCCGGGGAGCCCTGGAACGCCTCGGGGTCGACGAGTGGGGCCTGGAGGAGATGGACCGTCAGATCCTGCGCTGCCTGGCCCAAACGCCGAACGAGGCCGTGGGCCTGAAAACCATTGCCGCCACCGTGGGCGAGAGCGAAGACACGCTCGAAGAGGTCTTCGAGCCCCACCTTTTGCGCTGTGGCTTCCTGCGCAAGACCGCCCGCGGTCGCATGATCACCGCCGCCGGGTGCGAGCGCGTCGGCGCCCCACCCCCGACGGAATCCTCCGATTCCAGCGGCGAGCTCTTCACCTGATGCGGCCCCGCGCGGCCCTCAGCTCGGCCCGCATCCAGCACGAATGGCGCGCCCACGCGAAGGGGCGCCCACGCGCGAAGGCCGGCGCCCCTCTCGGCGCCCCCTGCGCTCTCACCCTGCTCCTGTGCTGCGCCTGCGTTGGTGTTGGACCCTGGCCCAGCCCGCTGGACAGCCCGCCGCCGCGGGACACGAATCCGTCCGAGCCCTGGGAGGCGACCGCGCCCAGATCAGTTGACCCTGCTTGGGTCACCACCAAGGCAGCCGCCAACGCAGCTGGCCTGATTCCCGTGCGCCTGGCTGCCTGCGAAGGCCTTGATTCAATCACCATCGGCGGCACGCGCTGGGGCGAGGTACACATCGAACGGGCCGCCGTGGTTCTGCGCGCCTCCACCGGCGACGCCGCCCCTCGCCTCCACTTTCGCCCCGCCCCCGCCGAGGTCCTGACCCTGGCCGGCCGTCCCTGGCCAGGCACTCTGACCGTTGATCTGCGCCCCCAAGGTGGCCTCTCCATCACGAACCTGGTTCCCATGGAGGAGTACGTCTCCGGCGTCCTGGCCAAGGAGCTGATCCTGTGGTCCGCGGAACCGGCGGAGCTCGAGGCCCAGGCCATCGCCGCCCGCACCTACGCCCTCTCCATGCTGGCCCGCCGCCGCCCGGCCAGCACCGATCCCGGGGCCGCCTTCCTGTGGAGCGACACCCGCGACCAGGCCTATGACGGCATCTTCGTCCCCGAGGACTCCCCCGCCGCGCGCCGCGTCGCCCGCCGCCTGGAAGAAGCTGTCGCGCGCACCGCCGGCCTGGTCCTCACAAGTGGCAGTTCCCTGCTAGACGCCCGCTTCCACGCCGCCTGCGGCGGCCGCACCGCGGCGCTTCATGAGCAGTTCCCCACCAGCCCCGGCCCCCCCATCGAGGCCGTACACTGCCCTCCCTGCGACCGCCGCGCCCTGGATGAGGCTCGCCCCACCGCCGCCCCCGTGCCGACCGCACGCCCCGTAACCTGGTCCACCACCATCCCCGCCGCCGACCTCGCCCAACTCGCCAAGGATCTGGAAATCGGACAGCGCCTGCTATCCCTGCGCCCCCTGGAAACGGGCGCCACCCACCGCTGGCTAACCGTTGAGCTAACCGGAACCAGGGGACGCACCACCATCCCCCTAGAGGAGTTCCGTCGGCGTCTCGGCCAACGCGCCGTCGCCAGCGCCCACATCACCAGCACCTGGCCCCACTGTGGCAACCCCCTAAAAAGCGGCTTGTTCCTGCGCGGCCGAGGCCGCGGCCACGGCGTCGGGCTCTGCCAAACCGGCGCCCACGACCGCGCCGTCCAAGGCTGGTCCCACAGCCGCATCCTATCCCACTACTACCCCCGCGCCCGCATCACCCCACTCCCCCGCCCCAAA
>NYXZ01000003.1 GCA_002686595.1 Planctomycetota bacterium | reverse complement strand
TGGTCTACGGCCGGCTCAGTGGCCATGGAGCGCTGGGATTCCAAGGGCCCGAGCAAGACCAAGGTGGGTCGCGGACAAACCCTGCCGGAGGATTACCGCGTCATCACGGGCTACAGCTCGATTCTCTTTGTGCCAGTGGAAAAAACTCTCGACACCAGCACCAGCGCCTTGGAGAAACGGTCCCTCAAGGATGGCCCCCAACACTTGGGGGTTCTAACCACGACCCTGCCCATCCTGGAGCCGGAACTGGAGCCGGGTACCTATATGCTGGCATGGCGGGCCAAGGGTGATGATCCCAAGCCAGAGAAGGGGGAAGACGCCGAAGCTGATGCCACTGAAGCTGAGCCCACCGCCGCCGAGTTGCTGGGCTTCGATACGGAAATAGCCCAGTTCATCTTCTACGATTCAAACGGAACTCCCGTGCGGGCTCGGCCCGCTGGCAGCCTCGGCTTCGCCCGCCTAAAGCCTGGGGCAGTTACCTTCGAAGACCACGAGTTCAAGGTCATGGTTGAGGAAGAGGAGGTCACGCAAACCGAAAAGTGGGTCCACTTCGCCCTCGGCATCCAAAGCCGCCTGCGCGGCAAGGGCCTGACCTTCACCCTGGAACTGAAGATCGATCCGGCTGAACTCGAGCGCGACTGGCGACGCTGATCGGCCCCGGGGATCAGCGCCGCCAGGACCAGGAAGCCGATGGTGACTGGGATTGGAACCAAAGGGGCGCCGCGCAGCTGCAGGCTACGGACACCCAATCCAAGGAATCTCTGTTTTCTGTACTGATTAACCATAGGTGGTGCCGGGGCTGGCAGTCTGTGCCGCGGATAGGTTTGGGCGCTCTGCAACCCCGATGCCCACGGTGTGATTGTCGAAACAGACCGGAGAACGAGCCTTCGGCCACTGGTCGTACAAGCACGGACACGAGTGCGTACACCGATTCAAGGCATGCAGTCACACTTGTGGAAGGCCCAGGGATAGAGCCTCCCCCCTAGCCCAGTAACTTCCGCAATCGTTCGCGTCCGTCTTGACGGTCAGCAGGCGCTGGCTGCTAGAGCCCGGCCAGATTGCTTTCGAGCAACTCCAGCTCCAGGGCCATCTCATCCCGCCGTTCCCGCTCGTCCGCCACCACGGCCGGATCGGCCCGGGCGACGAACTTCTCATTCCCGAGCTTGCGGTCCACGGCTTCCAAACCCGACCGCACCTTGGACGCGCGCTGGATAAAGGCCTCCCGCAGGCGCTCCAGATTCACATCGGAATCCAGCGGCACGCAGGTCTCCATGGCACCGGCCACAGCCACGGCCGACCCGGCCGGGCGCTCCATGACCGACACGACCTCCAGCTCCTCAAGGAAGGCCAGGGCCGCAAGGGCCGCCGCATGCCCTTTCAAGATTTCCCGAGCACCTTCATCCGGCACTTTGATGATGGCCTTGAGGGGCTTGCGCTCCCCGACCATGGTCAGGCTGCGCACGCGCCGCACGCAGCGCACCGCATCCTGCAAGAGGCCCATGTGCGCCTCGGCGTCTTGATCCCGGAGCAGCCCCGCACCGTCCGGCCAGGGCGCGGATATCAACATGGATTCCTGCGGCCGACCGAGGGCCGTGTGCAGCGCTTCCCACAGGGCCTCGGTCACATGGGGCGTGAAGGGGTGGAGCAGGGCGAGAATGTCCCCCAGGGCCCGGGCCAAAACCGTGCGCACGGCACCATCGGGGCTATCGGCAGCACCATCGGCATCGGCAACCAGGCGCGGCTTGGCCAGTTCCAGGTACCAATCGCAGAAATCGTTCCAGACGAAGCGGTACAACTCCATGGCCGCGTCGTTGAAGCGGTAGGCGTCGAGGGCCTGCGAAACGCTCGCGCGCACCTGGGCCAATCGATCCAGCATCCAGCGATCCTCAAGACGCTCCAAGCCATCGAGGTCCGTGCTCACCTGCGCCCCCTCCAGGTGCATCAAGCAGAAACGCGCGGCATTCCAGATCTTGTTGATAAAGCGGAAGCTCTGGCCGAACTTTTCCGGTGAGAGGCGCACATCCTGGCCCTCTTTCGTGAGCATGATCAGCCCCAGGCGTACGGCATCGGCGCCGTATTCCTCCACCATATCCAGCGGATCGATGCCATTGCCCGCGGACTTCGACATGCGCTTGCCCTTGGCATCCAGCACCGTGGCGTGCAGGTAGACCGTGGCAAAGGGACAGCGCTCCTCCGGCGGGCGCTCGTCCATGAAGGCGTAACCTGCCATGACCATGCGAGCCACCCAGAGGTAAATGATCTCCGGTGCCGTTGACAGAAAGCCCGTGGGATAGAAACGCGCCAGCTCGTCCGTTTGGGCGGGCCAACCGAGGGTCGCCATGGGCCACAACCAGGACGAGGCCCAGGTATCGAGCACATCTGGATCGCGGCGCACAATCGGCTTGCCCGTCTGTGGATGGGACGCGCCGATTTCCAGATCCACGCGCGAGGCCACCGGCGTGTCATCCTCGTCATACCAAACGGGGATTTGATGGCCCCACCAGAGCTGCCGGCTGATGCACCAGTCGTGCACATTCTCCAACCAGTTCAGGTAGACCTTTTTCCAACGCTCCGGACGGAAAGCCAGTTCACCGGACTTGGCCACGGCGATGGCCGGCTCCGCCAGGGGCTGCATCTTGACGAACCACTGTTCACTGATCAGCGGTTCCACCGGGCTCTTGGAGCGATCCGAGAGGGAGATGTTGTGCTGGATCTTCTCGATACCCTCCAAGAGATCCAACTCCTCTAGCTGAGCGACGACGGCCTTGCGCGCCGCCTCGCGGGTCAGGCCCGCGAACGGTCCGGCCTCCTCATTCAGGGTCCCGTCCTTATCCAGGATGCTGACGATCGGCAGGTTGTGGCGCGCCCCGCGCTCGTAGTCCGCCGGATCATGGCCCGGCGTGATCTTCACGGCGCCGCTGCCGAAGGCCGGGTCCACACTTTCGTCCGCCACGATCGGGATCTCGCGCTCTAGGAAGGGCAGCACACAGCACTTGCCCACCAGTTCCTGATAGCGTTCATCATCCGGATGCACAGCCACACCCGTATCCCCAAGCATGGTCTCTGGCCGCGTGGTGGCCACCACGATGAACTCACCTGGTCGATCCTTGAGCGGATAGCGCAGCGACCAGAGCTTGCCCTTGCGCGCCTCGTACTCGATTTCATCGTCCGAGATGGCTGTCTGCAGCACGCAATCCCAGTTGACCAGGCGCATGCCGCGATAGATCAAACCCTGCTCCCAGAGCTTGACGAAGGACTCGCGCACAGCGGCGGAGAGTTCCTCGTCCATGGTGAAGGCCGTGCGCGTCCAGTCACAGGAACAACCCAGACGCCTGAACTGTTTCAGGATGATGTCCCCGTGCTTGTCCTTCCAATCCCAGACGCGTTCGAGGAAAGCCTCGCGCCCCATCTCCTCGCGCTTGAGTCCTTCATCGCCGTAGAGCTTTTTCTCGACCACCGCCTGGGTGGCGATCCCCGCGTGATCCGTGCCGGGGATCCAGAGCGTGTCAAAGCCACTCATGCGTCGGTGACGCACGACGATATCCTGGATCGTGCCGTTCAGGGCGTGCCCCATATGCAACACGCCGGTCACATTCGGCGGAGGAATGGCAACCGTAAACGGTCGCCCAGACCCGGTGCCGGGTGCCGGCGGGGCAAAGGCGCCTGATTCCTCCCAACGCCGGTAGATGTCCGGTTCCTGCTCGGCGGGATCGAATCGTGTGGGGATTTCCATGGCGGCTGTGCGGGGAGTATCGGTGGCAGGTGTAGCGAGCGGCCTACTCTACAGATTCGACCGCCCCAGTTGGCCGCCTAACCCGCACCCAGGGCCTCTTCCGGGCTGGGCATAGGTGCCGGCAGAAGGGCCAGGGCCCGGGCCGCGCACAGGGAGACATCCTCTGGGCGCTCGACGCAGCCGGGGACCTCTCGTCTCAGGGCGGCGCGTACTTTGTGGGGAGCCAGAGCGCGCGCCGCCAAAACGGTCCGGCCCAGTTCGAGGCGACTCAGGCGTTGGGGACCCGCCAAGTGCAAGAGGCCCGCCACTTCGAGTTGCGCGAGGTGAACCAGAGCCGCCGCCGCCGCCGTCACATCCAGCGGCGTGCGCCACTCGTCCTCGAACAACAGCGGGCGCTCGCCCCGTTTCAGAGCGGCCAAGAGGCCGTCCGAGGCCCCCAGGCCGCGCCCCAGGGAATCCCCGTACAAAAGGGGCAGGCGCACAACCAGCGCCTTTGGGTAGGCCACCAAGACGCGCACCTCGCCCCGCGCCTTGCTGCGTCCATAGACACTCGTGGCATCCGGCACCGCACCCTCATTGAATCCGCCTCGGGGCGCGCGGCTTGAGAAAACCAGGTCCGTGGAGATGTGTACCAGGCGTGCGCCCCTGCGCGCGCAGCTGGCGGCCACTTCCCCGGGCAACTCCTCGTTCAGGCAGCGCGCCAAGTCCGGGTCAGCATCACAGTCATGCTGTCGCGCCAGGGCCGCCGCCAGCAAGACACGTCGCGGCCGCAGGCGGTCGAGCAGCTCCGTGGCGCGACCCGCCACAGACAGATCACAGGCCACCAGGGCGAGGCCAGGAAAGAGCGCCTGACTGGCCTGTGGCCGGCGACAAACGCCGACCACCTGTTCCGCGCCACCGGGGAGACCCGCAGCAAGAGCCAGACCTTCCTGACGGCGCGCCAGTTGGGCCCCCAGAAAGCCGCTGGCCCCCAAGATGAGTGTGCCAACGGCCCGAGTTCCGCCATGAATCTCGCCTTGCATCCGTGCCAGAATAGGGATTGGGAAGCGCTTACACCCAGCGCTCCATCGGTTTCGTATGCTCCCGGCGTGTCCTCCGTCTCCACGAGTGAAACCGACTCCGCCCAGCGCCCCGCCGCCGACTCCAGCCCCCCCGCTGGTTGCCGGTTCCAGCGCATCCTGGTCATCGCCAACCCCATCGCCGGCCGCGGTCGCGGTCGCGCCGCCGCCCGTGAACTGGTGGAGGGCCTGCGAGCCCGCGGCCTCGATGTGGAGCTGCACCTGACCGGCGCCAGCGGCGACGGCCGCGGCCGCGTGCGCTGCATGGAAGCGCGTACCGATCTGGTGGTTTCCGTCGGCGGCGACGGCACCTTGGGAGAGGTGCTGGACGGGCTGGTGGACCGCAGTGTGCCCGTTGCGGTCCTGCCCCTGGGCACGGGCAACTGCCTGGCCCTGGATCTCTCCTTGCCGCGTGATGTGGACTCCCTGCTCGATGTCATCTTCCGCGGCCGCACGCGAGCCCTCGACGCCGCCAGCGTAAACGGCCATCTTTCATTCCTGGTGGCGGGCATCGGCTTGGACGCCCGCGTGGCACGGGAGCTGGAAGGCCTGCGCGACGGCCCAATCACGCGCTGGACCTGGGCCCGCGCCGCCCTGCGTGCCCTGCGCGGTTACCAGCCCACGGAACTCGCCGTGGAACTCGACGACCAACTCCTGGACGAGCCCTACGCCCAGGTCCTGGTCAGCAACACCCTGCACTACGCCGGCGTCTTTCGGCTGTCTGGCAAGTACCGCGTGGACGACGGCCAGTTTGAGGTCTACCTGTTTCCCCGAGCGAGCCTGTTGGCCATGATCGGTTACGTCCTGCGGGGTTGCGTGGGCCTGTTGCCCGGAGGCTCCTGTAGGATGATCCGCGCTGCGCGCATCAGGATCACCGCCGACGAAGCCGTCCCCTGCCAAGTGGATGGCGACTACCGCACGGAAACACCCCTCGAAATGGAGGTCACGGGACGCGCCTTCACACTCCTGGTACCCTGAGCCCACCCGATATGAGCCAACACACCATCAACCTCGGCGGCAAGATCGTCGGCGACGGACAACTCTTCCTGATCGCCGGTCCCTGTGTCATGGAGACGCGGGAGCAAACCCTCGAACTGGCGGAGAACCTGGCCGCCATCGCGGCCGCCCGTTCCATGCCGTTGATCTTCAAGGCCAGTTTCGACAAGGCCAACCGTACCAGCGGCGACGCCGGCCGCGGGCCGGGCATGGCTAACGGGCTGAAATGGCTGGCCGAAGTTCGGCGAGCGACTGGACTGCCGATCCTCACAGATGTGCACCTGCCCGAGCAATGCGCACCGGTGGCGGAGGTTGTCGATGTGCTGCAGATTCCAGCCTTCCTCTGTCGCCAGACTGACTTGATCAGTGCGGCGGCGGCGACGGGCAAGCCGGTGAATGTCAAGAAGGGCCAGTTTCTGGCTCCCTGGGACATGGAGCGCGTGGTGGACAAATGCGCTTCCGCCGGAGCCGAGGACATCTTGGTCACCGAGCGCGGCACCAGCTTCGGTTACGGACGGTTGGTGGTGGACATGGCCGGCCTGGCCGACCTCGCGGCCACCGGACGCCCGGTCGTCTTTGATGCCACGCACTCAGTGCAACGTCCCGGTGCCCTGGGCAAATCAACCGGAGGCGACCGCACCTTGGTGCCGCTCTTGGCGCGGGCGGCGGTGGCCACGGGGTTGGTGGACGGGCTCTTCTTCGAGGTCCATCCGGATCCGGATACATCGCCCTCCGACGGCCCAAACATGGTGCGACTGGATGAGTTCCCGGAGGTCCTGGACAGCGTCCTCGCCGTGCACGCCAGCAGCTCTCCCGCTGGCTCAGCGCGGACTTAGGACGCGCCCGTCGAGTCCCGGCGGCACGCGCAGGCCGAGGCTCTTCAAGAGCGTCGGCACGGCGTCCATGGAATCCGCCGGACCTGCGACGACGCCCGGGACAAAGGGCTCCCCGTAGAAGATGAGGGGGATGCGCCGATCATAGGCGTGGGAAGTGCCGTGGGTTGTCCCGGTCTTCATCGTGTGCAAGTAGCCGGAACGCGGCAACCAAACCACATCCGCGGCGCGTTCGGGAAGAAACGAAGCCAACACGAAGGCGCGGTGCGTTTCCTGCATCTGTTCCTCGGTGCCAGCGGCGCTTAGCTCATCGAGCGTCCAGGCCGCGCTGGCGAAACGAGCTTGCAACAGGGCATCCCTGGCCACAGAGCGCACGCCAGCCGCAACACCCCCGGCCTCTTCCACCTCTCTCAACTTCTCACTGCTGAGGTAGACGCCGTAACCACTGGTCTTGAGTTTGAAATCATGGCCATACTCATCATCTAGGGCCTGCTTGATGCGCGCGATGGCCGCCTGGTGGTCGTCACTGCTCGTGCGCCGCGGCGGGCCATCCACCAGTTCGTTTTCCGGCAAGGGCAACACGCCGTGGTCCGAGCTCAAGACCGCCAGCCAACCATCGGCACCCACTCGCTCATCCAATGCATCGAAGAGCCGCCCCAGCTCGCGGTCCAAGCGCAGGATCACGTCGGTCACTTCACGACTGTAGGGGCCACAGGCATGCCCCACCGTGTCGCAGGCGCTGAAGGAAAGGGCCAAGAGATCCGGTGCATCGTCCGTGCCCAGACCTTCGCCCTCGATAGCCGCCAAGGCCATTTCCACAATGAAGCGGTCCGCCGCCGGGCTCTGATAAATCCAACGGCTGAGGCGTTCCCAGGCTTTTTCATCTGGCTGCTCCCCTAGCTCCGGTGCCGGGTGAGGAAAGGTGCTGCGCCCGGAGGGCAACTTGGCCTCCCCGGCCCGTTCGTCCGCGGCCGTCCCGGTGTCGGCAGCCTTACAGCCCTCCAGGGGCTCCCACAGGCTGCCGGCCACCGCCTCCCAGTCGCCCCGGTTCCACTCCCGCACCCAAGCTGGCAGGCGCTCGCCCCAGGCTGAAGAGCTGACAAAACCACGACCGTGCTTGTCCCACCATAACGCCCAGCCCGGCGCCCGTCCCGCCAGGGTGATGGCCGCCCGGTCCTTGGGCGAAATGGCCACCGTACGCGAACCGGGAAAGGCCTCGGCCAGATACTCACCCAGGGCGGGCACACGCAGGCGCGCGGCGGAAACCCGGTGGCGTTTGCGCTTGAGCTCAGCGGCAGTCGCCAGCCCCGTGTCGTAAAGCGCCGTCGCACCGTGATCGGAAACACAGTAGGCCCAGCGCCCCAGCTCCCGGTCCAGGTAACTGTTGGAAACAACGCCGTGCGTGCGCGGCAGACACCCCGTACCGAGGGTGGCATGGCCCGGGCCTGTTTCCGTGTCGAAGTAGGAGAGAGCCGCCTGGGAGTAGCTGCGCCCATCATCCATGAGCCGCGCCAGNCCACCCTCGAAACAGGGNGCCANCCGCGTCAACTGTTCCGGGATCATCTGNTCCACGGCGATGACNACCACCAAGCGCGGCCGCTCGGCTNCGGCCGGAGCCGCTGCNCCGCTGCTGGCGCAGGCCAAGCCNACNCTGGTCANTANCCANAGATAGANGTGCCGCATCCAGANGNGCTAGCNCTTGGCNTGGGGCTTGGCGCCCCAGACGCGCGTGGCCAGGAACAGGCCGAGCAGGGCGATGGGCACCATGGCCCAGGGCCATGCGCTCCAGTTGTCCGGCTCCGTGACCGGGCCGGTGAACTTGCCAGCCGCATCCAGTTCCTCACGGGGCAGCAGGATGGCGTAGGTCATGGACATGATAGCCGTGCCCAGATAGACGAAGCCGTCGATGATGCCGACGGCCACGCCCACATTCTTGCGCCCGCCAAAATCCATACTGGCCGTGCCGGAGAGCATGCCGTGAACACCGATGACCGCCATTGACATGAAGAGCACTACCCAACCGACCCAGGGTTGTTGATAGCCGATGGTCAAGTAGGCGGCGCAGATGAAGAGGATGCCGTAGAGCACGGCGGCCACCGGCCCGCGGCGGCTCTTGAAGACATGGTCTGAGATGGTGCCGGCAAAAACACCGCCCAGAATGCCAGCGCAGCACAGCAACATGCCCCAGTTTTCATAGACGAAGTCGCCCTTCAAGCCCAGGGCATCATCCGTTTGCTTGGCATAGGTGCGATACCACTGCATGATCGCTTGACGCAGGAACCCGGAGCAGAACTCGATACCCGCAATGGTCATTATGACCGGGTTCCTGAGCATCATCTTGAATACGGCGGCAGCTGACTTTTGCGCGCCATCATCTCCCGACGATGCATCCGCCGTGTCGAAATCAACAAGGCCCGCATCGCCGGGGGTGTTACGTACTTGGATGAAGTCAATCACCCAGAAAACTGTGAGCAGGAGAGCCGGCATGAAGAAGACCCAGGTCAACCCCAAGCTCTCTGCATCGAGAATCATGCCGCCCACATCGAAGGCAAAGTAAATACCGAGGGAAATCAGAATGCCGAAGATGGCCCCGAAGACGCCGCGCTCGCGCACATGGAACCAGGGTGCGTTGACCTTGACGATGGCCACCGCGCCGAAGCTCTGGAAGTACATATTGAGAGAGTAGAGAACCGCGAAGACCGCCAGGAAATTGTTGGCCACAAGCTCGTGTCCCGGTCCGGAGTTGACCAGCGTCCAAGCACACACCCCCATCAGGAGGTTGGCCAGGGCCGCTCCGCCGGCCCCCATCAGGATCGAAAACTTGCCCCCGAAGCGGTCCGTGAGGGGGCCGTTCAGCAGAAAAGAGAAGCCGTACACATAGGTGCCGATGCCGAAGATCCAGCCGAAGTCATCGTTCCCCATCAGAGCGCTGCCGTCTCCGGCGGCCATCTCCTCGAAGGCGAACTTGCTGATCTTCAGGTTGTAACGCCCCATGTACAGAAAGGCGTAGGTCAGGCCCAGGGGCAGCCAGTTCATCATGCGGCGGCGGCGGAAGGCGGCGGAATGACTGACCTCGGTGCGTGGCAGGCGCATGATGACAAAGGCCACCACCGTCAGGAGCACTAGGATCGGGAGGATTTCTCGCAGCCAGGTGGGAAGTGATGTGTACCAGTCCATGGGGAGTATTCAGGCGGGGGCGGTGGTGCGGGGCCCCGATCCCGGGGCGCGGCGTGACCCGCAGTAGAAGCGCGCAGGGGGCTCGGGTCAACCGCCGGGAACGCGGGCTGGGTTTGCGGGCTCTGGACGGCTATCCTGATCCAAATGGGCCACAGTAGACTGCACGAGACCTTTGACGCCATCGCCGCCACCCGGGAGACCGGTCAACTGCCCTTGGTGGTCTTTGACCTGGACTCCACGCTCTTCTCCACCGCTCCGCGCAATCTGCGCATTTTGGAGGAGTTCGTCGCTCGCCATGGAAGTGGAGAGCCACGCCTGCGAGAGGTGCTGGAATCCGTCAGCCTAGAGGACATGGGCTGGAACATCCACGACACGCTCATGGAGCGCGGCCTCACGGATCCGGCTCTGCTAAAGGCCCTGCGCGGCTTCTGGTTCGCCCGCTTCTTCACGGACGAGTACGTCACCAGCGACACGCCCACGCCCGGAGCCGTGGAGTTCGTCAACCACTGCCACGATGCCGGAGCCTTGATCTACTACCTCTCCGGCCGACATGTGGGCGGCATGGAGCAGGGCACCGTGCGCTCGCTGACTGACCATGGCTTCCCCTTCTGGCGCGGCCGCTGCGTCATACACCTGAAACCAACCTTCGAAATGGCGGACAGGGCCTTCAAGGACGATGCCCTGGCGGACATCCGCTCCTACCGCTCGCCCGTGGTGGCCACCTTCGAGAACGAGCCGGGTAACGCCAACCTGTTCCTGGGGGCCTTTCCAGATGCCCTGCACTACTTCCTGGAAACTGTGCACTCGCCGGAGGCAGAGGTACCCCACGTCGAGTTGATCCGAGGCGTCGATTTCTGCTTGCCTGCTCGCGCCTGAGGACAGGTGTCGCGGCGCGGGTCCAACTGACCCTATTGATACCTGTCGGGCACGTTTTTTGGTCACTGCCGAGCGCCCACATGCGCTCCCGTTCAGCCCATATCTTGTGTCCAGTTCGCCACTTATGGCACCTGGAAAACGTTTCCGGGGGTCTTTCCGGGGCTCCCGTTTGCCTATTTGCGATTTCGAAGTATTCTCTCCTCGCCTCCAGATGGCACGACAAGGGCAAACCAACCGAGAGGTTGGGACGCAAAGCCACGGATCCCTCGGGATAGCCGGGTTACCGAAGCCACTCGCGTCGTCAAAGGGGCCGGCGGACTCCGGTCTAGCCGAGGTCGAGACGCGAAAAGCGGCGGGCTTTCCCGCCCGGCGGATCGAGCGGCCCGCGGGCCGCCGTCCCCACGCGCTCCCCCCGGCGACCGGGTCCCCACCTTACCCACGCCGACAGTGCAACAGACTCAACACAACAAGGCCCAGGACAATCAGGACGCCCCCTATCACGGGTTCGTCCCGCTGGCGAAAACCGTCAGTGCAACCGTAAGGGGTTCGCAGGCGATGGGAGAGGGCGATGTTCTCGAGGAGAGAATGGGTGAGGTGGTTTTTGAGCGAGGTGAAGCGGTTGAGGGGACTCGAGAGGGGAATACAGAGAGGAAACGAGAGAGGCTGGCCGCCCTAGCACCGCAAAGGGCGACCGGCGCCGGTTTGGATTGGGGAATCCACCGGTGCCAAGTTGAAGGAGGAGCGCGGAGCCTTCGGTGGGGATCGAAGTGCGCCGCAAATGAAGGAAGGAGAGGGCGGCATCCGATTGTCGGGGGACAGTTTCGGATGGAGCCCGAGCCGGAAGTATTGGAATCGCAAGGGGGATTGTCTCGACTGAGTTGAGACTCCGCATTCCACGGTTGCCCTGAAACTGGGACAGCCTCTCCGGTCAGCGGGAGTTGGGTTCACACCCGGCTCCCGCTTTTTTTCTAGTCCTCTTCTTCGTGGACGCGAAAGCGGTCCTGCAACCGTTCGAGCAAGCGCGCGTGAATCTTGCACACGCGTGATTCAGAGAGGCCCGTGAGTTGGCCAATCTCGCGCATGGGCAACTCCTCCCAATACTTGAGGTAGACGATGTTCTTCTCCTGCTCCGTCAACTTCTGGGTTACCAGGGTCAGGAGATCATCCCGTGTCAGCTTCTCATCCGGAGCGTCACTGGCCCGGTCCGGCACAACTTCAAGTGTCGGCACACGATCCTCCCCGCCATTCTCAGCCGGCATGGAACCGACCGGCGTACCAGGCAGGATAGTGCCGAAGAGTTGCTGATATGATTCCCGAGTCAGCCCCATCTCGTCCCCCACTTCCTCGTCCGTGGGGTCTCTGTTCCACTCGGAGCGCAGGCGCGCCACCGTGCGCTTTTGGAGTTCGATGCGATGGCGCCAGGGACGTGGCAGCCAATCCTGGCTGCGCAGTTCATCCAGCAGGGCGCCCTTGACGCGCAGCTCACAGTAGGACTCAAACCGCACGCCACGCTCCGGATCGAAACCGCGAATGGCGTTGATCAATCCAATACTGCCGGCCGTTTCCAAATCGCCGCGATCGACGCTGCGGGGCAGGCGGCTGCCGAAGCGACGCACCAGGTCTCGCACAAAACGCGTGTAGTGCAGCGCCAGCTCATTGCGTGTGGCATCGCACGGGTTGGAAAACCAATCCGCCCAGGCCTCGTCCTTCTCCCCCCGAGGCTCGATGGCGATCACAACCGTCTCAGCTTTGGCGACGGATCCCCTGCCCATAGCCTTGCTACGGTTCTGGGCGCTTCGCTTTGGCTTGTTGGCAGCCGTGTCCAAGTGGGATTGAGTTCCTGTGGTGGGTTAGCCCTTAGAAAAGCGCGGCACTTAAATATGTGCTCACAAGCGCCTGCGGGGAGTTCTTGAATAAGGTTTCCACACCTTCAATCCAAAGACTCACCACCGCCACAGCGCATTGCATTTCGCACCTTCGGTCCCGGCAGACACAAAATGCCCGTACTCGCGGTCTATTTGGACAATGCCCTATTGTTCGGGCCACACGCCTCCCACACGGGCTTTCCAAACCCTCTCAAATAAAACTCAAAAAAAAACCAAACAGAGGGTGTCGCGTCCCTCCGTGTCACACCTCCCCGTCATGGGGAGCACAATCCGGTGCGTAGCCCAGGCTCTCCATGACGCGCTGTTCAGCCGCGCGCATGGCTGCACGCTCTTCAGGTTCGTGGTCATCGAGACCACACAAGTGCAAAACACCATGCACCAAATAGAGGGCCAGCTCACGCTCGGCATCTACCTCGCGCGCCGCCGCAGTGCTGCGGGCACAGTCAGCGCTGATGTACACCTCCCCCGTCGGCCCCGCGCCCTCCTGGCCCAGGTCAAAGGTGATCACATCCGTCGGCGAGTCGTCATCGAGGAACTCACCGTGGAGACGGGTCAACTCCTGCTCGCCCACCAGGATGACATTCAGTTCCAGATCATCCCGCCCGCCGTACTCCAGCGCTGCCCGCGCGACCTCGGCCAAGCGCTCTGCCGGTACATACTCCGGATCCGTGTCCCAATGCACAGCCACGCTCATCCCAAGCTCCCAGCCCTGTCGCCGCCGCGCCCGAGAAGAGTCGCGTCGGGGTCCTCGCCATCCAGGCTGGCCTTTCTGGCGGCGCTCGGTTGGGAGAGATCCAGCGGGTGCGCCCGCATGCTCTTGGGAAAGGTAGCCCGCTGGTGATACAGCCCCATGAGCACCTGCAAGCAGGCGGCCTCGATCTTCTCCAGGTCAGCCAGGGTCATTCCGCACTCGGAGAACTGCCCGTCCATCAGGCGCTTGGTAACTACCTCGTGTACCATCTCCCCCAGGCGTGTCCGCGTGGGATCAGCCATCTGCCTACTGATGGCCTCCACCGCATCCGCGATCATGACGATGGCGGTCTCGACGCGCTGCGGCTTGGGACCGGGATAGCGAAAGCTCTCCTCGCTGACCTGCTCATCAACTCGCAGCTCGCGGGCTGCGTGGTAGAAGTATTCAATCAGACATGTGCCGTGGTGCTCGGGCATGAAATCGAGCACCGTCTTGGGCAGGCCGTAGTACTCGCCCAGCTCCATGCCATCCCGTGGGTGAGCACAAATGATCAGCGTACTCATCTCCGGCGTTAGGCCGGCGTGCCGGCTCCCTTCGCCCCGGCTGTTCTCCGCGAAGTACTCGGGTTTGTTGAGTTTGCCGATGTCGTGGTAGAGGGCTCCGACACGCGTGAGCAATGCATCCGCGCCAACGGCTTCGGCGGAAGCCTCTGCCAAGAGTCCCACCAGGTAGGAGTGGTGGAAGGTGCCCGGAGCCTCGATCAGCAGTTTGCGCAGCAACGGTTGCTCGTGGGTGTTGCCCAATTCCAGCAAGCTGACCGCAGTGGTGATTTTAAACAGGATCTCGATGGCCGGCAGCAACCCTGAAACCACGACGCCGACGAGGAGCCCCTGGGCACCGAGAAGGCCGGCCCACCGCAGCCCTTCCAAGACACTGCCCTCGCCCAAGAGCGCCAAGGCCCCCGCCAACGACAACTGGGTCAAGCCGGTGACAATCCCCACGCGCACCAAGGCCGTGCGGCGTCTGATGCGCCCGGCGGCCAGACAGGCGCCCAAGGCGCCACCCAGACAAACGAGCAGGCCTCCTGGATCCGCCATTGGTTCCCCACGGCGCAATAACAGGTAGAGGCCCAGCAGGGCGCCGCTGAAGACAGTGGATTCCAGGGCCAGGGCCCGCCCCCAGACCAGGGCAATGATCAGGCTGAAGAATGACAGGGGCAAAAAGGCGATGCCCGCGGCGGTCCAGAGCGGCCCCAGCAGATTCAAAATGAACAGGGGCAGTAGTACCAAGAGCGCCAAGTTGATTACGCGCCCCACTGAAGACAGGGCCTCACGGCGCAACAGCAGCAAGAAGCGCCCGAAGATCAACGTGCTCACCGCCATCAAGGCGGCCGCGGCCAGCCAGTGCCGGGTCGTATGGCTAGCGTCCGCACCCAACAGGAAAGTCCCCAATAGAAAAGCCGCCAGGGCCACGGCGGCCTTCTCCCCAGCCTGGGGCAGGACCTCCCGCCGCCCGGCCCGGGCGGCGGTCTTGGCCTTTTCCAGGGATACGCGGCGCAGGCGTCCCCTGCGCATCAAGCGCTCCATCCAACTGCGCTCGTCGCTCACGGAGTCGCTTCCGGTTCCGCCTCCGTGCGCGCCGGGGCCTGGTAGGCCCGCACAATCTGTTCGACCAGAGGATGGCGCACGATGTCGGTTGGTTGAAACTGGACGCTGCCCACATCACCGAAGCCCCGCAAGCGTTGTAGGGCATCGGGCAAGCCACTGCGCACTCCGCGCTCCAGATCATTCTGGGACGGATCGCCGGTCACGACCATGCACGACTGCTCCCCCAACCGCGTCAGAAACATCTTCATCTGGCTGATCGTTGTGTTCTGTCCTTCGTCGAGAATGACAAAGGCGCGCGAAAGGGTGCGCCCACGCATGTAGGCCAGGGGCGCCACCTCGATCACTCCCGCATCCTCCAACCGCGTAGCCTCGTCGGCCCCGATCAAATCGTAGAGGGCGTCATAGATCGGACGCATGTAGGGGTTCAGCTTCTGCTGTAAGTCGCCGGGCAGGAAACCCAAGCGCTCTCCGGCCTCTACCACCGGGCGCGTGATGACCAGGCGCCGGTAGACACCTTGGCGCAGGGCTCGCACGGCGGCCGCCACCGCCAAGTAGGTCTTGCCCGTGCCAGCGGGGCCGACACCAAATACAAGGGGGCGTTTCTCCAACAGCTCCATGTAGATGCGCTGGTTTTCACCGCGGGGCTCCACGGGCCGGATGCGCACATGGGCGGCGCTGACAGCGGCTCGCCCGGCGTGACCAGGGACCGACCGGCCAGGGGCAGGCCGGGTGGAAGTCTCTCGGCGCGGGGCTGTTTCGCTTTTGCGCCCAGCGGGGGCGCTAGAGCGTTGGGCCGCGCCGGCTTCCGATGAACGCGGTCCGATCAGAATGCTCTCGATTTGATCCAAGCTCAGCTCGCGCCCCTTGCGCGCCTTGCCCAACAGGTGCTCGATGCGGCTACGGGCTTCGGCCACGCCACTGTCCGGGCCCTTGATGCGCAGGTTGCCCTTACGCGAAAACACATCCACATCAAGGTCCTGGCGCAGGAGCTTCGCGTAACGATCATAGGGACCGAGCACCAGGATGGCCTCCTCCTGGGTCCGCAGGGGAATGGTGATTTCAGTCAAAAAGTATGTCCTTCCCTGGGTGTGGCGTTTCCTCCCGAGCTCGCTGTCCGGGGAGCTTTAGGATCGCCGCTTTGAGTCCTCCCGTCAACGCAGGAACCAGTCCCAGGCCAAGAGTGCCAGGGGAACGGTGAAGAGCAGGCTATCCACCAGATCCAAAATGCCACCGGCAGGCCCCAGATAGGTGGCCGAATCCTTGACTCCGGCCCGGCGCTTGAGGGCGCTCTCAAAGAGATCCCCGGCCTGGGCAAAAATGTTGGTGAGGGCTCCGAGGAGGATGCCCCCCAAGAGGCCCAGGTGGCCAGCTGGTAACCAACCGGCGTTGACACACACCAGACCACCCAAACAGCCGGCGAGCAGTGAGCCAACGCAACCGGCGGTGGTCTTGCCGGGACTGATGCCCGGGAAGGGATGACTCTTGCCCATGGCACTGCCCACGTAGTAGCCGGCGATGTCGCCGACCTTAGACAAGATCAGCAGGGAGACCAGGCCCGCCAGGCCGAAACGAGGGGCCACTGCAGCCACCGCCGGCAGGGGCACGGTGATCCACAGGGCCAGGAGCAGCACTAATCCCAGAGTGGCGCGGGGCGCCCGTTTGCGCACCTGGGGCAGGCAGTGAAGGACAATCGTGGCACCGGCTATCGCCGCCAGGGGAACGCGAGTGGCGGCCAGCCAGGCGGGGCTGGCCAGTTCACCGGGAACCGCCAACGCAAGAGCTCCCCACCCGACGGCCAGGGCCGGCAGAGCCATGGCACCGGCCAGTCTTGCCAGGCCGTGACTCGCCATGGCCGCCAGGGCGACCCACAGATACTGGTCTAGGATGCCGATTTGCTCTCCGCCGGGCACTTCCGTGCGCAGGTAACTCCAGGACAACACCAGGGCCCCGGGCAACAGGCGCGACCCCAGACCGAGGCTGGCCCACTTCCCCATACGCTGCAGCTCCCCCACCGAAGCCAGGAGCAAGAGTGCCCCCACGGCGGCTAGGATGCGCCCATCTCCAGTCTTGTCGACTAATAAAAGGAGTGCCGTCAGCACTCCCAGCAGGCCGCTGCCCACCACCGTACGCAGCCATATCTTGCTCGCTTTTGAAGCAGCCAAAGCTCGTCTCAGCCCGAGGCTCGTTGTTCCCGATCTCCGTCGGCAACTAGGTCGGGCTCTCCACTGGTCTCGGGAACCAGGCCACCAAAACGCCGCTGGCGCCCGGCGTACTGACGCAAGGCTTCGAGCAGCTCGGAGCGCCTAAAATCCGGCCAGCATTTCTCGGTGACGAAGAGCTCAGAGTATGAGATCTGCCACAGCAGAAAATTCGACAGGCGCATCTCCCCCGCTGTGCGGATCAACAGGTCCGGGTCCGGCGTATCAGGGTCATAGAGGTACTGGCGCAGGGTCTCGTCGCCGATTTCGTCAGCCGTCAACTTCCCGGCGGCTACATCCAGCGCCAGGGCTCGACAGGCATCCCCCAGTTCGGCCCGGCTCCCGTAGGAGAGGGCCAGGCGCAGGACCAGGCCAGTGTTGTTCGCCGTCAATTCCTCCGTGCGGCGCAACTCCGCCAGGGCCGCCGCAGGCAGATCATCCAACCGACCGATGCAGCGCAGGCGCACGGCGTTGTCCTCCAAGGTCTTGCGTTCCTTGACCATGAACCGTTCGAGCAAGCTCATCAGCGTGCCCGTCTCCTCCGCCGGCCGTGACCAGTTCTCCACTGAAAACGCATAGAGCGTCAGGCTCTTGACACCCATGCGCGCGCACTCGGTGGTGATTTCGCGCACGGAATCGATGCCCTGGCGATGGCCCATCACGCGCGGCAGCTTGCGCCGCCGTGCCCAGCGGCCGTTGCCATCCATGATGATGGCGATGTGTTCCGGGAAGCCGCCCTCCAAACTCGGGCGTACGATTTGAGGATGCTTGGGGGGCTGGGCGGAAGCCATGTTCAGAGGGAAAGCCCGCGGGGTATGACTTGGTCGCGTTCCGGGCCAACCGAGAGCATCACTATCGGGATGCGAATGCGTTCCTCAAGCCACTCGACATAGGCCCGAGCGCGTTCCGGCAAATCGTCCCAGGTGCGCGCCTGTTCGATATTCTCATGCCAGCCGGGCAGGGTTTCCAACTGTGGGCGCAGGCCCTCCAGGCTGGGCAGGTGGGCGGGGTATTCGTCGAAGACCTGCCCGTCCAGTTCATAGGCCACGCCGACCTTCAGGCTTTCAAAGCCAGAGAGCACATCGAGGTTGGTAAGCACCAGTCCGTTGGTGCCGTGGCATTCGGTGGCATAGCGCACGGCGACGGCATCAAACCAACCACAACGCCGCGGCCGTCCGGTCGTGGCGCCAAACTCGTTGCCGGCCTTGCGAATCGCCTCGCCCTCGGCGCCGTGATCTTCCGTCGGGAAAGGGCCTTCGCCGACGCGGGTACAATAGGCCTTGGCGATTCCGACGACCTGGTCCACCTGTCCCACTGGAAAGGCGGCACCAGACGGGATGCCGTTGGGTCCGGTGTTGGAGGAAGTCACATAGGGATAGGTGCCCAGGTCAATGTCGAGCATGACACCCTGGGCGCCTTCGAAGAGCACCTGCTTGCCAGCGCGGTAGGCCGCCCGTACCAAGGCACCGGTGTCGCAGACAAACTCCTCCAGGCGCGAGCCGATGGAGATGTAACGATCGAGCTCAGTCTCGAGCTCCATGGGCTCCTCGCCATGTACCGCCTGAATGAAGGCATTTTTCTCCGCCAAGGCAGCTCCCAAGCGATCACGGCAGCGCTCCGCATCCAACAGATCCGATACGCGCAACCCACAGCGGCGCGCCTTGTCGCCGTAGGCCGGACCGATGCCGCGGCCGGTGGTTCCGATCTTGCCGTCACCCAGCCAGCGCTCACCGAGTTGATCGATGCGGCGGTGGTGGGAAAAGATCACATGGGCCCCGGCCGAGAGACGCAAGTTCGTGCCATCCACCGCCACGCCCCGTTCGCGCAAGCCACTGACCTCGTCGAGCAGCTTGAGGGGGTCGATTGCCACGCCGTTGCCGACGACATTGACCTTGCCCGGATGAAGGATGCCGGAGGGGATCAGGTGTAGAACGTACTTCTCCTCACCCACCACCACCGTATGGCCGGCGTTCGCCCCACCCTGGTAGCGCACGACGTAATCCGCCCCGGCCGCCAGGCGATCGATGATCTTGCCCTTGCCCTCATCGCCCCATTGGGCACCGTAGACGCTGAGAGAGGGCATGGATTTGTCTGGGGGGGTAGGGGTCTAGGCGGAGGCCGGCGGTGATTGGAAGGACGCGAGAGGAGTCTGCACGACGGCCCGCCATGCGTCCAGGGATCAGGACCAATCCCCGTCGATTGCGCCGCAAAGGGGCTCAGCTAGCCCCGTATCCCCCACCGCCTGGGGTCAGGATTTCCACCTCTGACCCGGCCGGCAGATCCTCCGCCACCCGGCCTGGGAGAGCCCGGTCGGCCTGCTCCCCGGGCCGCCGCACCAGGGCCGCCCCGGGCAATCCATCCTGGCCGCCATCCAGGCCCTGGGGGCCGCATTCCTGGCGCTCCGCCAAGTAGGACATGCGCACGGGTTCGAGGAAACGCAAGCGCCGGCAGATACCGTCACCCCCAGGCCAACGGCCGGGGCCACCGGATTCCCGGCGCACGCTCGTGGCCAATACACGCGCCGGCAGTTCCATCTCCAGGGCCTCCACAGGTGTGTTGCGCGTGTTCGTCATGTGGGTGTGCAAGGCATGGGCACCCGCCACCCCCGGCCCCGCCCCGGCCCCACCGGCGATGGTTTCGTAGTAAGCAAACTCCCCGCCTCCGATGGTCAAGTTGCTCATGGTTCCGGCGCTGGCCGCTGGCAAACGTCCGGGCAAGGCCTCCGCCAGGACGCCCAAGATCAGATCCACCAGGCGCTGGCTGGTTTCCACATTGCCGCCTGCCACCGGCGCCGGATAACTGGCATCCACCAGGGATCCTGGACGAGTCCTGATCTCGACTCCGCGCAGAATGCCGCCGTTTGCCGGCGTGCGTTCCGGCAGCATGAGCCGCAGGCAATAAAAAACCACCGACTCCGTGACCGCACGGGTGGCGTTGAGCGGCGCCGGCACGCTGTCATCCGTCTCCGTAAAATCAAAACACAGCCCCCCGGCTCCGTGGGTCAGCCCCAGGCGCAGGGTCGCGCCTCCACCGCCCCCGGCCTGTTCAACCTCAAGCGTCTCGTTACGCGCCCAACTCCCTTGAGGCAGCTCCGCAAGCCAATCCCCCACCAGGCCGCTCGTCCAATCCATCAACTGAGCGCAACGACCCAACACTTCACTCCGACCGTGTTCCTCGACCAAAGCCACCAAGGCCGCCTGGCCTATTAGGTTGGCAGACCACTGGGCCAACAAATCTCCACGGCGCTCGCGGGGGCCCCGCATGTTTGCCAAGAGAAACTCCAGTACGCCATCGTCGATCTTGCCGGCACGAATCAGATCCAGGGGTGGGATGCGTAGGCCTTCGCCGTGCACATCAGGGCAAGGAGCCATGGAACCGGGCCAGGCGCCGCCCACATCGGCATGGTGGGCCCGCGCCGCGCAGTAGAGATCCGGCGCTTCCTGCCCTGGAAGAAAAACCGGCGTGACGAAGGTGATGTCTGGCAGATGGGTACCGCCGCTGAACGGATCGTTGAGCACCAGCGTATCGCCGGGGAGCATGGCGCGAGCCCCAGCGCGGGCCTCAATGGCCGCCTGCACACAGAGAGGTGCGGCCCCCAGGTGGATGGGCAGATGAGCTGCCTGGGCAATCATCTCGCCCTGGGCATCAAAAATGGCACAGGAACAATCGCGCCTCTCTTTGATGTTGGCCGAAAAAGCCGAGCGCATCAGGGCTGCCCCCATCTGCTCTGCGATCGCCGCCAGGAGGTGCTGAAAAACCTCCAAGCGCACGGGATCCGATGCGGCCTGTCCCACGCTCCTAGGAGTCCGTTGAAAAAGTCCCGTCGCGAGGCGAAGCCATCGGCGAGGAGGCAAGGAAGGAGCAGGCGAGACGGCGGAGGCGGCCCTGTAGGGCCGCTGAGCACGGCTCGGCGAGCCTGACGCTGCATCGCCGACGGGGGCAAAGCCGCAGTAGGGAGTTTTTCATCGGGCTCCTGGAGTCCGTTGAAAAAGTCCCGTCGCTAGGCGAAGCCTCTGGCGACGAGGTCATTTGCGGCGAGGCAAGGAAGGCGAAGGCGAGACGGCGGAAGCGGCCACGTGGGGCTGCTCCGCACGGCTCGGCAAGCCTGACGCCGGCTCGGCGTTGATGGCAAAGCCGTAGTAGGGCGTTTTTCATCGGGCTCCTAGCCTTCTACTCATCGTCGGGGAAATCGAGCACCTCATAGGGCGCGTAGTCGAGCACTTCCCAGCGCAAGAGTGGAATGATCTCGGTTTCTTCCTCCTCCGCGGCGCGCCGCCAGAGGATGGCCCTTACTGTGCGCTCCAAGCCGGCTCCCCGGCGTTCCTGTTGTTCCTGTTCCCGGCGGCTGGTGGCCGCCATGGCAGCTTCTTCCGGACCCGTGCTGCGCCTGGCGGTGATGAACACAGAGAAGACGGAGCTCTCCACCGTCAACATGGCTTCCAGTTCCCGTCGTTCCGCATCGCCGAGCTGGGTGAAGGGGTAGAGCTCCTCCAACTCGTCCAGGGAATCGAAGACGCGCTTCTCGAACTGCTCCTCGCCAAACTCGTCCAGGACCGGATCCGCATCCGGATCCCCGTCTTCCTCCTCCAGGTTGCGGTACTCCAAGAGGTCGTCCCATAACCGCGGGTCAACCGCATGATCGGGCATCAAGGCCCGCAGCACGGCCAGGGGAGCAGTGTTGATGTTGACGACGATGCCCGGGCCGGTGACGAATGAAGTGGCCCCGGCCTCGTCCGCAGTCCGATCACCGCTGTCCGCATCCGGACTCTCCGTCTGGGGTAGGGGGGGATCGGTGCTGAGACAGGTCCAAACCGTGAGGAACGAGCCTATCGAGTGCACCGGCAGGCCATCCTCGTCCAGATAGTCACGGAAGTGCCCCTCGTGAAATGGATCGACCACGACGAACTCCCGCAGCCCCATGGGCAGGCCGCTATCCTCATCGCCCTCCACATCGGAAAGCTGTTTCGGCTTGGGCAGAATGGACTGCGTGCGGTCGCGCATGTGCTCGCGCATGGCATCCGCCATCTCGCGGGCCGTTGATGAATCAATATCCTCGCTGGTGCCCGCGCGACAGAGGTCGAGGATCTCCACCACGCGCTCATGGGCCTTCTCCGCCTCACCCTCGTCATCGCGCAACATGTTCAGCAAGTTGTACTTGCTCTCCTCGTCCTGAATCAGGATGCGCAAATCGATCTCATTGATCTGCGTGCGCTGGGGTTGCCCCCATTGATCTTGCTTGGAGTCCACGCTGCCCCCTTCTTCGCCCCCTTCGCCCCCTTCGCCGGCGGACAGGTCATCACCACCCCCCATGCCGGGCAGTCCACCAGCGCCTGCGCCCCCTTCTCCGCCGGCCGCCGGGGCATCTGCCTTCAACATCTCCACGACCTCGAGCAGGGCCGATTCACAGGCCAGATCCATGGTCGCCAGGCCCACATCATTGCGCGCCACTCGGGCATCTGTCCCGGTTCCGATGCTGATTTGGAAGACGATGGCCACCAGCACGAAGAGCACAATCAGCGAGAGCAAGAGGGCCGCCCCGCGCCGCTCCGGGCGAGCCGGGTGGCCTGTGCTCCGGGGACTGTGAAGTGCTTTCATGATGCTCTTGGCCGCCGCCCCTGGGGGCACGAGATAGACGCCGCTCTAGTGCCCGTCTTCCCCATAAAAGTTCAGCTCTCGGCTAGAGCTCCCGACTCAGGTCAGCTGTCTGCAGGATTCTCGGGCGAATGAAGAAGAGCACATTGGTTTCCTCCTTCTCGGTGAAGTTCGAGCGAAAAAGGGCTCCGAGCAGGGGCAGGTCACCGAGAATGGGGATCTTGTTCTCGCGCTCCAGATGGCGTTCGGTTACCAGGCCGCCGATGATGACCGCCTGACCGGGCTCTAGGTAAACCATGGTGCGGGCACTGCGCTTGGAAATCACCGGGTTGGTGACCGTTGTAGCTTGGCCTGTAGTGAAGGACACCGCGGTTCCGCTCTCCTGTGACGCCTCAATATCGATGTTAAGCGCCACCGTGTCCGTACCCACAATGCGCGGGATGACATACAACTTAATGCCCACTTCCTTGTAGGTCAGGGTTGCTCCGTAGTTCCCTGATGTGTTGATGCCTGAGATGTTGAAGAAGGGAATTTCCTTGGTGTTCAACATCTCAGCCCGCCCCCCCTCGCGCACGGCGACCTTGGGCGAAGAGACAATGGTCACATTCTCCATGTACTGCAAGACTTCCAGAATGGCATTGAAGCTCAGGCCATCGTGCACAGCACCCAGAGAGAAGAGCGCCTCAGTGCCCTCGTTCACATTGCCAAAATCAAAATCCACGCCGTTCACAAATGAGTTCTCCGGGCTTGGCAGCTGAAAGATGGGGGTCCCATCGCTGAGAGGTTTGACGCCCACATCAAGGCTGTCACTGGTGGTGACCTCCACGATTTTGGCCTCGATCTCAATCTGCGGAATACGAGCGGCAAAGAGGTTGATGAAATCCTCGACCTCCACCAAAAGATCAAATGAGGCCGTGACGATCAGCCAATCCGCGACCTTGACCTCGGTCCCGGACGAAAACGTCGCCGTGCGTGGATCGGACCAAGCCTCCACATCCAAGCCAGGGCGCAGGTCCAGGCGAACAGTGTCCGGAGGCTGGGGGCCGGCGGTCACATCGTGCAAGGCGAAGCCCCCATAGTCCTGGAGCAGGCCGGTGATCTGAGCTGCCTTGCCAATGGGAAAGGGGAAGGGTTTGCTGATCAGGCCCGAGTCCTCGTGGACGATGATGCGTTCGCCGAAAGTCAGATAGGGGTTGGGAGGCGGCTCCGGGGTCTCTGCGGCGACGGTCGCCTCCGGCTCTGCCAAGTTGCCCGCGACGCTGCTCTCCTGGCCCGCTCCGGCACCCGACTCCTCGCCTGCCTCGGGAGTACTGCCCCCACCGTCGGCGCCAAGGGCACGATCCGCGCTGTTGAGCGCTAGCTCATCTGCATACTCCTGCTCCAGGCCATCAAAGACCTCCCCACCGGGCATCTCCACGCTGCGCAGTGACCCGCTGCGAACCAACTCCCGCAACTCCTCCAGGGCGATGCTCCCCTGTTCTGATTCGGGTTCCTCCTGCGGGGCCAGGCAGGCGCCGCTCACCATGGCCAGAGCGACCCAGAACAGGGCGCTGGCTCGCTGGACAATGGAAACGGGGGTGCGGGAGAAGGCGCTCATGGGGCTCTGTCCTGGGACTGGGGGCGAGGCGGAGGATTCCAGCCTAAGACATCGGCCACAAAACGGGAAACCTTCCCTGCTGGCCGGAAGCAGCGGCCTCCAGCTGGCCGCCGGCAGCGAGTCAATAGGCGGCGAGGGTGGATACAAAAAAGGCGTCGGCAACTCAGGTTGCCGACGCCCTGTGCTTGGTTTTGGCCTGGGCTAGGAGTCCGTTGACAAAGTCCCGTCGCGAGGCGAAGCCATCGGCGGCGACGCAAGGAAGGCGCAGGCGAGACGGCGGAGGCGGCCCAG
>NYXZ01000002.1 GCA_002686595.1 Planctomycetota bacterium | reverse complement strand
TCAACGCCACAGGTCGCCTCTGCGCCAACGCTGCACGCGCCAGGCGAGAATCCAGCCGATGATTTTTGTGCCGGCTCCCAGGGTGCCCGAGATGGTGCCTGTTATCTTGCTCTTGCCCGTGCGCGGCCGATAGGAAACGGGGACCTCTTCGATGGCGAGGCCCGCGGCGTGGGCCTTTAGCTGCATTTCTATGGTCCAACCGAAGCCGGGGTCGGACATGGCCAGGCGTCTCAGGGCCGCCACGCGGATGGCGCGAAAAGGGCCCAGGTCCGTGAAACGGGCCCCGTGGAGCAGGCGCATCAAGAGACAAGCCAAGCGGTTGCCGAACCAGGCTTGGGGCAGCAGGGCCCGCAGGCTGGCGCCGCCCAGGATGCGGGAACCGATGACCAACTCGGCACGGCCCGCCAGAATGGGAGCAACCAGACGCGGCAGTTGCTCCGGGTAGTCGGAGTGGTCCGCATCGAGGAAGACAACGATGTCCGTCGATGCGAGGTTCGGAGCCGTGGCGTCTTCAGTTCCAGCTTGTGGCGGCTGCGCGAGGAGGACCGCCAGACCAGCCAGGCAGGCGCTGCCGTAGCCTCGGCGCGGTTCGCTGACGAGTTGGGCTCCGCCGGCCCGGGCCACGGCCGCCGTGCGGTCACGGGAACCGTTGTCCACTACCAAGACGCCGGAGACCACATCCGTCGGCAAGTCCGCCAGGACCAGGGGCAGGGCCTCTTCTTCATCGAGGGCCGGAATCAGGACCCAAATGTTGGGCGTGGGTGACGTGGGCCGTGGGCAGGTTGCATCAGACTCGCCGAGACCGGTTGCCCGCGACGCCGTCGCTTCCCGCGGGCCAGCATCGGGCCGGATTTGATCTCGATTGACTTCCATGGGAACCGCGCCGCGAATGGTCCTGGGCCGCCGGACAAACAAGGCCACCCTCGACCTGCGCGGCGCCGTCACTTTGTCCAGTCACATTACGCCGCCACCTCGCCCGGGAGCTCGGAATGGACCGGGGAACCGACTACGCCACTCTAGTATACTCCCCGGCCCACGCCGCCCGTGGCCGACCGTGACCTTCACCCTCTCCACCGCCCTGCCCGGCGACGGCTCCCCCGTCAGCCCCCTGTTGGACCGCGCCTTCGGTCCCGGCAGCCAAGAATCACGCCTGGTGGAGGTGCTGGCGGAGCAGTATCCCGCCTTCGATCCGGGCCTGTCCTTGCTGGCGGAGCGCGACGGCGAGGCCGTGGCCTATGCCCTCTTCCTGCCGCGCACAATCCGGTTGCGCGGCGCGGATGTGCCCTTGGCGGCCTGCGGCCCGGTGGCCACGGTGCCGGAGCACCAGGGCAGCGGCGCCGGCACCTTCGTCATGGAGGCAGCTCTGGCGGCCCTGGCTGAGCGCGGCCTGGTGGGCTCCCTGCTACTCGGGCACCCGAGCTACTACCCGCGCTTCGGTTATGGCCCGGCCTTTGATCTGCAGCTGGTGCGCGCCCCGGAACGACTGCTGGGAGAAGCGCCCGGCGAGGAAGGCGACACAGCAGCTTGGCGCGGGATCGAAGGCCACGACCTACCGGCATTGGTGGCCTTGCACTGGCGGGCCCACGCCGCGGGAAACGGCGCGGAAAGGCGCAGCGCCGCCGCCATGGACTGGGCTTCCTTGGCCGAAGGCTCCCACACCTTGGTCTGGACCGAGTCCGGCGCTGACGCACCCTCGGGGAGCGCCAACGGCGGCTCAGTTGGCGACGGAGGCCCCCGCGCCTACCTGCGCTTTCGTGTGCGGGAGAGCGTCCAGATCACCGAATGCGGCGCCCGCGATCCACGGGGGGTCAGCGCCATCCTTGCTTTCACCGCGCGCCTGGTGCGCGAACACGCCCGGCCGCAAGCCGAGTTCCGCATCCCCTTCGCCCACGCCGTATCCCGCGAGCTGTTCCGGCGCGGCTGCACCTTCGAAAGCAACAACTTCGGCGGCGCGGCCATGCTCCAAATAGGCGACTGGCCCGGGCTCTTCAGGCACACGGACAGTTCCTGGGCGGCGGTCCTGGCCGGCGCTGGACACCGCTCCATCTCCCTGGAGATCGACGGCGCAACCCACAGCCTGGCACTGGTCGACGGCGAGCTGCGCCTGGGCCGGAAACGAGACAACCTGCGTCACCTGGTGGTTCCCGACGGCTGGGCCCCCGGGCTGATTACCGGTCACCGCTGCGCCGCCGACCTGATCTTCGACGAGACAATCTTGAGCCGCTCGCAGCTGGATCCAGAGGGCCTGCGTCTGCTCCCGGCCCTCTTCCCAAAGAGCCAACCCATGTGGACCCACTCCACGGTGTACGAAGTCGCCGACGGCTAGGCGAGTCCCGTCGCCAGGCAAAGGGCAAGGAACGCTCGTCGCCCCGTGCCCGCCGTGGCTTTATCAGAGATCGCCGCGGGCGCGCAAGGTTCTCACGGCATCCTCGATGACATCCGCAAAGGGGCGCGGGCGCCAGCCCAGTTCCTCGCGGGCGCGGCTGTTGTCGAAGCGAAAGGATGTGCCCAGGGCGCGCAGGGCCTGGGGAGTCACAAGCTCCGCCGGGCGCACACGGTCGATGAGCGCCACGCCCCCCACGATCAACGGCCACAGCCAACGGGGCGCGCTGTGGCGCGGTGACCGCGCGCCCAGGGCAGCGGCCACGCACCGGAATACCTCCAGGTGCGTCGGGTTGGATTCGGTCAAGATGTAACGGCGGCCGCGGCGCCCCTTGTCGAGGGCTAGGAGAATTCCATCGGCCACATCGTCGATGCCCACCACCGCCAGAGACGCCGGAGGGGCCAGGGGTCCCAACCGATTTGCCTGTACGCGCCGCAGAAACTCCACCGTGTTGGAGCGCCCCGGGGCCGGACCGAAGATGGCGCCGGGGTTGACGATGACCAGATCGAGGTCAGCGGCGGCGGCCCGGGCAAGTTCTTCCGCTGCGTGTTTGGTGTCGGCATAGTCATTGCCGAGCTCGCCTAGATTCCAAGTGGCGGTCTCGTCGCGCAACTCTCCACCGGGGGAATGGGCCACGCCTACGATGGAACTGACATGCACCAGGCGATCAACGCCCTGGCGCCTGGCAGCCTCCAACACCGCTCGCGTGCCCGCGGTGTTGATGGCCTCTTGTCGCCGCCGGTCCCGGGTGCGGTAGCTGATCAGGGCACCGGAATGTATCAGGTGGACCGGCCCGCCAGCCGGGGCGGCGCGGCCAGCGGCCACACCGGCTTCCACAAAGCCCTCGACGCTCTCCCCGTCGCGCAGATCACCCAGGTGATAGGTAAGGGGATACTCCGCCAGGGGCCCGCGGTCCGATCGCTCGCGCACCAAGGCGTGGACCGCCGCGCCGCGCTTGCAAAGGCGTTTGACCAGAGCCGTGCCGACGAATCCCGTGGCGCCGGTGAGCAGGACAGTGGCGGTCATGGGGACTCCACCCGGGGCAAGCTGAGACGGGCGAGAACACCGATGCCGTGGGGGCCATCGTCGAGAGAAATCGTGCCGCCGAGTTCCTCGACCACACGACGCACGATGGCCAGGCCCAAGCCCGTGCCCTGGGTACGCGTGGTGAAGTAGGGCTCAAAGAGTGATGCGCGCACCTCCGGCGAAAGGCCCTTGCCCGTGTCTCCGATTTCCACCCAGACCTGGTCCCTTTCCACCTGCACCCAAACGCTCAACTCGCCGCCGCCGGGCATGGCTTCCAGGGCGTTCGACACCAGGTTGATCAGGGCCCGGCGCAGGGCTCCGGGGTCGGCCGAAACCAGCGTCGGCTCGGCTCCAGCGGGGCCGCGGCTGACGCTGACATCCAAGTCCTCTGCCCAGGCTGCGTTCAGCTCAAGTACATCGTTCACCAACTCCCCCACATCCACGACTTCGCGCTTGCGGCTGGCACCGGCCAGGGCGTGGAAGTCAGAAGCGATCTCGCGCATGTTTTTCACCTGCCGTCCGACCAGGTCAACGGTGCGCTCAAATATCTCGTCGAACTCCGGCGAGTTTTCACGCTTGGCCCGCTCCATGAGCGCCATGGATAGGTTGATGGGCGTCAGCGGGTTCTTGATCTCGTGGGCCACTTGACGGGCCATCTCGCGCCAGGCGGCATCCTTCTCCGCGCGCACCAACTGTTCGCGCTTGTCCAGCAGTTCGCCGGTCATGTTGTTGAAGGCCTGGGCCAGCTCGCCGAGCTCGTCCTGGCTGGTTACGGGGATGCGCGCATCCAGTTCACCGGAGGCCACGCGCCGAGTGTGTTCGCGCAGAGCACTGATGGGCGCCGTGGTGCGGCGGGCCAAAATGATCGTCCACAGAACGACAGCCAACACCACCCCGGCGGTGGCCCCATAGAGAATGCGCCGCAGTTGATTGACCGTGGCGTAGATATCGCTGTTGTCGATGCCGATGCCAGCCACCCAACCCAAACCGCCGTCTTCGGGACCGGCACAGTGGCGGAAGGCGGCGTTCTTCAACACGCCGCCGAACTCATACTCCGGATACATACCCCAAGTGCTGTCCCGCGCCGCGCGCACGAGTTGTGGCAGGGCCACCGGTGGCTCCGAAACGCGCTGGCCGATGAGGGCGTGCTTCGGATGGCCGATGATCGTGTCCGCATCACTCTTCCACAGCCAGGCATAGGACGAGGATTCGATCTCGCCCCCGAGCAGGCCCTGGAAGAAACGGCTGGGGGCCGGCTCCAAAATGCCGTGCTGGATATGGCCCCAGTTCATCAGGCCAAAGACCAGGCCCAGGACCGCTGGCTCGTTTCCCTCACCTGCCGCGGAACGCACGGGAACGGCGAAGCCGATGTGGTAGTTCTCCGGCAGTGTTGGATCGCCACTCGCCGGAGAAAAGGGCGAGTGGTGCTGGTCGACCAACACGACTTCCCCGCCTATGGCCCGGGGGAACCAATCCTCGGTGCGGAAGTCGTGGAGCGCCAGGGCTTCCAACACTCGGGGAGGCAGAGGCTGCCCGGCAGGTGTCACCAGATTGGAAATAACCCCGCGCCCCACGCCGTCCACCGCCACCACCAAATCGAATGACTGGCTGCGTTGCACAAACTTGTCCAGGCGGTCCACCAAGCGCTCCGCCAGTTCGCCCTCGCCCCGGGGACTGCCGGCCAGGGCCAACTCCACCACCGGATCGTCCGCCCACAGTTCGATATCCAGGCGGCGCTCCGCCAGCTCCCGATCCAAATCCCTGGCCAAGTTGCTGGCCAGGCTGAGCAGGGTGGACTGGACGGTCTCGTAGGAGAGGCGCTCGGCCATCAAATCGTTCACAAACCAGGCGAAGCCCAAAAAGGGCACCAGGACCGCGGCCAAAACTGCCAGGACCCACTTGGTGGAAATGCGACGTATCATCCCCGGGCGATTCTATGGGTCCGCGTCAGAGATGGCGAACCCCAGCTCGCCGTGCACCGCCCCCATGAAGCGGCCATGACGCCCCCATGCCCCCCCCATGACCCACCCGCGCCGCATCCTGATCATCCGCCTCTCGCACCTGGGAGATGTGGTCCAGGCCCTGCCCCTGTACCACGCCCTGGCAGCGGCCTATCCCGGGGCTGAGTTGGCCTGGGCCGTGCAGGACGAGTTCTCCGACCTCATCAACGGCCTGCCGGGCCTGGAGCGCGTGATCACCTTTAATAGGAAAGGAAGCCTCCGGGCCTGGGCCACCCTGCGCGAGGATCTGGCGGCCTTCTCCCCGGATTGGACCGTGGACGCCCAGGGCAACAGCAAGAGCGCCCTGGTGGCCCTGGCCTCCGGCGCCCGGCGGCGCACGGGCCTGGCGCGGGAACACTGGCGCGAGGGTTTCGCCGCGGGCACCTGCACGGACCTGGCTCCCACTCCCCAAGCCGGCGCCGCGCTCCACGGCCTGGAGCGCGTGCTGGCCTTGGCGCGGCATTGCGTCGGCACCGGCGCCGCTCCCCTGCGGCGTGATCCGGCTTTGACCCCGACGGAGCTGGCTGCCGGCCGCCGCGTCTTGACGGAGCATGTCTCCGCCACGGGGCATCATTCCGCCCCCACGCTCCTACACCTCTCGCGCTCCGGCGATCCCCGCAGCTGGCCCGCGGAGCACTTCGCCTCCCTGGCACAGCTCCTCGGCCCTGGCTCCCCGGTCCTCTCCCTGGCGGGCCCCGCCGAAGGCGCCGAGGCCGCCATCGCCGAGGCTGCTGGCGTGCCGGTCCTGCGCCAAAACGGCCAACGCGCCTTGGCGGCCCTGTTCGCCGCCGCCGCCCAGGCCGGCGGGCGCTTGGTGGCCTGCGACTCCGCCCCGGCCCACCTGGCCGCCGCCGTGGATTTGCCGGTGACGCTCCTGGCCGGCCCCCAGGACGAGCACGTCACGGGCCCTTGGCCGGCGGACAATGCGATCTCGCCCTCCACCCAAGCAGGCGCTCTTGCCCACTCGCCCCACTCGCCCCACTCGCCCCCGGGGCCCCCGGCGACCCCGGCGACCGCCAGCGCCCACCGCACCCTGCGCAGGCCAGACCTCCACTGTGCCCCCTGCCGCGCGCGTATCTGCGCCGCACAAGAGGGCCCGCGCTGCATGCTCGACCTGCTCCCGGCCACCGTCGCCGCCGCCCTGGAAGGCCCCAGCTCACCCAGCACCCACTCGTCCAGCGACCAACCCGCCTGCGAGCCCGCGGGCTGACCCGCCTGCCAAACGGCCGGCGAATCCGCGCACGAATCACATCGGAGATTGCGTTCCAAGCCGCTCCTCCGTAGAAGGGGCCCCCGCCATGCGCATGGTCTACTACTACACGGCCCTGGCCGCCGCCACTGTCCCGGCCCTCTTCGCCACGGCCATCCTCGGCGCCCTGGGCTCCTCCCACCACCTGCCCCTGGGCCTCTTCTCCGCCCTCTTGGCAGTGGCCATCCACAGCCTGGTGATTCTCTTCATGCTGGTCACCGGGCGTGTCTTGCGCGAAGCCCAACGCAACAAAATGCTCGGCCCGGAGTTCCTGGAAGAGGCCGGCCGCTTCTTCGGCGAAAGGGCCGGCTTCCCGGCGGCCCTGGCCGGCGCCTTCTCCATCGTCGCCGCCGGCGTCTTGGGTTACGCCGCCCGGGGTTTTGGCATCTCCCCCATGGTGCACATCGGCGCCGGCTTGGCCGCCCTGGCGATCAACCTGTGGGCCATCTCCGTGGAATACCGCGCCCTGCTCTGCAACCAAGAGCTCATCGATCGAGCCGCCTTTGAGCTGGATCGTCTGGATCGCGAAGCCGACGCCAGGGGCGACGCGCCACCCGCGCCGCCGCCCCTCGATCCCCGGCGTCCGGCGCGCTTGGGCCTGACCCTGGCCATCGCCGCCTGGCTGCCGTACTTGTATCAAGCGCTGATTCTGTGGCGCGGCGACTTCGCCCGGGCTTCAATTCATCCTTGGCTGGAAGCATCCATCCTCGGCACCGCCCTGTTCATCGTCGGCCGTGGCGCGCCTGCTCCGGACAAGCGGCAGTCCTAGGACTGCCGGCTGAACAACTCCCTGCTACGGCGCAGCCCTCGACGCCATCGATGCCCTCGACGCCATCGCATGCCCTCGACGCCATCGCATGCCATCGACGCGGGCGACGCCGGGGCGGCCTCAAGCTCGTCGCCGATGGCTTCGCCTCGCGGCTCGACTCTTTCGACTTTTTCAACGGGCTCCTGGCCGCCCCGGCCGAGGAAGCCGACTCAGGGCTGCTGGGCGCGTAGGGCGGCGAGCTGGCTGCGCACATCGCGATAACCGGGCCAGAAGAAGGCGATCTGCCCCAGAAGCGCCGCGCGCTCGGCCGAGTTGGATGTCTCCTGCGCCTCGGAGTAGAGCCTGGCAGCCCGTTCGATGTAGTCCACCAAGGCCGCGTGCCGGGCCCGAGCATCGCTGTAGTAGGAAGCATCGGCGAGCAGCGCCGCATAGGCATCGCGGGCGGCCACGAAGCGCTTGTCACGCTCCAGGCTGAGAGCCGTCTGATAACGGCTCTCCATGCGCTGGGCATCGACCTCGTCGAGCAGGCCGGCGATGGCCTCGCCTTGCAGAGCCGTTTCCCCACTGAGCTCCTCCAAGGTGCCCTGGGCCTTTTCAAACTCGCCGCGCAGGATATTCATGCGCGCCGTTTCCAGTCTGCGCGCCACAACGGTCTCGACTGCCATGCGGCTGATACCGGCGCGAGCTGCCCCTAGACTTCCGTCGAGTTCTGCGGCCAACCCGTATTCGAAACTGGCCGCGTGGTAAAGACCGCGCTGCTCCAGGTCCGCCCCCAGCGCCAACCGTTGGCCGGCCAGGAGTTGATCCACTTCGCCGGTGCGCATCTCCGTGCGCTCGTCCCCTGCCCGGTACTTGTTCGAATAGGCAAAACGCGCCCGGGCCTGTTCCAGCCACAGGTCGGCCAGGGCGTTGATGCCATCGCGGTAGTAGTCGTCCGCCAGATCGCCGCGCTGCTCCATCTCACTCAACACACGCTCCAGACCGGCCTGCGCATCCCCGTTGTCCGGTTCCTCCGCCAGGATTCCGCCGTAGGCCATGAGGGCTGCTTCGAGATTCTCGTTTGCCAGGGCCTCCGCCGCTTGCCCGAGCAAACTCTGGCGGACCTTGCGGCGCGTCTTGTCGATCCAGTTGGCCACCAGCTCTGACCCGGGCTCGATTTCCTGGGCGCGGGCGAAGCTGGCCAAGGCCTCCTCATCAGCGCCAGCGAAGGTCGCCCGGCGGCCCTGTTCCAGATGCCAGGCCACGGTGGCCCGGCGGTGATCTGCTTGGGCAGTGAGGTCCGCGGGATCGGCCTCCACCGCGGAGGCAGCCAGACGCACGGCCTCATCGAACTGGCCGCGGGCGATCATCAGATCGAGCTCCGAGTTGAAGAGACTCTGGCTCCCGGTAGCAGCCTGACAGGACAGGGGCAGCAGCAGGAGCAGGGGCAGCAGCAGCGGGCGCGCTCGGGACTGGGTGCGGAGGAGGACCATGGGGGGGCGGGTGATTTGGAACATGGTGATAGTGTGACGACGGAGAAGGCCGTGCCTTCCCCGCCCCGGAGACTTCTCCTACATCACAAGTGGTTGTATGGCAACGGGTTGAGTCATGTATCCTGATTGGCAAAGGCCACGCAGCCAAGGCTGCCAAAGAACAGGATTGGCAGCCAGGTGGCCAACAAGGGGCTCAAGCTGCCCTGAAGTCCGAGGGCTCGCAGGACGAAGTCTGCGGAGAAATAGAAGAGGCAGGCCAGGCAGGCCAGGGCGATGCCCCCGGCCGCCCGGGAGCGCGGTTGGCGCATGACCAGCGGCAGGCCGATGAGCAGCAGCACCAGATTGGCCAGGGGAAAGGTCAAGTGGATCTGACGCAGGGTTGGATAGAGGACGTTGTTCACATCGCGGCGCTCCAGCGCGCGCACCTCCGCCAGGGAAAGGTCCTGGGAATCAGCCCGGGCCCGGTGGGCGGCGCTGGCCAGGGTGGGAGTCAAGCTGGCGGCCTCCAGGCGGAAAACCGCCTCCTGGGTTTGCTCTCGCCCCAGGCGATGGCGCACGCCGTCGGTCAGGGCCCAATAGCCCGTGTCCCGTGGATACTCGCCGGCATCGGCGGTTGATACCCAACGGGCGCTGCTGGCCTCGATGCTCATCCAACCGTCGCGTTCCTGGAAAGTGGCCGTCAGTCCCTCGCCCCGGGGACCCTCACCGCCACCGCCCGGGTGATAGCGCGCCAAGCGCACCACATTGCCGTCCTGGTCGCGCACCAGAATGTTGCGGTAGGTACGCTCGTAGCGCTGGTTGTTGAGGATGTCCAGGGCCGCCTCCTTGCGGTCCACGCAGATACCCAGCCCGCGCTCCCGCAGGCCCACCATGCAAAGGGCCACCAGCAAACCGCCGAGGAGCACCGGTCGCAGCAAGCTGAGTGAGCTGGTGCCTGCGCTGAGTACACCCACGGTTTCGTTGGTGCGTTGTAGGTGCGTCGCCGTGAAGAGCCCGGCCGCCAAGGTGGCGAAGGGGGCGAGCTGCAGGAAGAGGCCCGGAATCGTCCACAACAGGTATTCGACCAGGGCCATCAGTGGAGCGTGGCCACCTCCCTCCCAGGGCTCCAGGTAATCGTCCAGCTTGGACGAGAACTCCAGCAGCAGGAAGAGGCCCACCATGGCCAGGAGCGCCGTGGCAAAGGAGGACAGGAAGAGGCCGCCCACGTATAGGTCGAGCCGCCCAAAGGGCCTGAACCAACCGCGACGGCGGCCAGTCTCCGTGGTCTGGTCGACTGTCATGAGCGCCAGGTCCTCCGCAGGTAGACCAGGCCGAGGAGCGCGCCCAAGACCGTGGTCAGCCAGGCGGCGAGCTCCGGGGGCATGATACCCGTAGTGCCGAGGGGCTTGCCCAGGCGCATGGAAAGCACGAAGTAGCACAGGGCCACGCCCAGGGCCGAGGCCGTGCCTCCGAGGGCCGAGGACCGGCGGCGCTTGAGGCCGATGGGCACGCCCAGGAACAGGAACAGGAAGTAGGTGACTGAGAGGGCCTGGCGTTGGGAGATCTGGTAGCGGTATTCCCTTTCGCGTTCGACGGGCAGCTCGCCGCCTGCCAGGGCGCGGCGGATCTCGGCGGAGGTCCAGTAGCGCGGGTTGTCCGGGCGACCGGAATCGGAGTCGAGCAGGGATTCCAGATTGACCTCCACGGTGGGGCTTTCGCTGTAGAGGATCTCCCCTTCCTCCGGACGCACAAGCCGCGCGTTGGTCAGTTGCACCAGCATGTTCTTGCCGGTGAAGTCAAAGGTGACCTCATCCGCCAACATCTCGCGGCTGCCTCCTTCTCCGGGCACATGCAAATAGGCGTCGAGGAAACGGTCTCCGGCCCGATCCCGGGCCACCAAATAGAGTCCACCGATCTTCAGGTCCGTGCGCCCCGGGGCGATTTGCACAATGTCATCGCGCACGGCCTGCACGCGAAAGACACGCTGGCGATCCTTGACCTGGGGCAGGTCTGTGGCGGTGATGCCGTGGGTGATAAGAGAGAGGAGCATGGCGACTACCAGGGCCGGCATGATTGTGCGCAGGGGGTGCAGGCCGGCCATGCGCATGGCGGTCCACTCGTTGTCCGTCGCCAGTCGCCCGTAGGTGGAAACCACGGCCAACAAAAAGCCCAGGGGCGCCAAGTAGGGCAGGAGCTCCTCCAGCCCCATGGCCATGTAGGTCACCAGGCTCAGGGTGCTGACGCTGGGCAGCTTCTCCAGGGCGGCCACGGCTGTCCCCGGCAGAGCCACGAAGGCCAGCCCTCCCACGGAGAAGAGCATGGATATCAGCAGTTGGCGCAGGATGTAGGAGGGGAGCCGCACGGCCCAGGAGGATACGGAAACGGGTATGATCTCCCCATGCCCGGGGCCAGGGAGATCAAGAGAAACAGCAAACGCACGGTGCGACGGGAGCCGGAGAAGATGGCTCGGGCGGCCGGGGCGGCCGGGGTGGGCCTGGCCAGTGGAGCCAGCGGAGCCGGTAATAATGGCGAAGATGGCCTGGCCGGGATGCCCGAACGGGCCATCAAGCGTTTTCACGCACCTGGCCCGTGGGATCGCCTGCGGGACGGGGCGCGTGCTCGAGCCGAGGCCAGAGCTCTGAGGGAGGCCCGCAGCCGGGGCCTTCCGGTCCCCCGCGTGCTGGAGCTGGCGCGCCGGAGCGCCCCGAGCGCCCATGGCACGCATGGCACCCATGGCACCCATGGCACCCATGGCACCCATGGCAATCGGGCGGATCAAGATCGAGCCCTCGACAGGTGCGCGGTGGGCGGCACGGGCAACCGCTGGGAACTGGCAACCGAGTGGATTCCCGGGGCGCTCCCCCTGGCGGAGATCCTGCGCGGCACCGCGCCCTGGCCGCGCGGGCGCCGCGCCGGCCTGCGGGCCCTGGGACGACTTCTGGCGCGCATCTTCGAGGCAGGCCTGCGCCACAGCGATCTGCACCCTGGCAATGTCATCTTCGACGGGGAAGGGCGGGCCTTTCTCGTGGACCTGCGTGGAGCGCGCTTCGAGCGTCGCCCAACGCCGCCCCCCACCATTCTCGACGGTACGCGCACGGATCAACTGATCGCCCTCGTCGCCGCCACGCGGGAGATGCTGACGCCAGGAGAACGGTCCCTGGTCTTGGGAGAGTTGGTCAGGGGTTTAGAGGGCCAGGCCACGCCGCCCGCCACTTGGCGACGGCGCGTGGAAGACGAGGCCCGGATCCTGCGCCGCGCCCGTTGCCGCCGACGCCTGCGGGTCTGGTTCCGCTCTTCGAAACCCACGAGGGAGTTCGACGCTGGCTCGGGCCGCGCCCTGCGGCGGCGCGACCTGTCACTCGAACTGGCCCGGGCTTGGGTGCTGGACGACCAACTACCGACGGCGGAAGGCGACTACAGCTACACCGGCCACGCCTACCCGTCGTCCTCCGCAACGCGCCGCGCCTGGGCCGCCGCCGCCCTGGCCGAGGAACACCACCTGGACGCCGCCCGCCCCGCCGCTTGTGATCTCAGGGGAGCACGCATCCTCTATCGCGTTCCACGCGACAGCCGCCCGCTGACCGCGGAGTCGGCGCGCTCCGAACACGCCGCCGCCCTCGGACAACTCATCGGCTCACTCCACGACCGCGGCCTGTCGGCCTCGCTGGAACCGGGCGCCATCCTCTGCACCGCGTCAGACTCCACGCTCTTGCTGGCCCCCGGCTTTGATCCAAGGCCTGTCGACCCGCAACCGCTCGGTCCACAACCGCTCCACGCAAGTCAACGCTGGGACGAGTTGTCAGCCAGCTGCACCGCCCTGGGCCTGGACCTCTCCGCCGCACCGGCCTTCCAAGACGCTTACTTGGCCGCCCAACGCCATTCCCATGAAGAGCGGGCCGAGTTGCGCGCCAACTGGGGACATGGCTGAGCCCCTGCGCCGCCGCCTGCGTTCGCCCATCCTGCGCGCCGGAGCCGCTTGCCTGGCCCGGGCGCCGGGCCCCCTGCGCCGGGGCGCCCTCTCCGGCGCCGCCCGCCTCGCCAGCCACACGCTCCACGGCCAGCGTGCCAGGGACAACCTGCGCCTGGCCTTCGGCGCCGAACTCTCGCCCGCCGCGGAAAAGCGCCTGGCCCGGGCCTCCCTGGAACACGCCGGACGCCTGCTCGGGGAATGGGGACGCCTGGGCGGCCCCCGGGCCGGGACCTGGCTCGACAACTGCGTGCGCATCGACGCGNCCATCGAGTACNTGCGCGAGGCCGTGGCCGCCGGCCCCGGAGCNATCGTGGTGACCGCCCACCTCGGCAACTGGGAACTCTTGGCNGCCCGCCTGTCCCGGCTGGGCTTCAGCGGTGGCGTGGTGGGCGAGCTGCGCCGCGACGATTCCTCCTACGATTGGCTGGCGCGCATGCGCCGCCGCCACGGCCTGACCACCCTGCCCCAGGATGGCTCGCCCCGGGACCTGCTCCGTATCCTGCGCTCCGGCGGTGTGATCGGGTTGCTGCCGGATCTGGAGGCGCGCCGCCTGGACGGCGCCTTCCTGCCGTTCTTCGGCACGCCCGCCCTGACCATGACCGCCCCGGCGGCCCTGGCCCGGGCGGCGCGCCTGCCTCTGATTCCAGTTTCCTGCGTTGCCAGCGACCCGGCGGGAACCGAGTATGTCCTGCGCGTGGACACGCCCCTTTACCTGAACCCCGACCTCGAGCACCGAGCGGCTGTGGAGGATCTCTCCGCGCGCCTCAACCTGCACTTGGAGAGCTGGATCCGCGCCCATCCGGAGCAATGGGCCTGGCACCAACCGCGTTGGCGCACGCGGCCCGGCACCCTCGACCCCCTGCCCCTGGCGGAACGGCGGCGGCGGCAACGGGCCAAACAAGAGCAGGCCAATAGTTAATGGGTGCGCCCCATGTGGTTTTGCTCCACGGCCCGCTGGCCTTCTCGGGAGCTACCCGCCGTCTGCTTGTGAGCGCCACCGTGCTGCGCGATGAAGGTTACTCCGTCTCAGTTCTGGCCGCCCCGGGAACGCGCTCGCCGGCCTTCGCCGCGGCAGGCATTCCGATCATCGAAACCGAGGCCGGCACGCCCAATCCCAACAATCCCTTTGTGGCGCGCCGCCTGGCGCACCAAGTGCGCGCCCTCAAGCCGGACCTCTTGCATGTGACCGGCGCGGGCCTGGCAGCCTGTGGCGCCGACCTCGCCGCGCGCCTGCACCGGCCCTATGTGTTGGAGCTCGGCCGTCCGGTGACGGGCCGCCTGCCCCGCGACACAAACCTGCTGGCGGCGGTGGTGTTGACCTGCTCCACGCTGACCGAAGGCGTGGTCAATCGCGGGCGCCTGCCGCGGGATCTCCTGCGCGTGATCGAACACGGGCCACAGCCGGCGCGCGGCGAACCACGCGCCTACCTGGCCCGGGAACCGGCGGTCATCGGCACCTCCGGCTACTTGGACCGGGACCTGGGCACGGAGCTGTTCATTGAAGCCGCGCGCAGCTTGAGCCTTTCGGGCCGACGCTTGCGTTTCGTCGTCCTGGGGGAAGGCCCCTTGGAGCAAACCCTGCGCCGCCAAGTCCGCGAAGCTGCCATCGAACATCTCGTGACCATCGCAGCCCCGGGAGCGCCGGAGACGCCGCGCCTCTTGGCGGAACTCGACATCCACGTGAACTGCAGCCGCGAATGCGGTCCCGGTTGGCTGGCCCATGAAGCCCTGGCCCTGGGCCTGCCATCGGTCATGACCGCCGTAAGTAGTGCCTTCGCCCTGGTGGAGGATGGCGTCAGCGGCTTGCTCGTCGAGCGCGAGAACCCACAGAGCCTGGCAACAGCCATCACCCATTTGCTAGACGATCCCGCCGCCGCCCGCGCCATGGGCCAGCAGGCCCGTCGACGACTCCGGGGCGACGAAGTTACCGACGACGTTGCCCGCGACGTTGCCCGCGACGTTGCCGACGAGCCCATGGGTTACGCCCGCGCCCTGACGAACCTCTACTCAGATTTGTTGCCCACGCCGGTCAAATCCGCCCCACGCGCCGCGTCTGCGGACTAGCTCATTTTTCCCGGTATTGTCATTACAGATCTGTCCCACGGCACCGAAGGGATGACATAGGATACTGATCGTTGGAGTTGCCCTCGCACCCAGGCTCTCCACCGACAGTCAGTAACGGAGATGCCCGCCTCACTCGCGGACACCATGCAGCGCAGCGACGCTCAGACCTCGCCCGGGCCTATGTTGCCCCGGGCTGACTCGCGGCGGAGATATGGACGACGGAGATCCGCCGCCCATCTCTTTCCCCACTTCTCAAACCGGAGATCACGATGCCCATCGCCAGAGCACCATTGCACCGCGGCCTCGTCGGCCTCTTGCCCTTCTTCTCCCTTTTGGGACGCCGCAAGGATGAGGCCTTCCTGCGCTTGGAGTGTCCAGAATGAACAACACCCGAAGATCATCAGATTCGCGCTCCAATCCCCGCAAACGGCGTTGGGGCTGGGGCCTGCTCGGCGTCGCTCTGATCGCGGGCCTGGCACTTGAGCTCCACGGCGGGCACCAGGCCCCAGGGGTTCTGGCCCAACCTGCGCCCCAAGCCCACGGCGCTGGCGAGCGGACAATCTCCCCGGAAGGCCTGCTGGCCCCCAGCGGGCCGCCGGATGTGGTGCGCGTGGAGGAACAGGCCCCGGCACCGCTGGCGAAGCCAACTCTGATTCGCGTGGTTGCCCAGGTGGATGGGGCGCCGGTGCCGGAGGCAACTATCCATGTGGTCTGGCGCGGCGGAGAGACCCACCTGAATACGGCCGCCGACGGTAGCGCCACGGTTCCAGTACGTGGAATCCTGGCCCTCGAAGTCAGCGCCAGCGGCTTCCTTCCCTGGAAGCAGGTGCTCCTGGCTGAAGAGAGCATCACCGTGCCCCTGTCCCGCGGTGGCCGCCTGGAGGTGTTCGTCGGTGGAGACCTGAACTGGAGCTCGCCCCTGCGAGTCTGTCTGCTGCCGCCGGTCGCCAATGGGCATGAATGGCAGGTGAGAAACTGGCACTCCAGCCTCGGAATCCTCCAGCAGCACCCGGACCAGTTCCCCCACGACTGGTTCATCCGCTCCGTCGCCGGCAGTTTGACGCCAGCTGATCTTGTGCGCCAGGTCATGCCAGGACAAAGCGTAGTCTGGCCCGCACTGCCCGGCGGTCAGCCCTGGCGCATTGCAGTAGTAGACGGTCCACCGACGGCCTTCACCCCGACTCCGGGGGCGACTTCTATCTTCCGTGAAGACGGCGCCATCGCATTCACCGATGAGCTGCGCCGCAAGACCGGCAGCGTGTTCTCTGGGGAGTTCGAGATCACCGAACACGCCACGGTTCAGGTGCAGGCACAACTCCTGTCCCATGGCGAGGTCGTCGGGCGGTTGGCGGCGAAACTCGTGGGGAGAGTGGCGGAACTTGATGTCCGCTTGCATCAGAACGATCTGTGGGAAAACCCATACGGTGGCCCAGAATACACGAACCTCTGGCAAGAGGGTCATTTGGAGGGTGCCGCCGACCTCGCCCGGGGGTTCTCTTTTCCTGCGGTTCTTCCCGGCGCCAAAACGCTCAGGGCCCGCTGGATTACCACTGATGGCAGCATCGGAGTCACCCATAGGATGTTTACGGTGCCCGCCGGGGAAAGCATCGACCTGGGTGAGATCGGCGGTGAATGGAACACGCAGTTCCAGGTGACCGTGATCTACCTGGATAGCCGTGGCCAACGGATAGCCCACGAAGAGGTGCTGAGTTCCGCTCCCAGCGGTGCGCCGGGTTTCTCCTTCTACCCAGTCTACCTCTACGGCGAGGACGATTGGATGGCGACCCTTGAGGTACTGCCGGGCCAGGTTGCCACGCTCCAGGGCATGCCCCCTGGCCACTACCGGGTTGAGCTTGGGGCGCTCTCGCCCGCGCTCCAGAGCCCTTGGATTCCGGGACCCAGGACGCAGGAGATCAGCACCCTGTTGAGCGATGGCGCTGTCATCGAGATCCCCGTCCGCATTCGCCGGTCCGCCAGGGCGACGGTAGTCGCCGCCTGGCCACCCGCTGCGGAAGGTCCGAGCGCCGCGCCCCGGGGCCGGTATGCCGGCCACCTCGTATGCGATGATGGGCACGGCTCCATGCCGTTCAATATCGAAAGCAGATATGGCCCCGATGCCAAGCACGGCCTGACAGCCTATCCCGGAACTTGGCGGGCCTGGGGGACCTATTGCCTCGAGACCTCGGCCTCGACCATTGATGGGGCCCAGGTCGACGCAGACCCCGGTTGGTGCCTGGACCCCGCCCCTTTCGAGATTGGTGCCGACAACCGAGCGTCGGTGACCTTGACCCCGATCCGCGCCGCCGCCTTGGCCATCCTACTGCTGGACGAGCATGGCCTGCCCCAGGCCGGAGTGCGGAAGTGCATCTACCCAACCGACTACAGCAACGCCGGCTGCGGTACCTGGAGCGCCACCAGCGATGAAGCTGGCATCCTGCACTTCCGCGGTCTGCCGCCAAACACAGAATGGGCCGTGAACATGCGCGGACACCCCACAGTGCGCAGCGGCGCCGCCGGTTCCATCAGCAATGTGCAGGCCTCCTGCGCCCCGCGGCGCGAACATTGACCAATGTTCAGCCTCCCCGGCCCTATCTAATTGATAGCGATTGAGGGAAGTGCCCCGGGGCCAGCAGGCCGGGCCGTGCATTACCATGCAAGGCCCGAGGGAACAGGGAGCGCTTCCCACCTTCTTCCCCACTTCCCAAACCCATTACCGGAGATCCCTATGTCCATCGCCAGAGCACTCTTGCACCGCGGCCTGGTGGGACTCTTGCCCATCTTCCTGCTTGCGCTTTGCGCCCCGCCAGCGGCCAGCGAATGGAATGCTGAGTGCCTGACCTCTTTCTTCATTGAGTACAAAACGGAACTCAAGCTAGGCGTGGCCGCCGACGGAGGCTGGTTTGGTCTCGATGTGGCCCATGCGCGTCTTGACCAATTGAAAGGACGCTGTGACGACCTGGTCCTTGAGAAACTGGGGTGCCCCCGATGAGGCACTCGCCGCCGCGCTCTTTCGGAGAACTAGGGCTGAGAAGCGTGCTGGCCTTGGGAGTCGTGGCCTGCGTGCTTGCCCTGGTCCATCTCTGGCGAGCGGCAAGCGCTCAGCAGGCCGAAGTCGCCGCCGGAGTCCGCGCGGGACTTTTGTCCGCTGGCACCAGTGACCGGGAGCGCGCACAACTGCCCACTTCTCTTCCGGAGTTGGCGGCGGCCCAGCCCCGCTCACCGGAACAGGCGCCGCCTCCGACCTCCGAACCGACGCTCATCCGCGTTGTCAGAGAAGCCGACGACACACCCATCGCTGCAGCCGCGGTGCATGTGGTTTGGTTGAATGACGAGTTGGATGGAATGACGGACGCGGCCGGCGAGCTGACAGTGCCCGTGCGCGGTGTGCTGGGCGTGGAGGTGCGCGCCGACGGATTCCTGCCCTGGTCCCAGGTTTTGTTGGGTAGCGATCAACTGACCGTCCCCCTCTCCCGGGGCGGGACGGTGGAGCTTTCCATCGTCGGCGGTAACGGCTGGTCGGGCCTGCTGGATGTCTGTCTGCTGCCGCCCATCGCCGACGGCCGAGAATGGAATGAACACAACTGGCTGAGCAGCCTGGAGTTGCTCCTCGAACACCCCACGCAGCTACCCCACGCCTGGTGCCCAGCCGCGGTTTCAGGCTGCTTGCAGCCCAAGATCCTGCCGCGCACGGCGGCCCCCGGCGAACTCGTGCGTTGGGAGGGCCTGCCGAGTGGCCGCCCCTGGCGCATAGCCATCAACGGCGGACCGCCGGTGCTCTTCGATCCAGCCCCGCTGGAGCACTCTCCCTTCAAGCCAAACGGCTCGATCTCGCACTCGGATCCACTGCCGCCCATGCTCGGCGCGCGCATCTCAGGCAACCTGGAAATCAAGGACGAGGAAACTACCTACATCACAATGAGTGCGCTTCCCCACGGCTCTGTCACCGGGCGCCTGGACGGCACTCTCAATGGGCGCGCAAGCACGGTACAGGTCCAGCTCTTTCATGTGGACAAATGGCTCAATCCCTACGATGGCCCGGACTACTCGGTTCCATACCTCGAAGCCAAGCATGTGCGCAACTCCAGCGAGGATGGCATGGAGGGAGGTATCTTCCACTTCCCTGCGGTTTTGCCAGGACCAAAATTAATCAAGCTGGAGTGGAGCGACACGGACGGGGCCGCGGGCATTGCGCGCACAACCTGCCGCGTCCCGGCCGGCGAGGATGCTGACATCGGCACCCTGGGAGGAGAGTGGCAAACAGAACTCCAGTTGGATGTTTTCTGCGTGGACGAGAGCGGAGAACGCATACCAGCCGAGGAGGTCTTCCTACCGACGCCGGACAGCGCCGGATCTCCACCGGCCTATTTGGCACATATCAGTGGGCCTCCGATTGGCGCGGACAACATCGGCAGCTGGTCCGCGAGCCTGCCGGTGTCCGTGGGAGTGCCCGCTGCGCTCAAGGGGTTGGCTCTCGGCGACTACAGTTTGCACCTGCGCAGCGTGGCGGCCCGGCACAGGCCGCTCTGGGTGCTGTCCGGTAACCCTGAGCCGGTGGAGTTCGCCATGAGTGGCGTGACCCAAATCGAGCTGCCGATACTCGTGCGCCGAGCAAACGAACGCACGCTCATGGTCGAGTTGCCGCCGCGCGTAGCGGACCTCGAAGCAGAGAGTTCCCCCTACCTCATGGGCAAGCTGTGTCGCTCCGGCAGCGAAGACGCCATCGGCCTGAACACCAATATGTTCCAGCGCGGCGCTCCCCTGCGGATGAACATGATCTCTGGCACCTGGCGCGCCTGGGCCGGCTTCTCTCGCTGGACCTCGGGGTTGGAATCGCTCCCGGAAGAGGCCCTGGCTGACCCCGGCTATTGCATCGACCCCACTCCTTTTGTGGTGGAAACGGGAACATCCGCGACGCAGATCCTGCGCGCCATCCCCGCCGCGGGCCTCGATTTGCTGCTGCTCGATGCAGCGGGCACGCCCCTGCCAGATCGGCGCGAGTGCCTGCGCCCGGCCGCTGCACCCCAGGCCGGCTGCGGCACCTGGAGCGCCACCAGCGATGAAGCTGGCATCCTGCGCTTCCGCGGCCTGCCGCCCCATACCGATTGGGAATTGAGCGTCCGCGGGCAGCCCCCCGTGCGCAGCGGCGCCGCCGGTTCCATCAGCAGCGTGCAGGCCTCCTGCGCCGCGCGGCGCGGCGGCTGAGCGCAATCCAGCCGACGCGGTCCTATTCGATGCCAAACTCGCGCGCCTTGGCGGCCACGATCTCGTTCTTCATCAGGGCCCGGTACTTATCGACCTGGTCGGTCTTGTAGCCCCGCAGCCAACCGTCGATGCCGGGCAGCATGACCATCTCGCGGGCGGCCTGATCTTCCATTTCGCGCTCGCCGATGCGCGTGATGAGCGACACAAGCCAGGCCACCGCCGGGCCCTTGCGGCCGTTCTCCCATTCGTACTTGGCCTGCAACATGCGATCGAGGAAGTACTCTTCGCGTTCTGCGGTCAGGGAATCCATTAGCTCCAGGGCCTGGGCCCGTTCGTCACTGCCGGAGGTATTCAGGAACTCATTGATGAGAGCGAAGGCCAAGCCATAGTCCCGGGGCTTGGCCCAGGTCATGGTCTTCACCTCGAAGGCGATGTCCACAAAGGTCGGAGGTATGGAAAGATCGACCAGGCGTTTGAAGCGTCCCTCGTGACGCCTGACCCAACCCAGGTCATGGTGCGTGGGCCAGGTCTCCCGGAAGTGACGGCAGCGCTTCAGGAAAACGCGCACCTTCTCCGGCGCCGGCTGGCCCTGGAGACGCTGGCGTTCAAACTTCTTGAGCTGCGTCTCCAAGTATTCGGTGCCCGCTTGGTTGTGAACGCGCTCCTCGCCGGCGGCGTAGCCCTCCTGCACCCGGCGCCGCAGGTCCGCGTAGCTGGAACGCATGGAATCGGAGAGAGTCGCCGTGGCAGGTACGCGGTCGAGTTCAATCTCCGCTGCGCCGTACTCGCCCTGCTTGATGAGGTCGGTCACGCGCACCAGGGTCGTGCGCGCGTCAAAGCCACCGCCCTGGGTGCTCTCCACCGTGGAACCGACGAGTTTGTAGGCCACAAAGATGGCCACGGCAAAGATGGCCAGGATGGCCCAAGTGGGCAAGCCGCGCTTGATCTGCGCCCGCGGGCGCGAGCGTTGGACGCTGCCCTTGGCCCGGGCGCCGCCGGTGGTACTCGTTGCAGGGGCCCGGGCTCCAGCGGCGCGTCCTTCGGCAGCACGGCTGCGAGCACCAGCGCTACGAGCACCCGCCGAACCAAGGGGTTTGGGTTGTTCTCCATCCTCAGCTTGTATGGACAGCTTGGCCTCACCGATGCTGACCGTCGTCCCCGGGCGCAGGGGAGCCTCATCGGAAACTGAACGGCCAGCGACCTTCACCGGCATCACACCGCTGGCCACCTTGATGCGCACATTGCCGCGCTCGGAGATGATCTCCAGGTGCTGTGCGGCCACACCGGGCGCCGTCAGGCGCAGGGCACAGTCCTGCGCACTGCCCAGGGTGATCGTCCCATCATTTAAGCGGAACCGGCGCCGCGTCTCGCCATCGTCCAAGATCAGGATAGCCATGGCAGCAGAATACGCCCTCTGAAGCTGCTAGTCGACTCCCTCAGGCCTCGGCCAGGTCCGCGATCGTTATCTGGCCGGCGGAGATGGCCACGGCGCGTTGAATGGCGTTTTCCAATTGGCGCACATTTCCAGGCCAGGGCTGCTCCTCCAACCAGGCCAGGGCAGTTTCGTCCAAGGAGGCAGCGCGTCCCATCTGGCCCTCGGCGACGGACAGGAAGTGCCGCGCCAAGAGGCGCACATCGCCTTTTCGCTCACGCAGAGGCGGAAGTTCCACGGTCACAACCTGCAAGCGGTAGAGCAAGTCCTCGCGGAACTCCCCCGTGCTGCAGCGCTGGTGCAGGTCCCGGTGGGTGGCGGCCACCAGACTCACATCCACGGGAACGGTCTTGTTGGAGCCCACCGGGCGCACCTCGCGCTCCTCCAACACGCGCAGGAGCTTGGCCTGCATCGCCAGGGGCATGTCACCGATCTCGTCCAGGAACAGCGTGCCACCATCCGCCGCCAGGAAGTGGCCGACGCGTTTGGCATGGGCCCCGGTAAACGAACCCTTTTCATGTCCGAAGAGTTCGCTCTCCAGCAATTCCGCCGGCACCGCCGCGCAGTTTTCCGCCAGGAAGGGGCCCGCGGCCCTGGTTCCGTGTTCGTGTAAGGCCCGCGCCACCAGTTCCTTGCCGGTCCCCGTCTCCCCCACCACGAGCACTGACACATCACTGCCAGCCACGCGCTCGATGAGATCAAAAAGGCGCACCATGGCCGGGCTGGCGCCCAGCATGCCAAAGCGTCCGGGGAACACTTCGTCCTGGCCCGCCGTGGCTTGTGCCGACTCAGCGCCGGGCGGCGCCGCGCTGGACGACGCCCCACGGGACTCCGCTGCCAACCGCGCAAAGGTTTCCTCCAACTGCGCCAAAGTCCCCGCCTGCTGCGCTTGCCGCACCAGCTCCGCCAGGCGCTCTTCGGCGGCCTCCTTCACCGCTGCGGCACCTCGATGATGGTCAGATTCGCGTACTGCACCAGGAGCTGTTTGGTCCCGGCATGCACAAAGTCCACCGTGGCCCGGGCGTTGATGCCGCTGCCCACCAGCTGGGTCAGGGTGCCGCGCCCGAAGTGCTCGTGATCCACGCGCTGGCCCACTTTCAACTTGGGAGCCTCTGGCCCGGGCTCGTAGGAACCGAGGACCTCCGCCTCCTCTCCTTCCCCATCCATACCCTCCACGAACTCGCCGGGAATCTCATCCAGGAAACGGGAAGGGCGCTGGTAGCGCGTCTCGCCGAAGTGCAAGCGCGTGCGTGCCCAACTCAACATCAAACGCTCCATGGCCCGGGTCATGCCCACATAACACAGGCGCCGCTCCTCCTCCAAGGCCGCCTCCTCTCCGTCCACGCCTTCCGCCAGGGCCCGACCGTGGGGCAGGATCTCCTCCTCCAGGCCCGCCATGAAGACCGCCGGGAACTCCAGGCCCTTGGCGGAGTGCAGCGTCATCAAGGTCACCTTGTCCGTGTCATCCTCCAGGTCATCCACCTCCGACACGAGGGCGATCTCCTCCAGGAATCCGCCCAGGCCGCCCTCCGGATTGAGGCGATCGTATTCCTCGGCGTGGCTGCGTAGCTCATCCAGGTTGGCCTCGCGGTCCGCCAGGTTTTCGTCGTCCATTTGGGCCAACCAGAGGCCGATATCGATCTCATCGAGCACCGCATCCACCGCCACCGCCGCATCAGCGGCGCGGAACTCCTCCAGGCGCTCCATCATACCGGCGAAGAGCGCCAGGCCTTTCTTGGCCCGTCCGCGGATAGCCGCCAGGGCCTCGCTGGAACGAGTGGCCTCCAGCAATGACAGCCGCCGATCCGCCGCCCAACCGCCGAGCACCTCCAGGCTACGCGCCCCCACGCCCCGAGCCGGTACATTGACCACCCGCAAGAAAGCGATGTTGTCCACCGGGTTCACAATCAAGCGCAGGAAGCTGACCAGGTCGCGGATCTCACGGCGCTTGTAGAACTCCACGCCGCCCACCACTTGATAGGGCACGCGCGCCAAACGCAGGGCACTTTCCAGCGCGCGCTGCATGAAGTTCACGCGGTAGAAGATGGCCACCCCCGCCAAGCTCTCGCCGCGCGCCATGAGCCCCGTGATTTGGGTCGTGATCTGGCGCGCCTCGTCGTTTTCGTCACCGCACTCGAGCACCACCAAGCGCTCGCCACCTTCCCGGTCAGTCCACAGGCCCTTTTCCTTGCGCTCGCGGTTGTTGGCGATCAGGGCGTCCGCCGCTCCCAGGATCATGGGACTGGAACGGTAGTTTTGCTCCAGGCGCACCACCCGCGGTGCCCCGAAGTCCCGTTCGAAATCCAGGATGTTACGGATGTCCGCCCCGCGCCAGGCGTAGATCGACTGATCCGGATCACCGCACACGGCCAGGTTCTCATGCCAGGATGCCAAGTGGCGCGTGATGCGATACTGGGCCCGGTTGGTGTCCTGGTATTCGTCAACCATCACATAGCGAAAGCGGCGGGCATAGGCGTCGCGGATCCCGTGATTCCCATCGAAGAGATCCAGCACCTTGAGGATCAGATCGTCGAAGTCCAGGGCGTTGTTCTCCCCCATGGCCTTCTCGTAGTTGCGGCGCACCTTGTCGAAGACCTCCTCGTCCATGCCCGCTTCCCCATCTGGATCGCCAGCTCCTCCCACGATGCTGAGTTCGCTGTCGTCCTCCACCGCCCAACGGTTTTTCCACTCGCTGATCCAACCACCTACCTGGGCCGGGCGAAAGCGCGTGCGATCATAGCCCGCCTCCTTGATCAGGTTCTTCAGGAGCTGGTTGCGGTCGCTTGTGTCGTAGATCGAAAAATCCCGGGTCCAAGTCCCCAGGGCTTCGATCTCGCGGCGCAGAATCCGGGCGCACATCGAGTGAAAGGTGGAAATCCAGGCCCCCTCCACCGCCAGCAACTTTCCCACCCGCTCGCGCATCTCGCGCGCCGCCTTGTTGGTGAAGGTGATGGCCAGGATCTCGTGGGGCGCCACGCCGCGCTCCGTGATCAAGTGGGCAATCCTATTGGTGATGACCCGCGTCTTGCCGGAGCCCGGCCCGGCCAGGATCAGCAGTGGACCGTCGCCGTGGCTGACAGCTTCGGCCTGGGGCTGATTGAGGCCCGCGAGCAGGTCCAGGGCCGGTGAGCCCTGGTCCAAATCCTTGATATCCATCCAGTTGAGCACGCTCATGAACGGGGCATTCTACACGCCCCGGTGGCGCAGGTCAGCGCTGCTGGCCTGAGATCCACTCGTCCCAGGAGAGTTCTCCCACGAGCAGATCCTGAACCGTGCCGCGGCCATCGGCGGAGACACTGATGCGCACGGAAAGCGGCGGACCATCCTCCGGGAACTCCTCATCGTCCAGACGGCGGCCGGGGAGAGAACTGGGTCGGTAGAAGAGGCGCAGGGCTGGATCAATGGCCACGATTTCACCGTCTCCCCACGATCCGCGTCCGGCGCCTTGGCCGCTGACTCGGCTTATCCCCATGGTGACTCTGACGCGCAACCACAGTTCACCGATGTCTTCCTGGGGAGCGGAGCGGCGCAGTTCCACGGGACGCCAGCAGGGCAGGTCGGGTTCCAGCCGCAGCCACATATTGTTACGGAAGGACGATGGGGCCAGGGATAAATCCTGGGGGTCATGGACGAGGTTGCCGAGGCTGTGGTTGCGCAGGGTGAGGTTGGGGCGGAAGAACCTGTCAGGTCTGGCGAGGTTGACATTTGCGCGGTTCACCTCCAGGAAGATCGTGCGGCCGCCGGTGATGGCCCGTTCCTCGCGCAGGACCAAACCGCAGAGGACCAGGAGCTGGAACAGCATGGCCAACAGGAAAAAGCGCCGGCTCCCTCGGCCGCGGACATCCTCCACTTGTGCATTCCTCGGCGGCGCACTCATAGCCTTTCCCCCAGAGCACTGGCCACCCAGCGCCGTCGATTGCGTTCGAGAAAGAGCCCCAAGAACATGAACACCAGGCCTGAACCAATAAAGGCCAGGGAACCGCCCAGATTGTTGGAGAGGTGCTCGAAGAAGCGCGCGATGACCACAATCAAAAACCATCCCACCGAG
>NYXZ01000001.1 GCA_002686595.1 Planctomycetota bacterium | reverse complement strand
AGGTGGTCATCGTGGACGCCATGGTGCACGCGGATTACGAGCAGCGCTTGATGGAGCTGTGCGACGGCGCCCTGCTCTTCGCCAGCTCATGCATCCTCGGCTTCCAGGTGGCCCACGGAGCCCGCATGGCCCGGGCCGTCCGGGAACGCTATCCCGCCTTGCCGATCATCTGGGGAGGCTGGTTCCCCAGCGTTGCCCCGGAGATGTTTCTGCGTGAAGGCGTGGCCGACGCCGTCGCCCTGGGCCAGGGGGAGCTGACATTCTGGGATACTGTTCAGGCCATCTATAACGGGACGGACTTGACGGAGGTGGCGGGCCTGGCCCTGCTGCGCGACGACCAAATCCTGCGCACGGCACACCGTCCGGTAAGCGGCTTCGATCAAGTACCGGATGTGCCTTGGCACCTGATCGACTACGAGGAATACGCCGCTCTGCAGGCCAACCCCGGCCCCTGGAAACTGCGCCACAAATATCCGGATCCCTGGGATCTGCCCGCGGGCACGCCGGTGCGCGGCTTCAGCTACTATTCGAGCTTCGGTTGCCCGGAACCCTGCACCTTCTGTTGTTCGCCGGAGGTCACCGGCCGACGCTGGAAAGCGCTCCCGGGACAACTCCTGGCGGAACGTCTGCTCGAATGCCAGGAGCGCTTCAACTTCAATGTGATGCGCTTCCAGGACGCCAACTTCGGCGTGGCGGAAAAACGCTCAAACGAGTTCTGCGATGCCCTGATCGAGGCCGACGCACCTTTCTGGTGGAGCGGCACCTATGAAGTCGAAAGCCTGGTGCGCTACAAATCTGAGTCCCTGGACAAGATGCGCGCCTCGCGCTGTCACATGGTCTCCCCCGGCGCTGAAACTGGTTCGCGGGAACAGCAGGCACGCATCAAAAAGAACATCGACACGGATCACATCGAAGTGGCCATGCGCGAGATGTTCGAGCGCGGGATCACCACGGGCACCTCCTGGATCATCGGTTATCCGGGTGAGACCGAGGAAGCCATGTTGGCCACCCTGCGGGCCGCGGCGACGATCAAGTACAAGTTCCCGGGCTCTGCCTCGGACATCTTCCCCTTCCGTCCTATCCCCGGCAGCGAAGATTTCCGTACCGCCGTCGACCTCGGCTACCGGGCACCGGCCACGCTGGACGAGTGGGGCTCCGTGCTGGAGTACAAATACGATGTGGAGAGCCTGATCCTGCCGCAGGACATCACGCGCCTGTGGCGGCGCTATGGCGTGACGGCCACTTTCTTTGACGGTCTGGCGCGGGAAGGCGGCGGGCCCCTGCGCCGCCTGATGAAGACCATCTCGGCCTGGCGACTCAAGAAGAGCTGCTACACCTTCCCCCTCGAACACAAACTCTTCCACACCTATGTGCGCCTGATCGGCCAAACCCGGGAAGATGTTATTGCGGTGGCCACCCCCAGCCACCTGAGCCCACCTAGCGGCAGCGAATCAAAGGCCAGTGCCTGACATGCTTAGCAGCAAGAAGAAGATCGTCCTGTTCCTCCCCCACCGGGCTGACCCGAACCGGGGTGAGATGTTCAGTGCCGACCTCCTGCCCTTGGAGCTCTTGCAGATCGCCTCGGGCCCGGTGGCCGAGGGCTTTGAAGCGGTCATGATCGATGCCATGATCGAGCAGGACTACATCGCCAAGGTGCTTGAAGCCTGCGATGGAGCCCTGCTCTTCGCCAGTTCATGCATCCTCGGCTACCAGGTGTTTGACGGGTACCGCGTGGCCAAGGCCGTGCGCGAGCGTTATCCCGATCTACCCATCATCTGGGGTGGTTGGTTCCCCAGCGTCACGCCGGAGATGTACCTGAATGGCGGCATCGCAGACGCGGTAGCCATCGGTCAGGGTGAGCTGACCTTCCTGGATGTGGTGCGGGCTCTCGATAGCGGCGAACCGTTGGACGATGTGCCCGGGCTGGCCATCAAGCGCGACGGCCAAGTGCTGCGTACCGCGCCGCGCCCGGTGGTCGGGTTCGAGGAGTTCCAGCCGGTGCCCTGGCACCTGTTGGAATACGAACGCTATGTGGAACTCCAACTGCGCCCCACCCAATCCAAGGTGCGTCACCGCTTCCCCTTGCCGGGCCACTGGACAATCGACGCTCCCCCCCGCGGCTTCAGCCTCTACTCGAGTTTCGGTTGCCCGGAACCCTGCACCTTTTGCTGCTCGCCGCTGGTCAGCGGACGCCGCTGGAAGGCCATCCCCGGCCGCCAGTTGGCCGAGGAGGTCGCGGCCCTCCAAGAGCGTTTTGGTTTCGATGTGCTGCGCTTCCAGGACGCCAACTTCGGCGTAGCCGAGAAGCGCACGCGTGAATTCTGCCAGGGCCTGGTGGATCTGAAGGTACCGATCCATTGGAACGGCACGATCGAGATCGAAACCATCATGCGCTACGGCGAGGAAACCCTCGACCTGCTCGAAGCCTCGCGCTGCCATCTCCTTTGGCTGGGCGCCGAAACCGGCAGCGCCGCCATGCAGGAACGCATCAAGAAGAACATCGGAATCGAGAACATCCCCACGGCCATCGGCAAGCTCGTCAAACGCAAAGTGACTCCGGGTACGTTCTGGATTATTGGTTTCCCCGGCGAGACGCAGGAATCGATGGAGGAGACCCTGCGCCAAGCCGCGCGCATCAAGCACATGTATCCGGAATCAGGTTCCGATGTGTATCCCTTTCGCCCCATCCCTGGCACACCTGATTTCGACCAGGCGGTGGAACTTGGCTACCTTCCACCGCAGTCTTTCGAAGAGTGGGGCGACTGCTTTGAGTACAAGTACAACTCCCAAAACACGCCGCTCCCCGAAGCCGTGCGTCACACTTGGGGGCGCTACAACAACACCGCGGCGATCTACGACATGCATGTTTGCGAAGGATCGCAGTTAGTGCGCAAGGCTCTCAGTCGCGCCGCCGGTTGGCGTCTCAAGCGCGGCTTCTACGGCTTCCCAGTGGAACAAAAGATGTTCGACATCTATGTGCGTTTGACTGGACAAACGCAGCCCGGCGCACAGATCGACTGAATGCCCACAGCGGGCAGCGCGTAGACATAGACTCGCCCAGCGCGCGGGCCATCCTCGACGCCTTGCGCTATTTGGGGCTATTTTGTATATTTATTACGCCGTTTTGGCCCCCAGGCAGGTGCTCCTACGGATCTAGGGGAGGGACCGAGGGCTCCCCTCCCCACGACCACCCCAGATGATCGACCACACTCTACACCGCGTCGGCCCCCCCACGCCGCGCAAGCTGAAGCCCTACACGGTCAACCAGCTCGACTCCATTCCGCAGCTCGACTGCCTCTCGGAAGAGGACCGCCTGGCCATTCGAGTGGTCGCCCAGGTTCTGCCCTTTAGGGTCAACGACTACATCGTCAACGAACTCATCGATTGGAGCCGGGTGCCCGATGATCCGATCTATCGCATCACATTCCCGCAACGGGAAATGTTGGATACCGCCGCCTTCGACGAGTTGGCCGGACTCCTGCAGCGCGAGGCGCCGGCTGAGTTGGTTGCAGCGCGTGTCAAAGAGATTCGCAGCGGCCTGAACCCGCACCCCGCAGACCAGCAGGATCTCAACATCCCAACCTGGAACTCTGAACGACTGGAAGGCATCCAGCACAAATACAGGGAGACCGTGCTGTTCTTCCCCAGCCAAGGGCAAACCTGCCATTCCTTCTGCACCTTCTGCTTCCGCTGGGCCCAGTTCGTCGGTGATCGCGATCTGCAAATCGCCGGCACATCGGCCCAAGACCTCCACCAATACCTGGCAGCACGCCAGGAAGTCAGCGACCTCCTGGTCACCGGCGGCGACCCCATGGTGATGCGCACTCGGCTCTTGGCTAAATTCCTCGAACCTCTGCTAGAGCCCAGCTACGACCACATCCAGTCCATCCGGATCGGGACCAAGGCCCTGACATTCTGGCCCCACCGTTTTGTCAGCGATGCTGACTCCGACGACCTATTGCGCTTGTTTGAGAACCTGGCGGCGGGCGGCAANCAAGTNGCCATCATGGCTCACNTCAACCACTGGCGCGANTTGGAGACGCCCATCGCNCGCGAGGCCATNCGCCGCCTGCGNGATGTTGGCGTGNTACTGCGCGGCCAGGCNCCNNTGCTGGCNAAGATCAACGACAGCTCAAATACCTGGGCCCAAACCTGGCGCACCCAGGTGGCCCTGGGCATGGTGCCCTACTACATGTTNGTCGAACGGGATACGGGCCCCCGNGGCTACTTCGAGGTGCCCCTGGCCCGGGCAGCCGAGATCTACCGCAATGCAATCCGCCAGGTCTCGGGCCTGGCACGCACGGCGCGCGGTCCTTCCATGAGCGCCGGCCCGGGCAAGGTCGAAGTACAGGGCGTGGCGGAAATCCAGGGACAACGGGTCTTTGTATTACGCTTCATCCAAGCTCGTAATGCGGATTGGGTCCAACGCCCATTCTTCGCTGAATACGACTCGCGGGCAGTTTGGCTCGACGATTTACGCCCGGCCTTTGGCGATAAGCAGTTCTTCTACGAGGCGGAGTACGAGAGTATCTGCGCGGCAGGTGCCGGCCGCCGACATACCCTGCGGGCAGATGACGCCGGCCAGGATTTTCGCACTAGAGAAGCGTAGACCTGATAGCCAGCACCGGTATCTCGGCTGACTTCAGCACCGCATAGGTCACATTTCCGAGCACTGCCGCGGAGAGACCGGTACGACCGTGGGTGGACATCACGATCAAGTCAGCCTGATCCTCCAGGGCCAAGATTCGATCCGCTGGATCCGCCCCCTCCAGGAACAAGTGTTCGTATTCCAGGTCGGGGTAGCTCTCACCCAACTTGCGCTCAGCGATGTGGCGTTCGAACTCTGCCAAGGTTGAGGCGCGGATTTCATCGACCACATAGGTGGGGCTCGGGATGGGTGAATCCACCGAAGCTGGATAGGCAAAATCCGGCGGCACAAAGCAATGCATGATCTTGAGCTTGGCGCCGAAGGTGGCGGCCAAGCCGGCCGCCCGGTCCAGGGCCACCAGGCTGTCGTGCGATTGATCCACTGGGGCCAGGATGGTCTTGATCTGATGCACGGGGCCGGGCTGCACCCAAACCGGCACTCGGGTTTCCGCTAGAACAGCCCGAGCCGTACTGCCGAAGTCGATGAAGCCGCGGCGGCGATGGGGACCGAGCACGACGAGGTCGGCCTTCCAGTCAGCGATGCGTTGCAGGATGACCGCCGCCGGAGAACCAGGCAGAACCTGCAGTAGATCATCAGCCTCATGGGGGTCGCGCCCCAGTGATTCCAGAAACACACCCAGGCGTGAACGTTGCCCACGCCAGGCACTGGTCAGTGTCTCCGCATTGAGGGCCGCCAGGCGCACGGCGTCCATTTTTGGCCAGAGAGACGGCGGCACTTGCACGGCGTGCACTAGTTCGCAGCGAGCGTCAAAGCGCGCGGCTAAATCCAGGGCTATCTCCAGGCCGGCGTTGGAGCGTCCATCTTCATCCGCACCTACCAGGATGCGACGGATGGGGGGCACTTGGTTTTTTTCCTGGTCACTCATTTGATTGCCTCGCTATCCGGCGCGGGGAGCGCCATCTCGACAATCTTCAAGCTACCCGCCCCTGGCATGGGTGACGCTGGGCCCATGTGCGTAGACGCCAGTAAATCTGTTCGGACTGCCTGATTTGGGCCTTTCCTGAACGCTGTGCCATGGTTCATCATGGAAGCCATGCAACGCGTTGGGAGCTCCTCAGTTCCCACCTTCATCCAGCCTAGGAGGCCTGTCCCATGAACATCTCTCACATCCTGGTCACCACCGATCTCTCGCCGGAATCCCTGCGGCCCTGCCGTCCAGTAGCCAGCTTGGCCAAGGAACTTGGAGCGCGCATCACCCTGTTGCACGTGGTCCAGGACCTCAAGATCGCGCCCCACGGAGCGCCCTTGGCTCCGGCTATTTCCGCGCCCGACCTGCATGATGAACTGCAACACGCCGCCCTGGCCTTGGAAGAGCAGCAGGCTTCCCTCGGAACAGATGCCGAAGTCTCCAGCGAAGCAATTTCCGGCGGGAGCATCGCCGAGTCCGTCGCTGAGTACGCCGACGGAAACGGCGTTGACCTGATTGCCATGTCGACCCACGGACGTACTGGCTTCCGCCACCTGGCCCTGGGCAGCGTGGCAGAAGCTGTCCTGCGCCACGCCCATGTGCCTGTGCTGACCTTCCCCCAGGCCAAGTAGCCACAGAGCGCGCAAACGCTTCCCATTAGCTAGTCCAAGGCTACGCACAGTTCACTTCCCTCCTACGCAGGAGGGCGAGGAGCGCGTTTGGTCCCGGGGCGGTAGCCTTCTATGTAGACCGTCCACACCTCAACCCAGGAGTCCCCGTGGCCCTACCCAATCGTTTCCTGGCCAAACCCAGGACCATTGCCCCGGCAGCTTCCGCCCAACTGGCCGCGGAGCAGATGGACAATGCTCATGTGGGCTCGCTAATCGTCACCGATGAACGGGATAACCCCGTCGGCATCCTGACCGACCGCGACATTGCCCTCGGTGTGTTGTGCTGCGACCTGGCTGCTGAAGCGGTGACCGTGGCGGAACTAATGAGCACGCCCCTGCACACCATCCAGCGAGATCAAAGCCTCGCCGAGGCGGCCCACCTGATGCGCGTCCACGGCATTCGCCGACTGCCCATAGTTGACGCCGGAGGAGCACTCCTGGGCCTGATCGCCGCCGACGACTTGATACAGATTCTGAGCGCCGACATCTGCCACCTGTCCGGCGCAGTACAGAAGTCGTTTGTCCTCGAATCCCTGCCCCTGCCCAACCACGGCTCCATCTTCGGGCCGGAGTGAGCGTTACCATGAACGAAATCGAACTCCTGATCCGCCGCCGGTTTGAGACCATTGGCACCGGGGAATCGGTGGGCGCCGCCGCCCGTCTCATGGGAGCTGCCCGCGCCGGCATCCTACTGGTCAGGGATGACAGCGGAGCGCTGGCTGGCGTGGTCACCGACCGCGATCTGTCCCTGCGGGTCGTAGGACACGGCCGAGATGGCACACACTTGCCAATCGGTGAGATCATGTCGAGGCCCGCCCACACCTGTGAGCTAACCGACGATCTGGCCGAGGCCCTGGAGCGCATGAACCGTCACGGCATTCGCCGCATGCCGGCTCTGGCCCAGGGGAAGCCCGTGGGCCTTTTGGTTCTGGATGATGTGCTGCACCATGTGGCCGGTGAACTGCGTGACCTCAGCCACGAGGCCCGTAGCCGCCACGATCACCCGACCAGTCAGCGGATACAATCCACCAGCGGTTCGCCTGAAAACATCCTCGCCGAATTGGAAGAACGCCTAGGGAAGCTGCGGGGCAAGCTGCGTGCCGCCAACTGGCACGCGCGGGAGGCATTCCTCGGAGAGTTGGACGAGATCAAGGCTCGCCTGCGGCAGGTCCTGCCATTGCACGGCGAGGACTCCGCGGAGCAGGGACAAAAATAAAGGACGCGGTGGAAGCTGCCAGCTTGTCGCCGACGGATGCCGCCACCGCGATCCTTTGGTCGCGGGGTTCCCCGGCGCGGCCTACCACCCGTAACCCTGAGTTCCCCCCCAGCCGAGCAGCTAGGACTCTGACCACAGGAGGTCGGCGTTGAGAGCCGAGGAGACTCCCACAACCGGAGTATAAGATCCCCTTATCCGTTCGTCAGGAAAAAAGGCAAAAACCAGCCCTGGGGTGAGTTTAGATGGGCATATACCGATGGCCATCTCTCCTCGCGAGGAAGCCCACACCCCATCTAGCGAGGCCCTCCTGCCCGCGACCCACGACCCACTGCCCAGGACCCGCCAGGCCCTACCGGCGTGTCCCCTCAGCTCTCCAGCAAACCCTCGCGAATCGCCAGCCGGGCCAGCTCCGCCGCGGAGTGGCAGTCCAACTTGCGTTGCAGGTTTTCCCGGTGCTTCTTGGCGGTCCCCAGGCTCATGCCCAACTCCGTGGCCACTTCCTTGTTGCTGCGCCCGAGGGCCAGAAGCTGAAAAACCTCCCGCTCCCTGGGCGTCAGGAGGTGAATGCGGCTGGTGACTCCATCGCCGTCTTCGGTTCCGCGCCGGGTGCGCGCCACCAGGCCGCGGGCCACACGCGGCGAGAGAAAAGGATCTCCCCGGTAGACAGCCTCGATGGCCAGGCTCAGTTCAGCCGGATCGGAATCCTTCGAGAGGTAGCCCTCCGCCCCTTCCCGCAGTGCCTGTTCCACCAACGAGTCCCCCTCGTGGTGGCTGAGCATCAGGATCTTAACCCGCGGGTGCACCTTGCGCAGCCGAGGTATGGCGTCAATGCCCGATAGCCCCGGCATGGTGATGTCCAGGGTCACGATATCCGGGCGCAGCTTCTCAACTTCTTCGATGCCTCCGCGCGCGTCCCCCGCATCTCCCACGACTTCGAAACGATCGTTCTGGCACAGGAAGCTACGGAAGGCAGCCCGTACCAGTGCTTGGTCATCGATCAAGAAAATGCGTATGGGCTGACTGGTACTAGTCATTGGGTGACTGGGGCTGGGGCAGTTCCAGCACAAAGCTGGCCCCGCCGAGGTGGCTTTCGGTGGCCGAGAGCATACCACCGTGTTCCTCCACAACACGCTTGGATACCGCCAGACCGATCCCAGTCCCCTCTTCCTTGGTCGTCACAAAGGGTTTGAACAGGTCGTCCCGCACACTGGGCAGGATTCCCGGACCCCCATCATCCACCCGTAGGTGGACCCCACGACCGTCGCTATAGCTGGCCGCGAGCTCGATGCGCCCGGGCCCTCCCAAGGCATCCATGGCGTTGCGCACGAGGTTCGAGAGAACCTCCTCCAGCAACGGACCGTCGGCCTGGAAGAGCACCGCCCGTGGCTCCACCAGGACCTGGGCCTCGATACCCCGGGCCGTGAGATCGAGGCGCACGTCATCCAAGACTTTGCGGAACAGCTCCTCCGCATCACAGGGCGCGGGGACCAGCTCAATCGGCTTGGCAAAGGACAGGGTGCGGGTGATCATGCGCTCCACCCGACGCAGGCGCGAGACCAGGTCCTCTAGGATGGTCCGGTCGTCCTCGCCAATCAGATGGGACATGGCCCGCAGGGCGACATTGATGCCGGTGATGGGGTTTTTGATCTCATGCGCTAGAACCGCCGCGGACTCTCCAATGCTCGCCAGGGCGCGCAGCAGGCTGGTCTCCGCCCGCTGGGCGCGCTTTAGCTCGCTGACATCCCGCCCCTCCGGCAACAGCAGAATTACCTGGCCGGCATCATCACAAATGGGCTTCAGGGAAAAGTCCACGCAGCGCTCATCCCCGAGACGGTCCTTGTAGACGATCTCATAACGCACGAACTCGCCCTGGGCGGCGTCCGCCACGGCGCGCTTCAGGCGCTGCTCTGAATCGTCAAAGGGTCGCCACCAGCGTGTCTCCCAAAACGGCATGCCGATGACCTCTTCCCGCTGCAATCCCACGGCTTCCAAAGCAGCCCTGTTCATCTCCACTACGGTTCCGTCGGCTTTCAACAACCCGACCATCTGATACTCCTGGTCGAAGATGTCACGCAGCAACTGCTCCTGACGCCGCAGCGATTCCTCCGCCGCCCGACGCATGGAAACATCCCGCAGCGTACCCGTGAACAGAGGGCGCGGGCGTCCGGGGATATCCACTCTTCCCACGGATAGCTCGCAGGGCACCAACCTGCCATCGCGGTGGCGCGCTTCGACCTCTGTCGTGGCGCCGATGATGGCTCCCTCCCCGGTCTCGCGATAGGCGCTCAAATACTCGTCGTGCCGCGAGCCATTGGGCTCGGGGACCAGCAACGAAACATTGCGCCCCAGGAGGTCCTCCGGGCGGTAACCCAACACCGTCCGCACGGCATCGCTGGCGGAGACGATCTCTCCATCGTCCTCAATGGTCACCACCGGATCCGGCAGCGCCGCCAGGAGTACCCGGTGACGGGCCTCACTCTCGATGACAGGATCCACAAATCGCTCCGGGACGACTTCGCCCCGACGCTGGCTGCGACTGGCCTCCAGGATGCGCTCCTCTAGCTCAGTAACCCTATGGCGCAGGGCCTCCAGCTCCCCTTCCGGGGCTTCTCGGGGGCTTGGGGCGGGGCTTGTCACGATTTTCAGGGCGCTTCTCCGGCCCAGTCTAGCCGCCCCGGCGGCCGCCCGCACGAAATCACGACGGATTGAGACTTATTTATCTTGTTTAGTGTCTAATATGGTCGTATCCGGGGTCCGGCTGACGCCGCCCCACCTCCCCTCCGACCACCAGCGCCTCCCCACCACTTGGCATCCATGCAAGCCATCTCACGCTCCAGCGAATACGCGATCCGCGCCATGACCTTCCTGGCCCAGAAGCACGGCCAGGGCTTCCAGCTCTCCCGGGACGTCGCCGAGACCCTGGGCATTCCCGGACCCTTCCTCGGCAAGATCCTCCAACCCCTGGTCCTGCGCGGCCTGCTCCACAGCCAACGGGGACGCAGCGGCGGCTTCCGCATGATCCATCGCCCCACGGAAGTGACCCTCTTCCAGATCGTGGACGCCCAGGAACACCTGACCGCCACGCGCAAGTGCCTCTTGGGCCAGGCCGAATGCAGCGATGAACGCGCCTGCCCCATGCACGAATACTGGGACAACTGCTCGGAGAGTTTCCTGGCCCTTTTGGCCGGGACCACGCTCCAGAACGTGGTCGACTTCTGTCGCGAGAAGCCCGCCAGCGGCTACCCCGGACCGACGCCTGAAGACACGTCAATCCTTCCTTAGAAGCCTGCCCCAAGAGGCGGGCTGCCGAGCTCTGCCTTGAGCCACCGCTGCGCGCTTCGCTGGCTACAGTTCCTTCATTTCGGTGACCAGGTCTTCGAGGGCCTTCTTCGCATCGGCGAAGAACATCAGGGCGTTGTCAGCTTCGAAGAGCTCGTTCTTGATGCCAGCATAACCCGCGGAGAGGGAGCGCTTGATGACGACCACGGTCTGCGATTCCCAGACATTCAAGACCGGCATCCCGGCAATGGCACTCTCAGGATCGCGAATCGCCGCCGGGTTACAGACATCGTTGGCTCCCAAGACGATGGTCACATCCGTCTGGGAGAACTCGCCGTTGATCTGGTCCAGATCAAAGAGCTTGTCGTACTCCACATCCGCCTCCGCCAGGAGCACATTCATGTGGCCAGGCATGCGGCCCGCCACCGGGTGAATGGCATAGGCCACCTCGGCTCCCTCCTTCTCCAGGAGGTCACCAAGTTCGCGGCATTTGTGTTGAGCCTGGGCCACGGCCAGGCCATACCCGGGCACGATCAGGACCTTGCCAGCCGCTTCGAGCAGGGGCGCCAGTTCTTCGGCGGTGGTCGAGGTGACGCCGGTGTATTCGTCGCTGCCTCCGCCGCCGCCCCCGTCCTCGCCGAACTTGGCGAAGAGCACATTGCCCAGGGAGCGATTCATGGCCTTGCACATGATCTGCGTCAGGATCAGGCCCGCCGCGCCCACCAACATACCGGCCACGATCAGGAGATTGTTTTGCAGCACGAAGCCTGTGGCCGC
>NYXZ01000093.1 GCA_002686595.1 Planctomycetota bacterium | reverse complement strand
CTCGACTGGCAAAGCCTCTAGTGCGATCAAGCGCGCGGGGCTGGGGGGAGTGGATCCATGGCCGGAAATCCAAAATATTTTGAAAGAATCTGCATTTCGGAAGTGCGTCGAATGAGAGTGTGGTTTCTCGCGAGACTGAGCATGGGGTCCATCACTTGAACCCCATGCTCCTGCGCAGGGGCAGAGTCATGACGGCGGTACATCGAGCTGCCGATCGAGGATGACGGTGTCGGCCAACGCCATCTGAGTCAGGCAAAACCTGAGGTCTTGGGGCGTAGAATGGGGATGCAGACAATTGCATGTCGGAAGGTCGAGGAAAGCCTGGAGATGCAAAGATTATAGTCGAATAGTGCGCGCGCAAAGTGCGCTGGCTGCTGGGATACTTAACTTCGTGGCTTGCAAGCAGGAAAGGGTGTCGCGGCCATTTGCGGGTTGGTAAAAATGTCTTGCGGTGGGCGTTGGAGATGGAATTGGATGTTGACTTGTGGCTCTGGTGACCCAAGACTCGCTCCCACCTGAGCGGCACCAACTCAAGGGCCGCCCTACCCCAACACAACCACTATGAGAACCATCTACACCATTCACGCCAAGAAGCGCATGGACGAGAGAAGCATCCCGATGCGAGTCGTCGAGTCTGTTCTATCCAGCCCTGACTTCTGGCTATTGGCCAATGACGGCCGCTTTGGACTGATTGCCTCTCGAGTCATGCCTGACAACCGCCGAGCCTGGGTCACTGTCATAGTCGATGAGGGATACCGGACGGTCATCACCGTCTATCGTTCGAGCGGGTTCCAGAAGGGTGCCATGATGATGGATTCAGGGGGAGGCTCACGCGCAAGCCTTTGCCATGGGGATTCTGGAGAGGCAGCATGAGGTCATTCAACGAAGTGGGATCCCGCGCGGACGAGCTCATTCAGTGCCACATCATCAATGGGCTGATAGCAGAAGGAGAGTCTTGGAGTAAGGCTCAGCCTGCGCAATATACAATGGAGGCTATGGTATGATGAGTTATAAGGAGCTGGACGAGGAGCTCAATACCCTCGTTCGTCAGGGTTTGGCGGAGATGTTTAGCGAGGTGGTTGACATGGCTGTTGACAAGGTTGAGTTTGACGATGGGGCGCATCAATTTTATATTGCTGCGGCTGCCGCTAAGACAGCCACCTTAGCTAAGTCCATTTCAGAGTCGTTCCTCGCCTCTATTGACGGGGCCGCACGCGAAGACATTGCCCGTGTGTTTAAGAATATGGGGGATAGGTGATGCCTGCCCGTGATCAATGATCCTCGGCACACGAGGCCACCACGGTGATCTCTCCGCTGGCTTCTTGGGACTGCTTGCCGAATGAGTGGTAGAGGGCTTCTTGGGCTAGGGTGGTGTGATTGTGGTATTGAGGGCGAGGGGGGGCGGGCGTCTGCCAAGCCGCCACAGGCGAGCGTTGCGAGCTGCTATCCCCTGCTTCCTTGGTGATTGTCACTGGGAGAGCATCTTCACTCCGGCGCCACGACCCATGATGCGTGCCGACCAACACGCCAACAGAGTTACTCCCTCGAAGGCACATTCACCGCGATTGGGCGAGGCTTTACCAGTCGAGGTCTAGCGCCGCGCTAGCGAATGTGCAGTCCGTCGAGCCATACGCCTTCGGCGGCGCTCGGCGGGCCGGGGTGGTTTTCGCGGAAGCCTACTTGCAGGGCGCCGGCGCAATCTAGGTCGGCGGGGATGGGGCCGGAGTAGAGGGTTGTTCCCGCGAGCTCGATTGCCAGGTGTCCGCCATTGGGGCCGAGGGGGTCGAGTTGGAACTCGAAGCTCGTCCAGGTGCCGGGCGTTAGGTTGAGCTCAGAGTTGGTGAAGCTGTCCAGGAGCTGCACTGGTTCGCCGTCCAAGTTGTCGTGGCTGGCGAGGACCAGTTCCCAGGTTCCCGGATGGTCCGGGCGGCCGTCCGCCAGGCCGACGCCGGCGGCGTTCTCGAAGATCAACCACAGGCCGGATTCATAGGCCATGGCGTCGGTGCCCCAGGTGGTGAAGAAGGAGCTGCCCTGGCGGCCGCCGATTCCCACGCCGATGGCGCAGGGGGCGGCGGATTGAGCGGGGATGTAGATTTCCCCGGTGGCCACATAGCCGGCGCCAAAGCCCAGGGCCGCGTCGCCCACCAGGCCCAGCACTCCGCCGCCGACGCTGTCCACGCAGCGCCAGGCCAGGCCGCCGGAGGGCGCGGGGGGTAGCCCGGCGCTAGTGGGGTTTGTGAAGCGCGGGGAGTCGTAGGTCTGGAAAAGGCCCGGGGGCGGCGTTTCGAAGTCGATCTCGGCTGGGAGCGTCAGGGCCGCGCCGTTGCGCGCTCCTGGGCTTGCGATTTGAAATGAGAAATCCGCGCCGTTCACATTGCTGTCGCGGCCGTCGGGGTAGCGCCCGAGCGAGTAGGGCTGGCCGGCGCTGTCCTGGCCCGAGGCCACGCCGCCCACCCACGGATAGCCCTCGTCCGTAACCCCGGCGCACTCCCGACGGATCAGCTCGTCGAGGCCGCCGAAGGCTTCGTAGACCAGGGAGTCGTGGGCCCGTCCGGCGACCACTAGCTGGCAGGCCGATGGGTCCACGTCGGGGAAGTCGTCGCCGTCCTCTGACATGTTCCCGTTGCTGTCGACGCCGTCGGTGCCGGGGTCGCCCAATACAAAGGGGCCGCGGCCCTGGGAGACGGCGCGGATGGTGCCGCTCAGGGGGAACGAGCGCAGCACGGTGCCGTCGCTGCTGTCGTAAAAGCGCAATTCAAAGTCAGCGGGCAGGGGACCGGCGGGTCCCCAAATCTCAAGGAACTCACGGTCCACGCCCGCGTAGCGCAGCTCGTTGATCGTGTAGTGGGCCGCGCCTTGGAGGGTCGACTGGTGGGCCAGTTCGTCGAGGACGACCGAGGCGCTCAGGGGGCCGCGCCCGCTGAAGACAAACCCGTAGAGGGAGATGTCGCGGGCCGCCTCCGGGCTCGTCATGTTCGAGTCCAGGTGTCCGTCGCCGGAGAGGAAGGCCGGCTCGAGCGTGGCGTGGGGCAGGACTCCGCCCGGCGCGGAGATGTCCCAGGTGAGCGGTGTCCAGCCTGAGCGATCGAGGCTGGTGGGTGGGCTTTTTTCGAGTTCGCCGTCGCCGTCGATCAAGAGCAGGGAAACGGACCAACCGCTTAGGCGCTCCGGCGTGTAAAGGCGCGCGCTGATCAGGGAGTTGGGTTTGATCTGGCCCAGGGTGGCATGGGTGTCGGGGATGGTCGGTGCCAGGGGGCTGGCTAGGACCTCGTGGGCGAAGACCACTTGATTGACGCCGCTGCCCTCCACATCGAGCGTTACCTCGGCGGCGTGGTCGCTGTCGGCGAAGCCGGGGAAGCCCGGCGGCGTGTTGACGATGCGCCAGGTGCTGTTGTTGTCCGTATCCCCGAGGGTGTCGGGAGATTTGTGTGGGGCGCGCCAGCGGAAGTCATAGCCAGCGAAGGTCTCAAGGGTGAAACGCTCCTGGCCCGGGCTGGCCAGAAGCTCCTGGCACATCTGGTAGACCTCTGGGTAGGTACGCGTGCGGGAAACGCTGGCGCCCGTGCGCGGATCGATGGAGCTCGTCTCCGCCAACCAGTAGAGGGACCAGAAACCAACGCCTCCCAAGCGACGACCGTTCCAGTTACCAGAGGGGTCGTGGAAGGAAAGGGCCTGGCGGATCTTCCACTCCATGCCCGCCCGTCCCTCCCAGGTGCGCACATGGGAAACACCGTCGTTCCAGGTGTACCAACCGGCTTCATCGCCGGTGACGTAGTTACCGGTCCCGGCCGTGAATGGTCTCAAGGTCAAGTCAAAGAGCGCATCGGTGTAGCCAGCTGACGAGGAGCCGTAGCCGCTCGCTCCATAGGTGCTGACTCCGTTCCAACTGCGCGAGTAGGACGAAATCGTCGGGACCAGTTTCTCCGGCGGCAAGCCGGCATCGAGATAGGCACGCATGCGCGTGGAGCCGATGCAGTTGTCAAAGTCGGAGATGGCGCGGGCCGTGGAGCCCGTGGCCCAGTCGTACATGCTGTAGAGCATGTAGTCGATCTGGGGGGTCAGGCCGGTCTCGGGGTGGAAGTCCCACTGGTTCTCCAGGTAAATGGCGTTGGTGTAGACAGAGGTCTCGAGGGCTGGGTCCAGGCGGTCGAGCTCCGCGCGCAGCTCGACCATGAAGGCCGTCAAGCCATCCCGCACGGCGCTGCCCCAGCCGAACTCCAGGTCCATGCTGACCCCGTGCACATAGCTGTCTGAACTGATCAGGGAACCGATCTCATCCACCAGGCGCGTGCGCCGAGTGGCGGAGGTCATGACCGTTTCAATCACGCCACCGGGGTCATCGTCGAACTGGTTCACGACCAGGATCACCTTGACCCCGGCGTCGTCGGCGGCCCCGCCCTCCTTTAAATAGGAACTGCGGGCGGTGAAGGCCGAGGTGCCCGTCAGGGAACCGCTGGCGTCGAATCCGACGAAGCGCGTGCCGATGTGGGTCAGGGCCTGCCAGCGCAGGTGATAGACCATGGATTCGCTCTGCAGATAGCCGAAAACGATGAAGTCGCTTTGGGCGGATGGCTGGCCTGGCGCCAGGGGGCCGCGGGAGCCGGAGCCCGGGCCGCCGGGGGCGCCCGGGCCGCCGGGGCCGCCGGGGCCGTATTGTCCGCCAGGGGAGCCGGGGCTTGCAGGGTTTGTGGCCAAAGCGGACGGCCCGGGAGTACCTGCGGCGCGGGGCGGGAAGAGGAGGCCCGCCGCCTCCAACTCCTCGGCGCGGCGGCCATCGTCCGTGGTTTCGGAGAGGGCGACGCCGAGCTCCTCAGCCTGGGCGGCGTGGGCGGCCTGGGCGGAACAGGGGGCCGCGGCTTCCTGTTCATGGACGCCACCCGCGAGGGTGGGCGAGCAGAGGCACAGGCCGAGAAGAGCCCGTGCGGGTCCGGTGACGCGCATGGGGCCAGGGTAACGGTCGCGGGCGGGCATCACAACCTCGGCGTGGCGGTCCTAGTGCACGGCGCCGCCCCCCCTTGAAGGCGTTGGTCGCGGGATTCAAGTGACAGGGGTACACTTTGGATGTATGCGAGAACTGTATGTGAGGGATTGTCGCAACCAAGAGAGCCACAGAGACCATGAGGAACGCAACGATGAGAAACACGAACGCCATCGCCCGTGCAATGGAGACTGCCACGACAACACTCGCTCACCATGGAGGCAATCGCTCTGGCCAATCCCGGCCCGGTGTTTTCGGCAGTTGGATGTCGGCCCTAGGGCTTGTCGCCTATCTCTGCTTTTCACCTGTGGCAAGGGCGACCAATGGCCAGGTGTTCGTCGTTGATAGCGGCGGGGGCGGTGACTTCCTGCAAATCCAGGAAGCGGTGGATGCAGCCAGCCAGCGCAACACAATCCTGGTGCGTCCCGGCAGCTACGCTGGTTTTGTAGTCAACAACAAGTCGTTGGCGATTGTTGCGGATGGGGCGCAAGCCGTTTACATCGATGGCCTTGCGGAAGTGGAGTCGTTGGCCCCGCAGCGCGATGTCCAACTCAGCGGCCTGTACTTCCGAGGAGGTTTCGAGGTGCGCTCCTGCCTTGCCACGGTGCTCTTTACCGATTGCACCGCGCGAGCTGCCGGCGAGAACACGGAGTATTGTGCTTCTGGTTCAGGTCACGGGCTGCAGATCGTCACCGACAGTCAGGATGTCGTCTTCGCGGGTTGCGTCATTGACGGTCGCGATGGAGGTAGTGCTCCATACTGTGTCTCAGTCATGGATGGCGCGCACGGCGAGGCTGGATTGAGCTTGGAGGCCAGTACCGCCACCCTGTATGCGAGCCAAATCACCGGGGGTCAGGGCGGCCAGTCCTGGGATGGCGGGTGCGGGCTTGTGATGTGTTCCCCGGCTTGCCAGGGCGCCGGCGGCCACGGCATTTGGGCCCGATCGCAGAGCCTGGTCTACTTGGACGCTACGCAAGCTCTGGGGGGCCAGAAGGGAGCCCACTGGGACTGCTCCGGGAAAACCCCCGCTCAGGATGGACAGGATGTGCGCCTGGAGGGGGGGTCGTCAGTGCTCCATGCCGAGGATCCCACCCTGGTTTTGGGGAGCGCCAGTGTCCTGCGCGAAGACGAGACCTGGACCCTGACCCTGACTGGCCCCGTGGGGGCGGCGGCCTGGCTCGTCTCGTCGCCCGAGACGGATTGGCGCTACCTGGGACTTGATCTGGGGGTGTTGCACCTCAAGAGCTCGCAGCTATCACTCCAGGCCCTGGGCTCGATCCCCGCCAGTGGCGTGCTCAGCGTCAATCTGCCCACCCCTAGCCTGCCAGGGGCGCAGGAATCCTTGCGGTTGTTCCTGGAGCCCTTCGCCCTTGCCGGCGGTCGGCGCCTGGGCAATGTGCGGGGCTTGGTGGTCGTGGACAGCGCCTTCTAGGGGCGCTTCTCCAGCCAGTCAAAAAAGAGCCCGCCGCGACGAGGTTTTTCCTTGTGGGGGCGGGTTCCGGGCTAGAATGCCGCCCTCGTTTGAGGCTGTCCTGATGGCGGCCCCGAAGCGACGCCTTTCCCTTCCGGTTTTCCTAGCTACCCGCAAACCATGCGCACTTCTACTTGGGCCGTTGTAGGCCTCTCCTTCCTCGCTGCCGCCTGTGGCTCAAATGTAAATGGTTCCGGCCGCACCCTGATTCAAAACAAGGGGTCCGACACCCTGGTCAATGTGGCCCAGGCCTGGGCCGAGGCCTATAGCACAGTCGACCCTTCCTGCGCCGTGGCAGTATCCGGAGGCGGCTCTGGCACGGGCATCTCATCCATGATCAACGGGACCGTTGAGCTGGCCAACGCCAGCCGCAAGATGAAGGAGCGGGAGTTCGCCGCCGCGCGGGAAAACGGCGTGGACCCGGTGGAGCACATCGTTGGCTTTGATGCCTTGGTCGTCTACCTGCACCACGACAACCCGCTGGAGTCCATCACCATTCAGCAGCTAGCAGAAATCTATGGCGATGGCGGCAGCATCGAGCGCTGGAGCCAGCTGGGTGTCACCATGCCCGCGGGGACGAGCGACGAAATCGTGCGCGTCAGTCGCCAAAACAACTCGGGGACATATGTCTACTTCCGCGAGGCGGTCTTGGGCAAGGAGGGGCGGTACAAGCTCGGTTCCCTCGACATGCACGGCTCCAAGGATGTGGTGGACCTGGTGGAGAAAACGCCCGGCGCCATCGGGTACTCTGGCCTGGCCTATGCCACGGAGCATGTGAAGCTTGTTCCGGTATCCCCTGGCGAGGGCCAAGGAGATGTAATGCCGACGGTTGAGTCCGCCGTCGATGGAACCTACCCCATTGCCCGGCCCCTGTTCATGTACACGGCGGGACAGCCAACGGGCAAGGTAAAGGAATACCTGGATTGGATCCTCTCCGATGTGGGCCAGCGCATCATCCTCGAAAAGGGCTATGCCCCGGCGCGCCATTTCTAGGCCGCTCATCATCCTCTAGCTAGACCCGTGAGCCATTATGAAGAGCGCCTAGAGCGCGACCTGGACAAGATTCGCGGCCGCGTCAACAAAATCGGGCGGGCCGTGGTGGCGGCCGTGGAGAGTTCGGTGCGAGCGGCGTTGACCCGCAGTTCGTCTCTGGCCACCGAGACGATTCTGGGCGACATGCCGATCAACCGTCAGGCGCGCAAGCTCGACCAGCGTTGTCATCGGTTCATCGCAACGCATCTTCCCAGCGCCGGGCATCTGCGGCTGGTCTCCGCCGGTTTGCGCCTTTCAAAGACCTTGGAGCGCATCGGTGACTATGCCGAGACCATCGCTCGCGCGGCGGTGCAACTCTCCGAAGTGCCTCCGGGTGAGGTGGCCAAGGACATCGAGTTCATGGGGCGCCACGCCACGAACACTTTGGAAACGGCCCTGAAGGCCTTTGAGGCCGGCGACGCAGAGCTTGCCCGTTCTACCCGCGAAAGCGTCGTGCACCACGGAGCGACCTTTGACAAGGTATTCGCCGACATCGTCAAGGTTGGCGAGAAGCGCAGTGTGCCCGTGGCCGATCTCTTCTCCTTAATGGCGATCTTCAATCGCCTGGAGCGGATCTTGCACCAGAGCAAGAACATCTGCGAGCAAACTCTATTTGCCGTCGTCGGCGAAACGAAGGAGGAGAAGACCTTTGATGTGTTGTTCGTGGACAGCCGCAATGCAGGCGCGAGCTTATTGGCGGAGCTGTACTGTCAGCGGGCCTATCCTGAGAGCGGCACCTTCGAGAGCGCAGGCTGGGATGCTGACGAGCAGGTGGATCAGAGGTTCGTGGAGTTCGGCGTGGAGAAGGGGCTGGATCTCATGGGCCAAACCCCCAGGGCCTTTGGTGGCATCAAGGACCAAATGGCTGATTACGACCTGATCATCGATCTGGTGGGGGGCGTGCGCGAGCACTTGACGCGCATTCCGTTTCATTCGACCCTGATCCATTGGCCCCTGGAGGATCGTGATGACCCGGCCTTGGTTTACGCCCAGTTGGTTCCCAAGCTGCGCGACTTGATGGCGCTGATCCGCGGCGAAGAAGACGATTGATCGGTGTCCGAATTCAATAGGGGAAGAAGGACGGTCCCGGGCGCGGACACCCTGGGTAGCTCCTGGTGGTGGGACAGAATCGCCCAGGGCGTGGTCTTCCTGGGGGGCATCTCGGCCATCGTGTTCATCGTGGCCATTTTCATCTTCGTCGCCCAGCAAGGCCTGGGCTTTGCCATCTTCGAGCTGGACAAGGGCGTCTTCCTGACCTCGCCCGAATGGCGCCCCACGACTGAGCCGGAGCCTGTCTTCGGTGGCCTCGCCCTGATAGTCGGCACGGCCAGCGTTACGGGGTTGGCCATGTTGGTGGCCGTGCCCTTTTCCCTGGGGGCGGCCATTTTTATTGGCGAGTTCGCCACCGGCCGGGCGCGTGAGTACCTCAAGGTGCTGGTGGAGCTCCTGGCTGCTATTCCATCGGTGGTGTGGGGCTTCATCGGCCTGACGGTTGTGAATCCGCTGATCATTGACCTCTTCAATGTTCCCGTGGGCCTGACCATCCTCAACGCCGGAGTGATCCTGGGTTTGATGGCGGCGCCCATCATGACCACTATTGCTGAAGATGCACTGAAGGCTGTTCCGGATAGTTACCGCGAGGCGGCCGAAGCCCTGGGGGCCACGCGTTGGCAGGTCATTCGACAGGTGGTGCTGCCCTCGGCCAAGAACGGATTGGTCGCGGCCATTTTGCTCGGCGTGGGACGGGGATTCGGCGAGACGATGGCGGTCCTGATGGCCTCTGGGCATTCCGTCAATCTCCCCACGAGTCCCTTTGACTCCGTGCGAGCCTTGACCGCCACGATCGCGGCGGAGCTGGGGGAAACCGCCCGCGGTTCGGAACACTACAAGGCGCTCTTCTCCATCGGCATTCTGCTCTTCTTGGTCACCTTCACCATCAACTTGTTGGCGGATGTGGCGGTGCGCGGCAGGAGAAAACGGCGATGAGTTCATTTAGGGCGACGGAACTGGATCGCCGCAATCAGCGGCGAGAGCGCTGGGTACGCGGCCTCTTCCTGGTCATGACTCTAATGTTGATCCTGCCCGTGCTGATCATCCTTGGAACCCTCGCCTGGCGCGGTCACTCGGTGATTTCCCTGGACTTCCTGCTGAGCTTTCCCACCAACGGCATGACAGAGGGCGGGATCTTCCCGGCCCTGGTGGGCACCCTGTGGTTGGTGGGAGTGGCCCTGGTGGTTTCCGTGCCCATGGGCGTGGCCGCTGCCATCTACTTGTCTGAATACGCGCCGGAAAACCTGCTGACGCGCTCCATCAACCTGGCGATCATCAACCTGGCGGGAGTGCCCTCGATTGTGCACGCCCTCTTTGGCGTGGGAGCATTTGTGCTCTTCTTCAACTTCGGCACCAGCATCTTGGCCGCGGGCCTGACCTTGGCGGTGATGACCCTGCCGGTTGTGATTGTGTCCACGCGCGAATCCCTGCAGGCCGTGCCCCAGGCCTTCCGCGAGGCGAGTTGGAGCCTGGGCGCCACCCGCTGGCAGACGATTAGGCGTATCGTGCTGCCCAACTCGGTCAGCGGCATCCTGACCGGCGTCATCCTCGAGGTTTCGCGCACCGTGGGGGAAACGGCACCGATCATGTTCACCGGTGCGGCGTTCTTCCTGCCCTTTTTGCCCTTGGGGGTTGGGGACCAGACCATGGCCCTCTCCCTGCATTTGTTCACGGTTTCCACCCAGGTTCCCAATGTGCCCGAGGCCCTGCCCTTCGGCGTGGCTCTAACGCTGATTTCGCTGGTGCTGATTCTGAACGCAGTCTCAATCGCTTTCCGGATGTACCTGCGGGGGAAGAAGAAGTGGTAGAGACCCCGCTACTCGAACGGCCCAAGAAGCTCACAGTGGAGAATCTCTCGATCCTCTACGGCGATCAGGTGGCCCTGAACGACATCAGCCTGGATATCCGCGAAAACGAAATCTTCGGCATCATCGGGCCGGCCAACAGTGGCAAGACCTCGTTCCTGCGTGCGATTAATCGCATGGATGAGATGTCGGATGACATGCTCGTCCGCGGCAAGGTTGCCTTGGATGGATGTGATGTGCGTTCCTGGCGCAATGTCTATGCCCTGCGCAGTCGCATCGGAGTGGTCTTCCCCTTGCCCGTGGGCCTGCCCCTGACGATCTACGAGAATGTGGCCCTCTCGCCCAGGCTGCGCGGGGTTCGGAACAAGGTGGAGTTGGATGAAATCGTCGAGCGCTGCCTGAGTCGGGCGGCCCTGTGGGATGAGGTCAAGGACCGCCTGGATTCCCTGGGCAGTCTGTTGTCGGGCGGCCAGCAACAACGCCTGACCATCGCCCGCGCCCTGTCCCAGGAGCCCGATGTGTTGCTCTTGGATGAGTTCTCCATCGCCGTTGACCCGGTTACCACCATGCGCATCGAGGATGTGCTCAAGGAGTTGCGCGAGGAAATGACCATCGTTCTGGTCACCAATCTGGTTCAACAGGCGCGGCGTTTGGCGGATCGCACGGCCTTTTTCCTGGGGGGCGAGCTGGTGGAGGTGGGCATGACCGAGGACCTGTTCCGCCGGCAGGTGAAAGACCAGCGCACCACCGACTACCTAGAGGGTCGCTTTGGCTGAGTCGCGCAAAGCCGCCATCGAAGTGTCCGGCCTCAATCTGTGGTACGGCGATTTCCAGGCCTTGGAGGATGTCAATCTGTCCATCAAGCACGGCCAGGTCACGGCCTTGATCGGGCCTTCGGGCTGCGGCAAGTCGACGCTCTTGCGGGCCATCAACCGCATCAACGAGCGTTTGGGTTATGTGCGCACCACTGGTTCCATCGAAGTACACGGACAGGATGTGCTCGCCGAGGAAGTGGAGCTGACCCAGCTCCGCAAGGAAGTGGGCATGGTCTTCCAGCGACCCAATCCCCTGCCGCTCTCAGTGCGCGACAATGTTCTCTATGCCTATCGCCTCCATCGCGGCGGGCGGTCAAGCCGCAGGGAAGAGGACGAAGTCGTCGAGGGGGCGCTGACCCAGGTGCTGCTCTGGGATCAGATCCGGGAGCGCCTGGATCACCCGGCCATCGACCTTTCCCTGGAAGAACAACAGAAGCTGTGCATCGCCCGGCTGCTGCCGGTCAAGCCGAGCGTCTTGTTGATGGATGAGCCCTGCTCGGCCCTGGATCCAGAAGCCACCGAGGCCGTGGAGGACTTGATCTGGCAGTTGCGAGGTGAGTACTCAATCCTGATTGTCACTCACAACATGGCTCAGGCGCGGCGCGCTAGCGATGAGAGCGTTTTCATGCTCATGGGCAAGGTCGTTGAGCACGCGCTAACGGGTCAGATGTTTGTCACGCCCAAGAACAAAGAGACTGCGGACTACATCGAAGGCCGTTACGGTTGATGCGACCGGCCCCTTAGAAGGGCTTGAAGACAACGCAGTAGATCGCGAGCAGCACCAGAGCGGTTGCTATCAGGCCGTATTTCCTTGTGCCGGCGGGGTTGCGGTGGGCCAGGCCAGAGAGGGCGGCGATGCCGAACCAGCAGACGAGTTTGATTATTATCCAGACTGGAAACCCCTGGCCTGTCTTGGCCAGCAGACCGAAGCCGGCCACCAGGGTGATCAGGCTGGCCAGCCCCCCGAACATCTGGTGGCATCTTTTGTTTTCCTCGGCCGGCGCTGCACAGGCGGAGAACGTGATGGCCACCATCAGGATGGCGGCGGACACATGCAGGAAGAGATAAAGGGAGATGGACATGGCTTGGGTGCGCGGGGGGGAGGTGAGGTTTCGGGCTTCAGCTATCAGGGATGGGGGCGAGATTCTAATGTGCGCGCCGGGTCGGTGGGGTCGCCAGGTGACTATTCAAAGCGGACTAGCGGGCCCGGAAGTGTGCTCGAAGTTCAGTCGCCGTAGCGCAACTCCAGGGTGCGCACCGGGAGATCCTCCCCGGCCAGCGTGGTGATGAAGAGGCGGTCGTAGTCGGTTTCATCGAGGGCGGGTCTGCCGCGCAGGGTCTCCAATCCGATGATGTCGCCGCCGAGGGCCAGCACCAGGGCCGGCGTGGTGTTTGAGTGACCGCAGACGACCGCCACAGAATCCGATGGCAAGGCCCTGAGGCTGGCGGCGAAGGCCTTGAGATCCCGCGGAGAGTACTCGCTGATTTCGATGCCCGTGGCCTCGGCCAGGGGAGCGAGGGTTTCACGGGTGCGATGATAGGGCGTGGTGAAGAGGTGTGTGACGCCAGTACTTGAGAGCAGGCGGGCGAGGTCGCCGGCGCGTGTTTGGCCCGCCTTGGAGAGGTGCGGATCCCGTTGCTGGTCCTTGTCCTTCTCTCCGTGGCGAATGGCAATGACGGTGATGGGCGAAGCCAGGGGAGCGGCGGCCTGGAGCTCCGCCGGGGCGCTGGGTTGGCCCTGGCTTTGAAATAGGGGCGCGCCCAGAAGCAGTACGGGAGAAACGAAGAGCAGTAGTTTCACGGCGGTCATGGTGGGTTTGGGCGTCTCCCGGGAACCGCAATCGGAGCCGGGGAGGGCTGTGGGGCTGTTGGATCTGTGGGGCAGCATCCTACCCCCTCCGGGCGCGGGCTTGACAGGACGAGTGAGAGAGGCAGAGTCGTGTCATGGCGCTAGCTCTGATTCTGGTCCTGGCCCTGCCCCAGGCTTCCCTTGAGGCGGCACCGGGTCCGGGCAACGACCCCGAGCGCGTGGTCGCGGTTTACAGCGGGCCGGGGGCTGGCGCGCCGGGGCCGCTCATCGCCTGGGTGGAAGAGGGGTTGGAGGGCATGCGGGGCGTGGCCCTGGGTCCGGCGGAAATTGCCGGGGGTGGACTGGAGGAGGCGTCGGTTGTGATTTTCCCAGGAGGCATGGCCAGTGGTCAGTACACGGCCTTGGGCGAGGCCGGCCGCGCGGCGGTGGTGGAGTTCGTGGCCGGGGGCGGTGGGTATGTGGGCCTGTGTGCCGGAGCCTACATGGCGGCCGCGCCTCCCTATGAATGGGGGCTGGGGCTCCTGGATGCGTCGATTGAGGACCACGATCATTGGGAGCGGGGGATCGGCAAGGTGGAAGTAGAGCTCAGCCCTTTGGGTCAGGGGCTCTTTGGTTGGAATGGTGGGCGCATCGACTACCACTATGGCAACGGCCCGATTTTCGCACCGGGCGGGAGCGGTGCGATTCCCGACTACCGTGCCCTGGCCTGGTATCGAACGGGCATCGGGGAGCGCGGCGCGGATCCGGCGGTGATGGTGGACACTCCGGCGATTGTCGCGGGGCGGTTCGGTGCGGGCCGCGTGTTGGCGAGTAGCGGTCATGCGGAATGGTCCGAGGGCATCGAGGATTTCTTTCTGCGCTACATGGAATGGGCCAGCGGGATGCTGGAGCTTGATGCGCCTCCCGTGGCGGGCTCGCTGGTGGTGGCGGGCGGCGGTGACCTGGGCGATGAGGTTTACAGCCGTTGCGTGGAACTGGCCCGCGAGCGTTGGCCCGGGATTGCGCTGGATGTGGTCGTACTGCCCCAGGCTTCCAGGCGAGAAGGTGCGGGCAGCGAGACAGTGCCGCGCTGGCTGGCCGCCGGGGCGAGCAGTGCGCGGGTGTGGGACGATCTATCACTTGAAGGAGCCCGGGAAGCCATGGCCCAGGCCGAGGTGGTCTGGTTTACCGGAGGCTCCCAGCGCCGTCTGATGTCGGCCTTGCAAGGGGGGCAGGCCTTGGATTTGATTCGCGCCCGACAGAGCGCGGGTTGTCTGGTTGGCGGCACGAGTGCGGGAGCTGCCGTCATGAGCGCCACCATGATTTCCGGTGAACCGCAGCCCGGGCCCCTGCGCTTTGGCGCCATGCAGGCCTACTCCGGCCTGGGCCTGTGGCCCGAGGTGATCGTTGACCAGCACTTCAGCGAACGGGGGCGTTTTGATCGCTTGCTGACCGCCGTGTTGGACCAACCCCAGCTCTTGGGCGTCGGTATCTCCGAGGGGACGGCGGTGCTCGTCCATGACAATCGCCTGGAGGTGATCGGTGCGGGGTTGGTGACGCTGATCGATGCCCAGGGGGCCGCAGTGGGCGCTGGAGTAACCGCGGAGTTGCAAACGGCTCGGGGCGTATCGGTGACCATCCTCAAGGCAGGTGATTTGCTGCCCCGTCGCGCTGTCAGACGCTCTTGGTGATAAGCGGCTGCGGAGCCCGCGGCCTCTGTCAGGAACGAGCGGCGGCTGCGCGACCGCCGGCTCCTGTCACATGGATAGGGAGCCTTCGCGGAAGTCCGACTTCGTCAGGTGGACGTTGACCAACACGGGAATGCCGTCAGCGGCCCAGGCCTTGGCCTGAGCTAGAGCAGTAGGGAGTTGTGTGGCTGCGGTGACCAGCAACCCGCGGCCGCCGTAGCCTTCGGCCACGGTGTGGTAGGCGCGCTGTTCCAGGGCCGTGCCCACATCATCTCCCAGGACCTTGACCTGGTCCCTGGCGATCTGCGACCAGGAACCATCGTTACCCACGACGGCTATCAGGCCCAACCCATGGCGGGCGAGGGTATCGAACTCCGCCAGGCTGAAGGCGCAGGAGCCATCGCCCCATAGCAGCCAGGTTTCTCCTCCCGTGGAGCGGCGCTCTAGCGCAGCGGCCAGGGCGAAGCCGCCGCCCATGCCGAGGGTGCCGAAGACGCCGGGATCAAGCCAGTGCAAGGGGGCGCCGGGGCGCAGGATGTAGGCCGCCGTGGCGACGAAGTCTCCGCCGTCGCCGACCATGGTTGCGTCCTGGGCCATGGCCGCGGCCATGGCTTGGCAGAGGGCGACGGGGTGTACTCCGCTGTCCGTGGTGGCCGAGGGCGAGGGCGCGTTGATCTCTGATTCCCGCTCTGCGTCGCGGGCTGCAAGGGCGGCGCGCCAAGGCTTGTAATCAAGCGCGCTGTGAACGCGGGCGAGCTCTTCTATGAAGAGGCCCGGGTCGCACTTGATGCCGATGTCTGGTCGACGGTTCTTGCGCAGTTCGCGGCGGTCGTAGTTGACTTTGATTAGTCTTGTACGGCGCGGGATGGCGCGACCGTATTCCAGGCGGAAGTCCGTGGGCGAGCCGGCGAGGATAATCAGATCGGCTTCGCGCAGAGCTTCGCGCCGGCGGTGACGCACCTGGAGGAGGCTGTTCGCGCCCAAGAGGCCGCGGGACATGCCCGAGAGAAACACGGGCAAGCCCAGTGATTCGACGGCAGCGGCGGTTAGGGCGGCTCGGTTTGGTTGAACCATGGCGCCGCTGCCCAGGAGCAGGAGCGGGCGCTCGCTGTTTCTTAGGAGAGCTGCGGCTCGTGCCAGGGGAGCGCTGGGGACGGCGGGCTGGGGTGGTGGTGGTGGGGCCGAGTAGGGGCGCTGGGGAAGGCCGCCGAACATTCGCCCCAGGTGACGCTTGAGCCAGATGGTCTCCAGGCGTGCGCTGATGCTGGTGCGAGTCTCCGAGCCCTTGAGGTACCACTCGCGCACGAGCTCCTCGTCATAGAGCAGGTCGAGGGGGCATTCCAGGAAGACCGGTCCGGGTATGGGGGAAGAGGCCAGGGTTAGGGCCTGGCTGAGTTGCTCTTGCAGGCTCCCCACCCGCGTTACGCGCAGTACAGCCTTCACATGGGGCGCGAGCAGGGCCTTCTGGTCGATGTCCTGCAGGGCTCCGCGGCCGCGCAGCACCGTGGGGGCGGCGCCGCCGATGAGCACCACCGGCGACTGAGCCTCTTGGGCGTTTTTGACCGCGGTCACGGTGTTGGTGACGCCTGGTCCGGCGGTCACAACAGCTACACCCGGGCGGCCGCTGAGTCGCGCCGAGGCGTCGGCGGCGAAGACGGCGCTGGCCTCGTGGCGCACATCGATGATCTCGAGACCCTCGCGTTTTGCGGCCACCAGGATCGGCGCCGTGTGGCCCCCGCAGAGTGTGAAGAGGGCCGGAACTCCGTGGGCCACCAGGACTTCGGCGAGCAAGTCGCCGCCACTTTTGCCAATCGAGTGGGGCTGCTCTGTTGCTCGGGGCATGGCCGAGGCTAGGGGCGGCGTAGCACTAGAATCCCCACGAGACCGATAGGGCGGGATCGCTGGCCCCGAGGAGGATCAGTGAGTAGCTCAGGTCTCCGTGGCTGTAGCTGGCCAGGGGGTGGAGGTTATTCCCGTCGTAGAAAAGGGTGGTGGAGAGGTTCGATGTGAGGGCGTAGCGCAGACTGCCGGGCGTGCGGAAGCGCTGGTCCTCGAGCCCATAGGAAAGGCTGGCGGAGAGGCTGAGTCCGGGGGCGATGTTCTGGGCTGCGGTGACAAAAAGAGCGCTGCCGTCGACCTGGCTCGAGGGCCAAGCGGAGCTGATGCCGAGGGCCAGGGCTGGTTGTTTGCCAGCGGCATCCAGGACCCGCCAGTTGACCAGGGGGAAGAAGGAATCCTCCTCGGCATCGTATTCGAGGCCGAGTTGTAGGTTGTCCAGCAAGCGGTGGGTCAGGGAGAACTCCAACGGTGAACGATCAGACTCCACGAGGACAACTCTAGATGTCAGGCTCCAGGAGCCCGCTTGAATGTGTCCCGCGCCCCGCACCGGAGCGCCTTCGCCTGGTCAGCCAGGTCACATTGGGATCAGCGGGACCTCTTCATCCGGGGCCGACTGCTGCGGCTCGGGGTCGTCGCTCGGCATTGCGCCGCACAGGGAAGCTGCCAAGAGGATGGAGAGGGGTGACATAGCCCCGTGAATAACAGGTGGTTCGACTCTTGTCCAACTTCCTGTTGCTGCACCTTTGAGATTGACGAGCGGTGCCAGATCGGCGACTAGAAGCCCCAGGACATGGAGATGGCCGGGTCTTCGCCGCGCAGTAGGATCAAGGAGAGGCTGCCGGGCGCTCGATCAAAGGTGACCAGGGGATGCAGCTTCTTGCCGTCGTGGAAGAGTGTTGCGGAGAACGAGTCGGTAAACGTGTAGCTCAGGCTGGCCGGTGTGCGGAACTTGTCGTCCTTCAGGCCGAAGGAGAGGCTGGCGGAGCCGCTGATGCGTTCGCCCAGGAGTTGGGCTGCGGTGACAAAGAGCATGCCTCCGCCGTCGTCGTCCAGGGGCCAGGAGGAGCTGATGCCAACTGCTACGGCGGGGCGGCTAGGGGTGGCTTCGAGGATGCGCCAGTTGACGAGCGGTGAAAAGTCCTCTTTCACCGCGTCGTATTTCATTCCGACTTGAAGGTCATCGCGCAGACGATGGGTCAGGGAGAACTCCAGGGGCGTGCGACCGGCGTCAACTTTCACCGCGCGCATGTTTAGATTCCAGGAGCTGGATTGGATTCTTCCTGCGCCTCGCACGGAGGCGCCCTTGCCTGGTCAGCCAGGTCACAAGGGAATCAGGGGCGCGTTGTCCTCCGGCGGCGAGCCCTCTTGAAGCGCGGGTGGGACTGGGGTACCGGCGCACAATAGGGTGACCAAAAACGGGCTGAGGAGCGGCATGGGCAGATTGTAGCTGCGCTCTAGGGGGAGTGCCAATTGGCCGAGAGGACAAAAAGGCAGAGGGGTGCGATGGGCGGATTGTGGTTGCGCTTCAGGGGGACCACCAGTTGGCGGAGAGGACTAGAAGGCAGAGGAGCGCGATGGAATCTTCGTAGTAACCACTATCGGTGAAACGAGTGGCGTCGTAGAGGTCGTTCAGAAACAGTTGCAGGGAGGGGGCGGCCATGGCAGCGACTGCAAAGGGAGCGATAAAAGCCCCGGAGGTGTAATTTGAGTTGGCCAGGGGAGTGCCATTGAGCTGGTAGCCAGACTTGATTGCATAGGGATCCTGGCCGCTGGCGGAGGCTAGCCACGAGCTGATGAGTTGGCTTTGGGCCAGGGCCGAGGAGTCGCCGGAAACTAGGGCGTCAGTTCCCAGACGCCAGGGAAGGCGGCAGGCGTTGTAGTAGTAGTGGCCGTCGTGGCTGCCTTCGAGGAAGCCGGGCCAGGCCGGTTGCAGGGGTGGGCCAGCGCCGTTGGCGGGCACCATGAAATCCGGCAGGAGGCCGGTCGTTGCGGCGTGGTCAGCTTGCATTTGGGCCAGGGCGGCGGCACATGCCAGGCGTACCTGGCGCCAAGTGCTATCGCCGCTGGCGAGTTCGAAGGCGCGGAAGTGGCCCAACATGAAATCAGATGAACGGGGTGTCCATTGATTGTGAGGGGCGCCATTTGGCTGAACCCAGTCGCCCAGCATGGGCAGGCGCGAGTCGGGTCCGATGGCGGAGGCCAAGAGGCCATCCATGACGCGCAGCGCTTCGCTGCCGTAATCGAAGCGGCCGCGGTCGCCCCATTGGGCTTGCGCCAGCAACAGGGCGTAGGCCATGTCGCAGTCGCCGTCGAAGGCGCAGGAGTCGCCGAACCCGTCGCCGGATTCATCGGCGTTCACCCACCAGTCCTTCAACCGCGCGTCGCTGGCGCTGGGGTGATCTGTGGCGAACTCCCACAGGCCGTCGAAAAGAGTTTGTGCCGCGGGATCGTCTCCGGCCATCAGCGCCGTGAGCAGCAGGCCGTAGCCCTGCCCCTCGGAAACCGTGGCGGCATCCGCGTTGCGCCCCATGCGCACGCGGTAACGCGGGTGTCCATCGGCGGTGGTGCCGGCGCTCGCCAGGTAGTGTGTTTTCCAAGCCGCGTAGAAGCCGCGCACATGTTCGTCCTGTTGGTTCTGCGAGTAGTGGTTGGGCCGCAGAGTGCTGGGGGCGTAGGACACATGCTGCGGGAAGGGGCGCGCGGCCCGGGGCGTGGGAGTGTGTGCTGTGCCCACGGCCAGGCGCGTGCTTTGAACTCGGGAGGCGGACAGCGCTGCACACGGCGTGAGCAGGAGCAAAGTAGGGATGAGGTGCAGCATGGTAGGCGGGTAGCCGTGGGCAGTACACGCGGGGCGCCACCACAGGGCTTGCAATCAAGTCTATCACGGCACCGGAAGAGCGGCGCTGGGGATGCGTGGTTGGAGCTGGGTCAAGTGGGAACTATTTGGCTGGGGTCTTCGCCCCCACTGAGCGCTATTGGGGTTGAAGCGTCGGGAGTTGTTGAGGTGCATGTTCCCCACGCCGATATGTGCGCCTGGACCAAGTGACCTGAACACCAAGTGCCCATGCCAAACTGGAACCAAGCTAGAGTGGAGCTCAAGGGGAGTGAATTTGCTTCCCTGGGACGACTGATAAAGGAGCGGGCGGGGATTGATCTCAAGCCGGGCAAGGAGACGCTGGTGCAGGCGCGTCTGGCCCGCAGGTTGCGCGCGTTGGAGCTCGGGTCCTTCGCCGAATACTTGGATGTGTTGAATGGTGAGGGGGATGGCGCAGAGTTGACCTTGTTGCTCGACGCCATCACTACAAATGTCACCAGCTTCTTCCGCCAACCGCGTCATTTCACCTATCTGCGTGAGGAGTTCCTAGCTGAGGTCAAGGCGTGCGCCAAGGGTCGCCTGCGCATCTGGAGTGCGGCCTGCTCCACCGGCGAGGAGCCCTATTCCATTGGCATTCACCTGCGGGAAGGCCTGTCCGATCTTGACCAATGGAATGTGCGCATCCTCGCCACGGATTTATCGACTGAGGCATTGGCCACGGCCCAGGCGGGTGTTTATCCGCTGGCGCGCCTGGACGATGTACCGGCGGAGTTCAAGCGCCGCTATTTCAGCAGCGTGGGGCGCATTGGCGGCGCTGCCGGGGATGGGGGGAGTGTGTGCGTGGCGCCCGCGGTGCAGTCCTTGGTGACCTTCGCGCGCCTCAACTTGATGGAGAGTTGGCCCATGGCCGGTCCCTTTGATGCGATCTTTTGCCGCAATGTTTGGAGGGTCGTTGAAAAGTGCCGACCTCGGAGCCCAGTTGGCCGAGGAGACCACCGATGCCATGGATGCGGTCGTGCAGAAGGCTGGAGAAGTGCGCGAGCGCGTCAATGACATCGCAAGCGCCACAAAAGAACAGGAGCGAGGCATCGTGCAGATTGATACGGCGGTGCGCGAGATGGGCGGCGTGACCGAGGAAAACGCGGCCAATGCCGAGGAGTCGGCCTCGGCCGCCGAGGAACTGAGCAGCCACTCACTCTCGCTGCGGGCGGTTGTTACGGAGCTCGAGGAGCTGATTTCAGGGCGCAGCCATGGCGCACAGACGCACTCCGGGGGAACTCGTGGTGGCGGACGGGGACCAAAACAGGGTCAGGTGGAACAAGCCGCACATGATGTTGACTTGGCGCCTAGTCTGGCTGGGCGTTCAAGCAGGCGAGACAAGGCCGGGGGCGTGACTTCGGCGGAGCGCATTATTCCCTTGGACGAACGTGAACTTGCGTCGTTCTGAGGGCGCGGAACAACGATAACAGTGGGCAACTGAACAAGGACTAAGTAATGAAAGTAACATTGGGCAAGAAAATCGCCGGACTCTCTGGTCTCGCCGTATTGGCGACCCTGACCATGGGAGCAGTGGCTACCACCAGCCTGCGGGCTGTCCAGGGCGAATGGCGTGAGTTCTTGGAGGTTGTGCAAGAGAAGCGCAGCCATCTTTTGACCATGCGCAGCGAGATGGGTTATGGAGGCGGTATCCATGTCTTCAAGAACTACGTGCTGCGGGGCCAGGAAAAGTACGCAGAGCGCTATCTAACAGTGGCTGAACGTATGGGGACCAGCCTGGGTGCCTATCGTCGCGCCGGAGCCTTGAGCGAGGTGGAGCTGGCCGGATTGGCGAAGATCGAGGAGTTGGTGGATGCCTATGGCGCGGCGTTGGCGGAGGCCGGGCGTTTGCACGCCCAGGGGCTTTCCATCGGAGCCATTGATGCGGCCATCAAAATTGATGACAAGCCTTTCTTGGATGCGCTCTCGGCCTTGACGGCGGAGCTCGATGGGCAGACAAGTGAGCGCACGGCCGCCCTGAGTGCGGTGGTGGCCCGGGCATCACTGACCGCGCTGCTCGGGGGGCTGGCAACGGCCGCCGTCTTGCTCTGCGCCAGCTTCCTGGTGGCGCGTTCCATCACGCGCCCCATTCAGGCGGCCATTGCGGATCTCACGGAGGGCTCTGATCAGGTTGCCGCGGCTGCGGGCCAGGTCTCTTGTGCTAGTCAGTCCCTGGCGGAGGGTTCGAGCGAACAGGCCGCTGGCCTGCAGGAGTCAGGCGCATCCATTGAACAGATATCGGCCATGACTTCCGCCAATGCGGAAAAGGCCGGCGACACGGATCGCGGCATGGGGCAGGTCATGGCGCTCATCGGCCAAGGCAAGCAGTCCATGGATCGCCTGACGGGGGCCATCGACGAAATCCAGGGCTCCGCCGAGGAGACTTCGCGCATCGTCAAGACCATTGACGAGATCGCTTCCCAGACCAATTTGCTGGCCTTGAATGCAGCGGTGGAGGCCGCCAGGGCGGGCGAGGCCGGCAAGGGCTTCGCCGTTGTGGCAGAAGAGGTGCGCAACCTGGCGGAGCGGGCCAGTGATGCGGCGCGCGACAGCGGCAAGTTGATCGAGGCATCAATGAAGAACGCCAGCCAGGGATCGAGCTTGGCGGGGGAGACGGCAGCGGCCCTCGACGAGGTCGTGGAGAATGTGGCCGCCGTGCGCAAGCTCATCAGTGAGATCGCCACCGCGACAAACGAGCAAGAGCGGGGCGTGGACCAGATCAACACGTCCGTGCGCGAGATGGGCAACATCACAGAGTTGAATGCGGCCAACGCAGAAGAGTCGGCTGCAGCGGCGGAGGAACTGAGCAGCCACTCAGCCTCGCTGCGCGGTGTAGTTCAGGAGCTGGAGGGGTTGATCTCCAAGCCAGGGAGCCAGCAGGTGCCAGTCGAGGAGCCGCCGATGCCGCCCATGTCGCCGCGGGCGCCAAGCCGCGCCCCTGGGGCAGGGGCGGGAATGCGGGGGCAGGAAGTGGATCAAGTGCCGGGGCTGACGGATAGGCCACGGGGGCAGGTCGAGCAGGGCGCTGGGCAGGCAGAGATCATGGCCCTCGGCGAAAAAGACCTGGCGGGCTTCTGATGGGTTGCGCTGGGCAAGATAAACCGGCTGCTGACGCGCGGAGCCATGAGCCACAAGAGAGGCTCTCACCCTGCGGCAAGCCCGCCGGTGTCGTGGAAGGTGCTCCCGGGATTCAGGCCCGGGGGCACCAGCTATCTAGCTCCAACAGGGGTGATCTGACAGGTCTGCGCAGGAACTTGCACACTCTGGCCTTGGCGCGTCGCCATTACCTTGAGCGGGCGGTATTGGGGGCGGTGGATGGCGGTCCTATCTCTCCGGAGCAGATGCGTGTCTTGCGGTTGCTCGTATTCAATCGCGGCATTCGCGTGGGCGAGGTGGCGCGCGCCCTGGGTATCAAACCCTCGGCCACGAGCCTGATGTTGGACCGCATGGGGGAGCGTGGATTCATCGAGCGTTTCAGGGATGGAGGTGACGGACGCATCTTGCGCCTGCGCCCCACCGGTCCTGGTCTGGCCTTATTCAAGGCGGCGGAGCAGGCGCTGGAGGAACGCTTGCAGCGTGCCATCGGAGCTTTCACCACCCATGAGGTCGACGACCTCACGCGCCTGTTGGGGAAGCTGACACGGGGCTTGCTCGAAGACGAGAGTTCCCTTGCCAGCCTGTGTTTTCATTGCGGTGTGCAGCCTGACGGTGATTGCAGTCTGGAGATGAGTTACCAGTCATGTCCCTATCGGCGACGCGCGGGCCGAGCGCGGGGACCGCTGCGCTAGCTGCTCGTCGGCCACCACCTGGGGCGCAGGGGCGCGCTTGCTGCCAGGGCTATGAGTCCGTTGAAAAAGTCCCGTCGCGAGGCGAAACCATCGGCGGCGAGGCAAGGCCAGCGGCGGCGAGGCAGGGAAGGCGAGACGGCGGAGGCGGCCCTGTGGGGCCGCTCCGCACGGCTCGACAAGCCTGACGCCGCGGCCGGCGTCGATTGCTTCGCCCTAGTGGGGAGTTACTCAGCGGCTCCTAGGGCAGCGTTACCGAAAGCAGGCGCACGATGTCCGCGTGCGTATGGGGCGTGATGAAGGGGTGCGAGTTCTCCTTTAGCTCGTTGCCCTGCTCGTCCATGAAGCGGTCGAGTTCCTGGATTTCAGTCAGCAACCGCGAGGCCGGGGGACTAGCGGGCACGGCTCCGAGGTTGACAGGTGCCGTGGGTGTGTTGATGTTGACTACCTGCAAGCCGAGGGCGGCATTGGCGAGGTAGGCGTAGTCATCCGTTCCCACGGGGATTAGAGCGCTTGAGACTTGGATGTCGCGCACATCGCCGCCGAGGTCGGTGACCGTGGCTGACGGCGTGATGTTGTCTGGCTCGGTGATGTCGAAGACCGCCAAGCCGGCCGTGCCGGCGGCCACGTACAGGTAGTCGTGCTCGCGGTTTGGTTCCGTGACCGTGGCCTCTACCCAACGCGAGTAGGTGTCGACCGCAGTGGCACCCACCAAGGGCAGTCCAGCGACGCGCGCGGCCGTGGAGTAGTTGGGCAGCAGGTCGATCACATGTACTCCGTAACTCGGGTCGGCCACATAGGCGCGGGCGGCGAAACCGTTGCCGGCCTGGAAGTGGGAGTAGACGACCACGTCCTCCGCGTCCATGGCGCCGATTGTGTTTTCAATGGTGGGGGCCGAGTGGTCGGCCACATTGACTAGCACCAGGCCAGTCGTGCCGGCGGCGACGAAGAGGTGGATGCCGGATGGCACAACTCGTTCGGCGCTGGGGAGGGCGACCGTGGCTAGGTGTGTGGTGGCTGTGGGCACCAAGTTGTCGTAGATCTGAATGCCGATACCCGCATCGACCACATATAGGTAGCGAGCCACGCGGGCCACATCGATGGCATCGACGCCGCCGATAGTGTGGACCGGGCCCACTGGGGAGCCGCTGGTGTTGTCGTAGACCGCCACGCCGGAAGTGCCGGAGGCTACGAATAGGTATTCCGCCGAGCCTTCCACAATACTGGGCTTGGAGGCAACTGCTTGGGCAGCGCCAGAGAGAGTGCTGGTGACTCCCGGCTGGGTCGGGTCCGCCTTGCGGTCGTGAGCCGTCAGCCCGGACGAACCGGCGGTGAAGATGTTGCGCCGGGCGACGGCGAAGTTGCCGGAGCCCAGGCCCAGGGACGCGGGGGAGCGGTGACATTCGGCACAGGTGCGCACCTCGCCGGCGCCGCGCACCGAGTGGGGCTGAACCGGGTTGTGGGCCAGGCCCGAGAGACCGTTTGAGGTCACGGGCATCTTGAAGTCCATGATTTTGCTGCCATCGGGAGCCGTGACATCTGCGATGGGCATGCATGAAACGATATAGGGCGCGATGCGACCTTCGCTGTTGGGGCCCAGGCTGAAGTGGCGCAGGGCCTCGAAGATTTTGTTGTTCGAGGTGACCTTGCCGACCTCGTACTGATTGGTCATCAGGTTCAGGCCCACATCCTGCTCATCGCGTTCGAAGTGGCAACCGAAGCAGTTGGGAATCCAAGAGGTGTGGCAGGCATAGCACTCAAGGCCTCCATTGTCCTTGAGGTGGTCATCTGTCATGGCCGCTTGAGCCAGGGGGTTGCTCGCGATGACGGACATGACCGTCGGCATCTGGTGTTCGACGCCCGTGACCTTTGAGGTCAATACGAAACCTTGGCCAATGACCTGCTCCACATTTTCCAAGATGCCGCCGTCGTTGTCCGTCAGGGTCGGCAAGGAGTTGTGGGTGCCATGGCAGGCACGGCATTCGATCTTGGTGGCCTGGTCCATGTGGCCCCACAGATTGCCGTCGCCCATGATGCCCTCGGCTGTGTGGCAGTCGATGCAGTGCATGCCCAGCTCGTGATGGATATCAGGCGGGTTCGTATCGGCAACCGTATAGTGGTAGTTGGTGTTGAACTTCTCGTCGGTTGTGCCCGGGACACCGGGGCCCGATGGCATGCGCGGCGGCATCTGAGCGCGACCAGTGAAGGTCAGGCCGATGCGAGCGCCCCGGTGATGACAGTGCAGGCACTGCTCCGTCGGCACCTGCTTGGTAACCGAGTGGTATTTCGGGTGGCCGGTCTCCGTATGGTCGATCATTTTATCGGCCGAGAGGGAGAGCCCGTCGTTGGCATAGGGCATGTGGCAGGCAACGCAACCATCGGCGCGATAAACGCCATCTTGCCCCGCGGCGCCGCGATAGCCCTTGCCCCGCGACCACAGGTGGCATCGGGCGCAGGACTGGCTGGGGACGGCTGTGTAATGGGTTGAGAACAGGGAGGGATCCTCGGTGGGGTCGAAGACCTTCATGTCCTGGATGCTGTAGAGGGCGCCGTCCCCGGAAGGCACATAACCATCGGTGTCGGCGATGGCGAAGTTGCCGTAGATGGGATGCTTCGAGTTGACCACGTTGTTCTGGTAGAAGCCGCCGGTCAGGTGGCCGGCGTTGGTGGCCATCAGGCTCTTCTTCACATCCGAGGCCTTGGTCGGATGGCAAAGGCCGCAGGTAGTGTCCACCGTGCGCAGGTTGGAGGGGTTGATGAACTTCTGATAGGCCAAATCAGCGCCCAGGGGGGGGACGCGCTTGTCGTAGACAACAGATCCATCTGAATGGACATGGGCCGCGGCCTTGGATGTCGCCATTGGATCTCCCCCGTGACAGAACGTGCAGTCGAGCTCAAAGCCGCCCATCATGTTCTCCGTGGGGTTTTCAATCTCCCAGTGGCAGAAGAGACAACCCGGGTAGACATTGGCGGGACCCTTGCCGATGCCGGTGCCGCCGGGCATGGGCGCGCCGGGGCCGCGGGTGCCGCCACCGGATGAGGATGTGCCGCCGATGGGTGTGGCGGCGGAGCCGCGGGCGGCGACCACGCCTGAGGTAGCTCGAGTAGAATCGAAGTTGGGACCGAACTCCGGATGGGCTCCGGGGTCTTCCGTGGGCCGCACGCAGCTCTTGATTACTTGGTTGCCGGTCTCGCCTTCCACGAGCAGGCTGCCGTCCGCGGTGCGGGTGATGGTCGGCTCGGCTGCCGCGCCGCGGTGCGGGTTGGGCAGAGCTTGTCCGTGGCCGCCGGGGCTGGCTTGGGCCGCGGCTTGCTCAATCCCGAGGGAGCGCGCGTCCTGACCCGGGCCTTCCGCCAGCACCAGGGGCAGGGCGATGAAGGAGAGCGCCAGGAGGCCGAGGGTCGCGTTCAAGGGACGGATGGATGTGCGCTTGGACATGGTGGGGGTTGGGAACTGAGGGGATGCTGGAGGTTGCCCTCGCTCGCCCCCCACGGCGGGGGCGCATCAAACCGGACGCGGACCTCTGATGACCTACTGACAGACTATCCCGGTTTTTTGTTCCAGGGGGGATGGATCGCGTTTACTGAGGGTCAGGGAGGGCGCGAAAGACCCCGCTCCAGGCCACTGGCAGGGTCTGGAGAGGGTCTAGGCCTGATTTCGGTCCAAGAGAGTTGGTTTAGTGGAACGCGAATCAGACCCCGGCGTGCTCCAGGCGCCATGGCTGTCCATGTACCGAGCAGAGGCCCGCGATGCTGGTGCGCCCCCGCGCTGCCGGTGCGCCCCCCGATGCCGGTGCGCTATCGGGGCCAAAGCCCATCCCGGTGTGGGCGAGCAGTGGGAAACAGGCAGCAGGTGATATGGCCGCCATATGGCGCTTGATGCGGTTCATCTGTGTGTGAGGGGTAGTTAATAAGGTGCTGCCTAACGGCTGTAACGAGCGGTGGAGGGCCGGACGTTGGGCTGTGCAAGCGATAGGGCGTTGCACCTCCGAGGCACATATCACTTTTGCTTGGAACCTGGTGACCTTGCGGAAACACCAAACCTCACACAGAATCGATCTCAGAGGATCCCCTAACCCCCAGAGCCCCATGCGACATTTTCTCGTTCTCAGCCTGCTTTCCATGCCCGCCTTCGCCCAATGGTCATCGGACCCCGGGGCCAATCTGGCCGTCTGTGACGCCAACAACCAGCAAACCATGACGCGCATGGCCCAGGCGCCGGACGGCAGCACCTACATCGGGTGGTTTGACAAGCACAGCGGGAACTTCGATCTCTACCTGCAACGGCTTGACGCGGCTGGAAATGAGATGTTTCCCCATAATGGGATCGCCATCAGCACCCATCCCCAGTCCGGTTGGTTGACCGACTGGGACATGCTCTGCGACTCTTCCGGCAATGCGGTGTTGGTAATTGCCGACGGGCGTTCAGGCTGGGACATGGACATGTTCGCCTACCGCGTGGCGCCCGATGGCAGCATGCTCTGGGGGCCGGACGGTGTGACGCTCATTTCAGATGATGACTTCGACGGCCAACCGGCGGTTACGGAGCTGAGCTCTGGCGACTTCCTGTTCGCCTGGTATCACCAACTGCAGAGCACGGGAGATGGCGACATCCTCGTGCAGCGCGTGATGCCGTCAGGTAACCAGCTGTACGGCGCCGGAGGCGTGCCCGCCAGTGCCTCGACAAACGAGCGACCCGGATACCCGGATGTAGTGGCCACTCCCGGTGATGGTTTCATCCTTTCGTGGGTCCGCGACATTTCCAGCACGGCGATTGCCCATGTGTACGCTCAGAAGTTCGATGGCCTGGCCAACCCCCAGTGGGGGAGCTATCCCACGGTGGTCTACGATCTGGCCGGCCTGCCGTCCATGGCTTGGCCGCGCATGGAGGCGGATGGTTCCGGCGGCGCCCTGATCACCTGGTACGCTTCGGAGAGCGGTACAAATGTCAGTCGTTTCCAACACCTAGACGCCACGGGCACAGAGCTGTTCGGAACCGACGGCATGCCCATCTCCATCGAAGCCGGGCGCCAGATGGTGGATCCGTCCATGGCCCACAACACGGCCACCGGAGACACATACTTCTTCTACACCGAGAAGGACGGCGGCGGCGCCAATGTTGGGCTCACCGCCCAACGCATTTCGCGCACCGGCCAGCGCCTGTGGGGAGCTGCCGGACTCGAGGTGGCGCCGGTGGGGGGCAACATGGAATACCAGCCGCGGGCGATTCTGACCCAAGATGGCGTAGCCGCGGTGTTCATGGATATCGTCACACTTTTCCATGTGGAGGTGGGCGTTGTGCGCCTGCTCGAAGATGGTTCATCGCCCTGGGGCGGCATCGTTACGGCCTCGGATGTGGCAGCGGACAAGAGCGAGATCCGTGGCGTGATGGGCGCTGATGACATGCTGCGCGTCGCCTGGACCGACCGCCGTTCGGACATGGGGGATATCTACGCCCAGAATGTTCAAGCCGACGGAACCCTGGGAGACGGTTCCTGTGCCGGGGGCACCAGCAACTACTGCACTGGCGCCGCCAACTCCGCCGGGGCCGGCGCGACGATTGGTTCCAGTGGAACGACTAGTGTGGCGGCGGAGGATTTCGTGCTGACGGTGGCCGGCACACCTGCGCAGCAGTGGGGCGTTTTCTACTACGGCGGCGCCAGCGCCAACCAGGCCTTTGGCAACGGCTTCCGCTGTGTGGGCAGTGGCGGAGCGGGCCTCTTCCGCTTCCATCCGATTCAGACAAATGGAATCGGTGACGCCGCTTTCCCGCTGGACTTCTCCTCCCCTCCGGCGGGGTCCGGCGCCGGGCAGCTCCTTCCTGGAGCGCGCTGGTACTTCCAGTTTTGGTACCGCGATGCGATTGCTGGAGGCGCGGGCTACAACCTCTCCGATGGCCTGCAGGTGGATTTCTGCCCCTGATTGGGGTCGGAGGCACTTCTGCGGATGAGACGACTATCCATGCTTCAGGGCTGAGCTCCGCCACCTTCACCCTCGGGGAAGGGCGGCGCCGCACGGATAGCCAGCAGGCTCAGAGCAACAGCTAGGAAGGTGGCCGCCAGAGCTCGTTCATCGAAGATGATCCGCGGCAGACTGGCTGGAGCGTTGGGTGCAGATAGGCGCGACCAGTTCCTGGTCGTGGTGATTCTGTCAGCTATCTGCTTCCGCAGTGGCCTTCAGGTTGATTCTACCGGCGGTGCAATCCATGAGGGCGCCGGTCAGGCGTTGCCGTTCGGCTTCGGGAAACTCGATCACTAGTTCGACGGCCTCGCCGTAGTCCGCCGAGAGGGGGTTGATGTGCTCCGCCGCCAGCAGGGCTTCAACGACGCCTGACTGATCCCAGGCGAAGTTCAGGGTCAAGCGGCACAGGCGCACGATGGCGCGCGTGGGCATGCGGTCCAGGCACTGGCCGGCGGCTCCGCCGTAGGCGCGCATCAGGCCACCGACGCCGAGCTTCACGCCTCCGAAATAGCGCACCACGGCAGCCACGGCGTCGGTGACACCGTGCCCTTCGAGCTGGGCCAGGATCGGGCGACCCGCGGAACCCGAGGGCTCACCGTCGTCGTTGGCACGCTCAAGAAAGCCCGGGCGTGTTGAGTTGCCGATGCGCATGGCCCAACAGATGTGGCGCGCGTCGGAGAACTCCTGTGCCAGGCGCGCAAGCACGGAACGGGCTTCGTCTTCATCTGCGGCGGGGGCCAGATGGGCGATGAAGCGCGAACCCTTGATGGGCGGCGGTTCAAAGCGGCATTCGCTGGCGGGGGTCAGCTCCTCGCTCATTGTCAGGTGGCGCGTTTAGTGCGGGGGCGGCGGCGTGGGCAGTGGATCCGTGCCCAGGTCCCAGCTCTTGTGTGCCGCGGGCCGCCGGAAGAGTGGCAGCCAGGTGAGGAGGATGACCATCAGGAAAAGCGCCACGCCGCTGCCGAAGAGCAGGAGGCCGTAGGGGAAGTAATCCAGCCAGTGGGGCATGGGTTGGCCGAGGGCACGCTGGACGCCGGTGGTCAGGCCGCTGATTAGGAGCGTGGTCACGAGCCCGATCAATGACAGATTGAGGCCCAGGATGGCGCGCGCCACGCGCGGCGAGTGGATGATGCGCAGTTGTGTTTCACGCTTGGGGAAGATTGTGACCAGCACCCAGGCAAAGAGCCCCAGCAGGATGTAGGTGTCGATGGCCAGCTCCGAACCCATGGCGTGGGCCATGACCACATGGGTGCCGTGGATCAATGCATTCCAGGGCGGGACGGAGATGGCCAGGGCCAGGGTCAGCAGGAAGACGTTCCAGTGCTTTGCCAGAGCGGTCAAGCGCTCGGTGATGTTGACCCGTTCCCAGAGCGGGCGACGGCGATTGCGCAGGGCGCTGCTGACTTCCTGCAGCAAGCGTAACAGGAGAATGATCTCCAGCATGCTGACCGCGAAGGCGATCCACTTGATGGAGTGGGACTGGGGCAGGTGGTAGGTGTGGTGAGCGTAGTTGGTGAGGGAGTTGAGCAGGCCCACGCCGAAGAGGGCAAAGGCCGTGCGTGAATGGCCAATGCGTTCATCGCCGGAGTGCTTCGCGCCGAAATAGGTCAGGCCGCCGTAGACCATCTGGTTGAAGGCGGCCACCAGGGCTCCGCAGGACTTCCATTGAATCTGCAGGTCGGCGACGGGGCGTTTCCAAATGCCATCCAGCAGCCAAGCATGGGCCTCGGCGAAGGTGTACAGGAAGTACAGGATGCCCGCGGCCCACATGTAGACATAAACCGGACGGCGGAAGAAACCGGGGCCGACGCGGGCGAAGAAGGTCCAGGCGAAGAGCAGCCAGCCGGCGGCGATCAGGGCCGAGATGCTCGGGTGGAAGCCGACGTATTCCCGCCCTGATGTGATGCCGAGGGGCAGGGTTATGATGGCGGCCAGGCCCGCCAAGCCCCAGAGGATCATCTGGAGGCGGAAGCGCCGGGCCTCGCCGTTGGTGGGCGTGCCGAACTCATCGGCCAGGTATTTGTGAACAGCGGTGACGGCGCCGAGGAAGAGCCAGCCGGAGGCGAAGGTTGTGTGCAGGGGGCGCAGTTGAACCAGGCTGATGCCGGCCTTGACAGCCCGGGCCGAGAGGCCGGGGATGTAGTAGAGAGCAGCTAGGAAACCGAAGAGCAGGCTGAGGGCCAGGCAGGCCAGGGCGCTGGCCATGAGCGTCAACTGCATGCGCTCGGCGCGGACAAGTGAGCCGTTTTTGGGCAGGGGCTGCATGGTCAACGGTACTCGAACCAGGGGAGGTCCAGCAGAGAGCCGCCGGAGGCGTTCTCAGCGTCGTGGAAGCCCTGGCGCAGGTCGGGGCCCTGTCGGTCCAGCCAGGCCAAGAAGGCCAGCAGCGATTCGAATTGGGTGGGCTGCAGTTTCATGGCGGGCATGCCCTTCTCTGGAATGCCCTCGGTCAGCACGCTGCGCAGCTGGTCTTCGCTCAACTGGGAGTGCAACTTGGTGAGATCCGTGGCGGCGAAGGTACTGCGACCGTTGGGCAGGTGGCAGTTGATACAGCCGGCTTGCTCGACGAGCCACAGTCCCTCTGCGGCCTCGGGGGTCAGGGGGTCGTGTTGTGCGTATTCGGCGATCAGGGTCTTGAAGATATCCTTGGCCGGAGGTGTTTCCGTGATGCGCACCTGGCCCACGCCCAGTCGGTCTAGTTCCGTGAAGAAGCTCGCGAGGTCTGAGCGTTCGCCGTCGCTGAGTTTGAAGGCCGGCATGCGCTCCGAGCCGGTGGTCAGGATTTGTGTCAGGTCGCGGGCCAGGCTCTCGGTGTCCCCGCGCCGGCGCGCCAAGTTAGTCAGGTCCGGCCCCAAGAAGCCGCCAAAGCCGAAAATCTGGTGGCAGCTCTGGCAGTTGTGGGAATGGTAGAGGGCGCGGCCCCGGGTGGCGGCGGCGGACAGGGGCGGGTGCTCGCGTCCGATTGGATCCGAGTAGATCAGCCAGGTCTGGAGGCAGAAAGCGCCGACCAGCATGGCCAGCAGCAGCCGTCGTGAGCGCGGATCCAAGGTCAGTGGGCGCGCGCTGCCCAGCACCGGATCGCGGTGCTGCTCATGCGGTGAGTGGGGGCCAGGTGGTGGAGGGGCATGGGCTGCGGCCGCGGCACGGCGGAGGGCCGCTCATCCTAGCAGGCATCTCCCGGCGCTGGCAATGGATGCCACTTCGGCGTCGGAATCGTGACTGGGCCGTGACTTGGTGTGCCCGTTGGGCTGGACAGGCGGCGGGCAAGGCGGCGATTGGGGCCGCCCATATCCTCTACATGGCATAGGATAATAGGATGAACACGACCGAAACTGCGATTCAACATGGGGGGTGTTGGCTGACATGGGTTCCGGGCCTGGGCGTCATGTTTTTGTTTTGCGCCCCCTCCGCTGACGCCCTGCAAGAAGCCGAGAGCCGCCTGGGGCTGAATTTTGTGCGCTTCGGTGGGGCGGCGGTGAATACGGACTGGGACGAGGTGGATGAGGTCATGCCCGATCTGCTGGACCTGGGCTGCCGTACGATTCGCCAGGTAGCCGGAGCGGATGTGTCTTGGTGGGAGATCTACCAGGGCGGCGCCTATGACGACCCGGCTTCCTATGATTTCACCAACCCAGATCAGTCCATCCGCAATGTCTACGGCATCGCCATGGTGCCGACGCTGTTTCAAATCGGTGGTGACATGGCAGTGGGAGCAGGGGCGCCGGATGCCACCAGGCTCTATACGCCGGACGGCGAAATCTTGGACGTCAATGTGGCCGTCGTCGAGGCCAAGGTGCGGGGTTATGTGCGCGTCACCGCCGAGCGCTACCTGGGCGAGGTGCGTTATTGGGAGATCGCCAATGAGGTCGCTGCCTATGGGAGCTACTCAGCCGCCCTCTATGCGGATCTGTTAGCCGTCTGCGCCGATGAACTGAAGGCCGTCGATCCCGACAATCAAGTGGTGCTGGGTGGAATCGCAGGAACCGTCGATCAGGTTTTCTACAACCACACGGATTGGCTGGAGGATGTCATCGTCGCCGGCGGTAGCAGCGCGATTGATGTCTACAACTGTCACCACTACGACAGTTGGGAGCTGCTCTATTCCGCCATGGCGTACCTGAATGCCATGCTCGCCAGCTATGGCGAGGACAACAAACCCATGTGGGTCACGGAGCTCGGCAGTTCCTATTTACCGTCCAGTAATCCTCCGCACTCGCCCAATGGGTCCCAGGAAGAACAGGCGGCTGATGTCTTCCGCAAGTTCAGTGTGGCGGCGGGTCAGGGGGCCGATGCGCTCTACTGGCACACTTGGTTCTCCTCTAGCGAAGCCCCCAACTACACCTGGAGTGGCTTCGGCTTGCGCAAGTCAGCGGGTGATCCCGTGCTGTCATACGCGTCCTATGGTCTCTACGCGAGCAAGCTCGCCGATGTAGAAGCCTGTACGGCTCTGTCCGCAGGAGCCGGTGGGCTTTGGGTTTACCGCTTTGATATCACCACGGGAACAGGTGTCGTGCGACGCTGGGTGGCGTGGTGTGATGATGCGACTGGGACAGCGACCTACGACCTAACGGAGGCCACTTCCTCCGTCGTGACCGTCACCGAAGTTGTGCCGGATGCCGCTGGCAATCAGGCCATCAGCGAGATGGACCCGGGAGCGCTACCCCTGACGCCCTACCCGATTCTGATCGAGGCCGGTTGCCAAGATCCGGAGGCCTATGGCTCGGGCAAGCTGACCTCATTGGGAACCGAAGCGGTCCTCGGGTGGTACGGCACGGCCTCCTTGACGGCCAATGACTTCGAGCTCATTGCCGCCTGTGGTATCCCCAATCAATACGCGATGGTCTTTCACGGGGACAACCGCGCATCGATAGCGCTCTTCGGAGGCACATTGCTGGTGGCGCCGCCCCTCGTTCGCATGGGCGTAGTGGTGCTCGATGCCAATGGAAATGTCAGCCAGGGAGTTCCGGTCGTTCCGGCCATGGTGGGCACTAGCTGGTGCTTCCAGACCTGGTTCCGCGATCCAGCCCATCCCGACGGCACGGGGGTTGGTTTGACGAACGGCGTCGAAGTGTTCTTCTGTCTCTAGGGGCCCGTTGAAAAACTCCCTACCGCGGCTTTGCCACCGTCGGCGATGCGGCGTCAGGCTCGCCGCCGATGGCATTGCCTCGCGACGGGACTTTTTCAACGGACCCCTAGTCCGTGGTCCCGGAGAGGACATAGGCCAGCAAGTCGAGCACCTGTTCCAGGGTCAGGCAGTCGAGCAGCTCCGTTGGCATGCGGGAGATGCGGCTGGGTGTGCGTAGATCCAACTCATCTGCTTCGATCAGGATTGGCTCGGAGTTGGGCGCGGAAGGACGCAGGATCAGACCGAACTCGTCTTCTGCCTCTACGCGTCCGATCAGAATGGCCCCGTCAGTTGTGCGCACCATGGTCTCCCGGTATTGATCAGACACCTCGTCCGAGGGCGCCAGGATGGCGTTGAGTAGATCCCGGGGCGCGAAGCGCGCTCCGGCGCCAGTCAGGTCCGGGCCTGTGGCGCCCCCACGGCCCTCAAAGCGGTGACATTCGAGACAGGTAGCCAGCTCGAAGGCCAACTTGCCAGCCGCCAGGTCGCGGGGTGCCTTCAGTTGCACGAGGTGGGGAGCGAGCTCCGCTTTTGTCCAATGCTGTACAAAGGGCGCGGAATGGCGGCTTGCTTCTGCCGTCGAGCTGGGGGCGGATAGCAGGAGATCTGGATGCTGGGCGAGTTCCGGAGGAAGCGCGGCGTGCGCGTCCTCGCGTATTCCGTCGAGGTAGAGTTCCAGGCTGGCGCCACCCGTCATTGCTTCCGCCTGTTTGTCGAGCCACTGAAAGTAGCGACGGCGCAGGGGCAGGGTCCAACCTGTTTTCACCTGGGACAGAACCAGGGCCATGTGTATCTGGTCCTCGCTACTCGGCGAAGAAGTCAGCAGGTCAACCGCTTGGCGAGCGAGTGCGTTGCTTCCGTACCGGGCGAGTAGATTGGCCAGCTCGCGATTGACCAGGGGATGTGCAGTGGGGAAGAGAGCCTCCAGGCGCGCCAGTCGAGTGGCGTGCAGTTTCGCTGGTGGAGAACCGGCACGGATGTCAGCTAGGGCGAGCAGGCGCAGCCAGGGCAAGAGCTCTAATTGCTCCAGGCTATCCCAGGGGAGCTCCGAAATCCTCTGGTGGATGCGCTCGCCGTGGCTGTCAGCGGCTGCTCGCGTGAGGGCCAAGAGGGCGGGCAGGGCCGTGGCCAAGTCGTCTTCCAAAAGGGCGCGGTCGGCCCACTCCAGCACTTGACAGTGTTCAAGGGCAACGCGCGCGGCATGGGCGATGAAGCGATCCGGATGGGAGAGGTATTCCCAGGGAACTGGCGTTGCTCCTTGCCGGTGGCGAGCTTCGAGGGCGCGCCGCAAGTGGCGCAACTTGCTGGCCGCGTCGTCCTCAACGGGTTGCGTTTCCTGGCCCGCGCGACCGGCCTCGTGCCAGATACGATAGATGGCCGAATGGGTGTGGCGCCCTCCGGTAACTACATAGAGGGCGCCATCGGGGCCCGCGGTCATGTCTGCCACGGGGAATGGGCGGCCCGAGGCAAAGGGCATGAAGTCGCCGGTGTAGGTTGAGCCCTGAGGTGTGAGCGTTACTGCCTGGAGCGTGCCGTAGGCCCAATCGGCCACCAAGAGCGAAGAACGATAGGGCTCGGGAAACGATGTGTTGTAGCCGAAGGTGACGCCGGTGGGGGAAGCCAGGCCCGAGTCGGCGATGCCCGGCAGGCTGTCCGGATAATGAGTGGGCCATTTACCCGAGCCGTGGCGCCAGCCGAACTCGGCCCCCGAGACCAGGTGCAGGATGCGCGGGGCGCGGTACCAGGGCAACCCGATGTCCCACTCCATATCAGAGTCAAAAGTGAAGGCTTCCCCCTCGGCGTTGAAGGCCAGGTCGTATGAGTTGCGCAAGCCGATGGCGATCAACTCCCAGTCTTTTCCATCTTCGTCAGTTCGGCATAGCCAACCGCCGGGAGCGCGGATGCCGACGGCGTGGCCATTGGGGTCGGCGCGCCTGGTGAGCAGTTGGTCCTCGCCCCACAGGGGTGCTGGGCGCCGGCGTGCGAGATTCTCGGGCAGGGCCACATGATTCCCGGCGATGACATACAGGGATGTTCCGTCCGGCCCGGGAACAACGGCATGGGGGCCGTGTTCGCCTTCTCCATCAAAGGCCTTTAGCAGCTGGGCATCTTCCAGCGTGTCGTTTCCGTCGAGGTCGCGCAGGCGCCACAGGCCCGTCTGCTTGCCTTCGGCGACAACCACGTACAGCGAATTGAAAGCCCAGCACAATCCTTGGGCCGGGCCGATGTCGACTTCTAGTTTCGTGGCGTGGACCGGGCCGCTCTCGCCGAGGGGGGGCACGGTCAGGCGGTACATGTCCCGGTGTTGTGAGGAGGCGTAGATGCGACCGGCTCCATCCATGGCCAAGGCCACCCAGGAGCCCTGGCGGCGCAGGGGCACGGAGTAGATGCGCTCGGCGGCGAATCCATCCGGTAGCAGGAGATCAGCAGCTGGGAGCACATCCGGCAGGCGCTCGTCGAGAAAGCCCAGTTGCGATCCCCAAGGATCGGCGCCGAGCGCGCCATGGTCCTCGGCAATGCGCCACCGTTGCGAACCATCATCTGCCTTTACTGGCATTGAATCCGGCCAGTCAGGTGGCCGGCGGTCGGTCACCGGCCAGGTTTCGGTGGTGAACCACTTCTCATTGCTGTCCTCCGCCCGCTGCAACGAGAGTTCGAGCCAGAGACCAGCGGGGCCGCTCTCATTCCAACCCCAGGCTTCCAGTTGATTGACGCCTGGCAGCAGGTGTTCAGTTACATCCAGACGAAAGGGCGTCCACCACTCTTCCCAATCGATCACTTCATTGCCGTTTATGAACACCTTGGCCGCATTGTCGCAGCTGCCACTCAGCGTAGCGCGACTGCCATCCTCCAAGTCGCCCAGGTCAATGCTCTGACGCGTCCACATTTCCTGGTCCGCGGCTGGCTCGCCGGGCAGCCAGATCCAATGAGGCAGGTTGAACTCACCGCTTTCTATCTTTTCCCGCCGCCTCGCGGGGTCGAGCCGCAGGATGCGGATGTTGCGGAAGGAAACGCTCATGGGTGGGCCCTGGTGGAGCTGTAGCCCGATTAGGCCGTGCCGGCTCGAGTGCGCCAAATCGTTGTCCAGGACATCACAGGTCAGAACTCCATCGATCGTGAGTTCGATGCGTTGTCCCACCGCTCGCACGGTGTACTCGTGCCATTCGCCAGCTACATCCCGACCCACCTCCACGGCTTCTGGTGTCAGAGGTTCGAAGCGCCGCCTTCCGTCGGGGTCCAAAATAACGCGCAGACCGCGTTGCCCGAGAACGGCCCGGCCACCGGCTTCGTAGAGCCCCCCGGTCCAGGTTTCACCGGCCTCAAGGTCGGCCTGGTAGCCGAGTAGTTCGAAGCCCGGTCCACGTTCGCTGCGGAATTGAATCCCGGAGTTGCCGCTTTCGATCTTGAACTCGAGCCGCAGGACGAAGTCGGTCACATCGCCTCCGAGCCAGGTCAGGTACGTCGTTTCGTCGCAGGGCAGTTCAGCTGTGCTGCGCCCGGTGAGCACGCCTTCCTCCAGGCTCCAATAGCGCTTGTCCCCTTCCCAATCACTGAGACCGTTAGCCAGGGGGTCGATGGCGATGCCGCCGCCTTGGGCGGAGAGGCAGGCGAGGGTCAGGAGGACGGGCAGCACCCGCCAAATGTACGGGGCGTCCCGGGCTAGTTACAGAGCGTGACCGATAGTCCGTCCGAGAGGTTGTAGCCGACGCCGCCGAAGGCATTGTCGCGGAACCAAAACTGGAAGTAGCGTGTGTCGCCGGCCGACAGAGATCCTGCCGGGGAGCTGGCGTCAGTAAAATCCAAGGGATAGATGCCGGAACCGGACGCATCGGTGAAAAGTACTGAGAGGCGTGAGAGGGTGCCTGTGGCGCAGCGGAATCCATCTCCGAACGGCACAGAGGCCTGGCCCGTGCCGAAGTAGAAAATCCCCGGCGTGTTCGCGGGAGCATCGGTCACGGAGAGGGCGAAGTCGCCCACGCTGATGTTGGTGCTGCCGCTGCTGCCGATCAGCGCACCGCTGCCGGCGGAGTTCGGAGCGGTGGAGCAATAGGTTGTGGGGGCGTCACAGGTGCCGTAACGGCGAATCTTGAATGTGTTGCTGGTGAAGTACTCCCAAATGAGGGTGCCGGCGTCATCAACTTCGAAGAACCAGCCCTGGCCGCCGGAGCACACAAGGGTCGTGCCGCCTGGCAGGCGCTGGCAGCCTGAGATGAAGCCGGAGTAGAAGTCATTCGGATTGGGATCGGTGTAGGACCAGGAGAGCGCTGTGGGGCCATAGGCGGTGCCGGCGGTGTAGCTGTAACCGCCGCTGGCGTCCAACGGGGGCGTGAACTGGTCGATGGTCGAGAACTGCCCGGCTGGGCGTCCAGCGCCGTTGTTGAAGAGCAAGATGTCGCCTGCGCCGGACAGTCCGTCTGCGATCCACTGGGCGTCATGCTGGCCGAAGAGTTTTCTCTGTGACGGTGCGCCGTGGCGATAGGCGCGCGGATTGCCCCAGCGATAGAGCAGATCACCGCCGCGCCCCTGGTCACCGCCGCTGTGTCCAGCGGCCTCGGCGGTCGTCGTGCTGTGGTCGATGATCCAGATCTCGTCCTGCCCGTGACTGCTCAACAGGATTTGGTCCAGATCAGCATTGTAGTCGATTGAGTTGATGTGATTCCAATCGCCCTGGCCGGGGACCGTGGGCGGGTAGTTCAAGTTGATCAGCTCCGGGTGCTGGTCGATGGCGCCGTAGTTTGGTTTGTCGGCGTCGTAATCCTGGATGATGTGATCCCAGACTCTCCACTCCCAGACAATGTCGGCGCCGCCGGTGCCGTTGGGAGCGATTTCGATGACAGAGTCCGCGGCGAAGGTGGAGCCGGCGACGAGATTCGGATTGCGTCCGGCGTCGACCGCATCGTTTGATGTCATGAACTCCCAGGCGATCATCAGGATGTTTCCGTTGGGCATGAGCGCGATGTCGTGGTGGGAGAGATGCGTGGGGTCATCGTAGATGAACTCCCAGATGGTAGTGCCGTCGTCGGCAACCTCCTGAATACCTCCGCCGGCACCTCCGTTGAAGCTGTTGGTCTTGATGGTGCGCACCAGATTGCCAGCGTCGTTCAAGTAAATGGCTTGACCTGGGGCGTGGGTGCCAGGCCAGGTGTGGCTGATGGTGCCATCCATCTCCAGCAGGTAAGTGTCATGGGAGCTCAGGGGCTGGAAGGGCATCACGCCCTCGAAGGGCGACGAGGCCTGGGCCGCGGCAGCGGATGCCAGGGACAGCCAGAGGGCGGAGTGGGTGAGGTAGCGGAAGAGAGTGCTCATGGTATGAATGGTCATGTCCGGTGCCGCGGCGCGTTCGGAGTGTTACGCCGGGGCAGCGGTAGTCGTGGGCCCCATTGGTGGAACGGGATTGGCGTGCTTGGGTTTCTAGGGGGGCAGGAAAAGTGTGAAGGCCGGTGTGGGCTGTTGTCACACAATTCTCGTTAGGATAGTGGCGTGCTTCACGCGGCCTGTTCCCGTGCAGCTCATCACTCGCTGAATAAACGCAAAATGAATGGAACCCTCACTCTACCCCTGATGCTCTTCTTTTTGGGGGCCGTCTTTCCTGGTGCTGGCCCTGGCGAGAGCCAGGGCTGGGTCAGCTTTGCTGGCGCCCCTTCAGGCGCAGCCCCGGGCGACGGACGGCACGTGGTGCTGGTGGCGGGCGACGAGGAGTACCGCTCTGAGGAGACGCTGCCCCAACTGGCGCGCATCCTGTCAGAACACCACGGCTTCCGGTGTACCGTGCTCTTCTCCCAGACTGATGGCGTGATCGACCCGGACAACCGCGGGAACATCCCCGGGCTGGAGCTCGTCGCCGACGCCGACTTGCTGATTCTCTTCCTGCGTTTTAGGCGTTTGCCGGATGGGGACATGGCTCACATCGTGAAGCATGTCGAGGCGGGCAAACCTCTGATCGGGATCCGCACGGCGACCCATGCCTTCAGCTACGAAGATCAATCCCAGAGCCCCTATGCCGCTTGGTCCTGGAAGAACGCCGAGTGGCCCGGTGGGTTTGGGCGCCAAATCCTCGGGGAGACTTGGGTGCGTCACCATGGGCACCACGGTCACGAAAGCACGCTGGGCGTGGCACCGAAAGAAAGCCGGAGCCATCCGATATTGCGTGGCGTGGGCGAGGTGTGGGGGCCGACAGATGTCTACGGCATTCGCAATCTGCCGGAGGATGCCACGGTCGTTCTTGAGGGGTCAGTACGAGCTGGCATGACGGCCGATGCGCAGGCCGTGGGTGGGCCCAAGAACCAACCGCGCATGCCCGTGCTCTGGACGCGGGAGCGGGCCCTGGCTGGCGAGGCGGGCGAGCAGGACACGCAGCGGATTGTTTGTTCCACACTGGGGGCTTCGGTTGACTTCGCCAGCGCGGGTCTGCGGCGCGCCCTGGTCAACTCCTGCTATTGGGCGCTGGAACTGGAGGACAAGATCGATCCTGCGCGCTCGGTGGATCTCGTCGGTGAGTTCAAGCCGACCATGTTCGGCTTCGGCGGCTTCGTGCGTGGCGTGCGGCCGGCTGAACACGCCTGGCCGCGGCCGCTAGCGAAGGACTGAAGTCAGTTGGCCTCTATCAGGCCGATCAGGCGTTCCACGGCCTCGGCCACGAAGGCCTCATCTTCGGCCTGGGCCTCGCGCTCCACAACTTCGATAGTGTTGGGCAAGGCCGCCTTGAGGGTATCGAAGAAGGCCCGGTCGCCAACAGGATCGCGCAGGGGGCCGCCCTCCACTCCGTAGCGACTGGTACCCGCCAGGGGCAACATCATGACCGCGCGGCCCTTGGTGTGCTCCAGGCGGCGGGCAATCTCCTCGGCCACGGCCACGTATTCCGTTTCATTCAAGCGCGGCGCGAAGATCACCGGGTTGTGGAACACAAACTGGTGGTTCTTGTACTTCTCGGGGGGGACATTCGGTTCGTCAACCATGAGGCCAATGTGTTCGGCACCGCCTGGACATATCACCTGGGGTAGGCCCAGTGTGCCTGCCACGGTCAAGCGCTCGGCGTCGGCGGCCCGCAAGCCGTCGTACAGCTCATCGGCAATTTCGCCCAGGGCATAATCGAAGACGGCGCCGATCACGCCCTCCTTCATCAGTTGTTCCATGGCGCGGCCACCGGAACCGACAGCGTGGAACACGATCACTTCGTAACCAGCGGCGTGAAAGAGGTCGATGGCGTGCATGGCTCCGGCGGTCAAGACGCCCAGGTTAGTCATGCCAATCAGGGGTTTGTCGCCGGGTTGGGGTTCCAGGCCCACGCCGTCTTTGGCCATGCCACAGGCGGCGCCGGCGGCATTGGACAGCACCATGCGCGTGACCGGATTGAGGCCCAGGATGTCGCCGACGGAAAACATCATGGTGATGTCCTTGATGTCGACGAAGGGTGCCGTGTCGCCGGAGGCCACGGTCGAGACCATTATCTTGGGCAGGCCGTAGGGCAGGGCGCGCATGATTTCGGTGCAGGTCGGCGTGCCCTGGGTTCCGCCCAGACCGACGACGCCTTGCACCTCGCCGCCGGCCACCGCCTGTTGCAGCAGGTTCTTTGCCCCCTCCACCATGACCGGGGCCGCGGCCTGGCGCGTTGGGTTTTCAAGTAGCGTGCCGAGGTCAGTACCGCCCGCCTGGGCCACGGCCTCTCGGGAAATGTCCGGGGGCGTGCCAGGTGTGCCAACGACCCCGATGTCGATCAACAGGGGCCGAGCCTGGGCCGCGCGGATGCGCGTCGCAAGATAGGCGGCTTCGGGCCCTTTGGTGTCGAGGGTGGCCAGGATGGCGATGGTGGGCGTGCTCATGTGTAGCGCTGGTCAGGAGTCCAGGACCAGGGCGCGGAAGCTGCGAGCGGTTTCCGACACTGCGCGTTCGATGGGCAAGCGTTCCGTAGAGGAGCCGGTCCAGAAGCCGTGGCCGGAGGTGTTGCTCAGCATGTACTGGCCGTCTTCTGGGTTCTCCAAGGCTGCGCCATGGGCGATCAGCAGTGTGTCCGGGCTCAGTTTGCGCACGGCGGCGTAGACCTCCTCCGTGCGTTGCGCGGTCTCTTCAATGGATTCACCCGAGTCATAACCCACTAGGCCGCCCTTGGTGGTGCCGGCATGGAAGCAGAAGATGTCGGGCCGCGCTTGCTCCGCCACGGCCAGGCTGTCTTCCATGTCAAAGGCCAGAGCCACGCTCACCATGTCCAGTTCCCGGGCCAACTTCAGCATGTCGATTTCGTTTTGGAAGGTGATGCCGCTCTTGGTCAGTACCTTGAAGATCGTGCTGTCCTTGTCCACATAACTGATGGAGGGGCCGATGTTCGAGACGGATTCCACGCCCATGGCCTTGAGCTCAGTCAGCACCATGCGCATGTCCTTCAGCGGATCGTTGGCATTGAGGCAGGCGCAGATAAAAGCATCGCCCTTGATGGCGGGCATGATGTCCTCGCGTGTGTAGTCGAGCGTTTGCTTGTTCGAGTCCAGGATGGGCCAGAGCATGGACATGGTGCCCATACCATTTGAGCGCAGACGGGCGCCGGAGAAGGTGTTGATGCAATCCACACCTTCCCGCTCCAACAGGCTGGCCACCAGGCCGCTGCCGGCGCTGGCGATGAAGATGGGCTCGCGAGCCGCCACCTTTGCTTGGAGTTTTTCTAGGATGGCGGTGCGTGAGGTGCGCGGAACAATCATGGCTGGGGATCAGAGGGACTTGAGGAAAGCGATGAGATCCAGAATCTCCTCGCGGGTGAAGGTGTTCAGCAGACCGCTGGGCATGGTGGAGACCGTCGCCGGGGCGCGCTCGGTGACTTCCGCGAGGGGTAGCTCCAGGGGGTCCAATTCCCGGTAGGGGTCATCGCGCACGAGCACGGTCGTGGCGGTTTCCTCCAGGACGCGCCCGGCGATGATGTCGCCGTCGTGTGTGATGAAGATCTCCGTTTCGTAGCCCTCGAGAATAGTGGATGAGGGTTCGAGGATGTGATTCAGGAGCTGCAACGGGTCGTGGCGTCGCGCAACTTCGGTCAGTTCTGGTCCCGTCGTGCCGCCTTCATCCACCATACCGTCAATTGTGTGGCAACGCAGGCAGGAGGCGGCGTCCAAGACCGAGCGTCCAGAGTCCACTGCTCGCTCGCCGAGCTCCATGCTGGGAAAATCAGCTGGAGACCAGTTCTTGACGAAGGCCCGTGCGCTGTCCTGCGGTCCTGGATAGGCCGCCGCCGCGGCCTCCAACTGGAGCGCGTCGAGTTCCTCGAAGGTGGCTACCACGTGCAGCAGGCCATTCATGCGCACCCAGTGTCCGGGGAAGGTGCAGACGAAGGGATAGGCGCCGGGTTTCGCCGGAGCATTGAAGCTCAGGGTTTCGCTTTGACCTGGCTGGAGCAGGCCAGTGGCCTGCAGAACCTCGGGCAGTTCGGGCACGAAGGCGCGCTCCCAGGCATCTTCCGCCTGAGCCATGGCTTCCGCCGCCAGGCCCACGCGGGCCAGGGCGCCGGGGGCGGTCACGACCAGGTTGTGAGGCATGATGTCCACGTTGTCGAAGACCAACTCAACCGGATGGCCGGCCACGGCCACCAGTTCCCGTCGATCGTAGAGCAGGGCATCCGGCACCGGTCGCAGCAGCAGGATCTGTGGCCCGAGGCGACGGCAGCCCGCGCGTAACTGGCGGCCCAGCTCCCAGGGGAGTTGGGTTGTAAGTTCGGCGGCAAAGGAGAGCAGCTCGCGTCCCGCGACGCTTGTGTATTGCGCCGGAGTGCTCGTCTCGAAGATGCTGATCAAGGTCTCGGCCAGCCGTGTGCGTGCGGTTTGCGGCCAATGTGACAAGGGAATGGCGCGCAGGGCTGCTCCGCTGGCGCGTTGAAGATCGGGATCGGGAAAGCACTCCACCAGGGCCTGGACAATCTCCTCGGTGGCCACGCCTGCGGCTGCCATGGTGCCCAGGGCTGTGGCGGCTGCGCGCCTGATGCGCAACTGCGGCGCGCTCAGGTCGAAGCTGGTCGGTTCAGCTTGAGCCTCTGGCGCCACCGCTTCAAATACAGTACGGCGCGCTCGATCCAGGACACGCACGCGAAACCCGTCCAGGCGGGCGCGCAAGGCGGCGTTGTCCGTGCGCCCCCAGATGGCGATGCGCTCGAGTTCCTGTTCAGTGCCCAGGTCCAGCTCCCACCAGGGTTCCGGTCGGTTCTCGATGGTGTGGGTTTGGCTGCCGTCGCCCCAAGCGCCGCTGCGATTGCCGTCGAGGGCACGCTGCGGGACTCCGCCGTGGGCCAGGGTGGATTGGCTGGCCGTGCCGTCCGGGGCGATGTTGCGCCCGCCGGGATTGAAGACCTCAACTTCCGCCAGGGTCAGCGTGCGCGCCGCGCCGGGCAGCTCCAGGCGCACGAAGCGTCCCTTGGTCGTTTCTTTTGGGGCCGGGCCGCCGATGGAGAGGGTGACGAGGGGATCGCGCAGCAGGGGGAAGACGCGCTCCTTGAGTTGGGCCAGGATGTGGCGGTCGTCGACCAGCGGCAGGGCGTCGAGCAAGTCGCCCAGACCGCCGAAGCTCTGGCTGGCGGATTCCCAAAGAGTCTCCACGGCCTCGGAACTACCCAGGCTGGCGACCGTCGCCAGGCGCCGCGTCGCGCTCCGCTGGCCGCCGGTGGCCAGTTCTGTCAGTTGGGCGGCACAGGCCATGCGTTCCGCTGGGTCTTCGGCCAGGGCGCTGAAGAGTCCCATGAGCAGATGGTCGGTGTGGCCGCCGGTGTCTACTTGGCCGCTGTCACAGGCGCGGATGGCCTCCAGCAGCAGCTGGCCCGCGCGCTGCGCCCGTTGCGCGGCCAGGCCCTGGGCCGCGGCCAGGTAGAGCTGGGGTGCGAGACCGGGGCGCAGCAGTTGTTCTGTCCAGACCGCCGGACTCGCAGCGACGCGAGCAAGGTCGTTTGTGTCGAGGCCTTTCAACAGGTGAGCCAAGCCCCGTTCTCCGGTGCGGGGCAATCCGTCGCCGCCCACGAGGGCCGGTTTCCAAAAGGGTTCGAGGGTGGCCAGGGTCTGGGCCAGGGCGTATTCGAGAAAGCGGTCCGTGGGGTGTTCGAGGACGCGTAGGGCCAGTTCCGCGGCGCGCACATCTTCGAAGAAGCTGAGGGCCACCAGGGCCTCCAGGCGCACGCGGGGATGGGGATCATCGATAGCCAGCGCCAACCGATCGAGGGGGCGCGGAAGGCTACGGCGCAGGCCGCGGGCCACGCGCACCGCCGCCGCCCGGGCGCGGTGATCAGGCGAGGCCAGCACATCGCCCAGGAGACCTGCGTCGGGCCGGTTGTGTTGTTGCGTTAGCCAGAGGACTTCCAGTCGGTCGTGTTCGTAATTGGCGGAGGCCGGGTCGAGGCGCGCCAGGAAGGCCTTGGCCGCGGCGTTGACCAGATCGCTGTCGCGTCCGGAGAGTTCAATGCGGACGCGATAGCGCAGGCGATCATCCCCGTGTTTCAGCAACTCGAGCAATTCATCCAGGGGGCGGCCGGCAATGGGTATGGGCCGCAGGCCGGCGGTCATGCCCTTGGGTGTGACGCGGTAGATGCGCCCGTGTTCACCATCCCTGCTCGGATCGCGCAGGTGGTGCTGCATGTGCCCGATGAGGGGGTTGTGCCAATCCAGGAAGTAGAGCGCGCCATCCGGGCCCATCTCGATGTCCGCTGGGCGGAAGTTCGGATCGCTGCTGTGAACGATGGGGTCGACCTCGGTGGCGGAAAAGCCCGAGCCGTCGTCGTCGATCTCGTACTGGAAGATGCCCTGGAAGCCGATCACATTGGCGATCAGGTAGTTGCCCTGGTTCTCCGCGGGGAAGAGACCACTGGACAGGATCTCGGTGGCCGCGCAGGGACGGCTGCGTTGGGGGAAGAAGGTGAAGTAGCTGTTGCCCTGACCCCAGAGACCACCGGAGCGTTTGCGCGGGTGCACGGCATGTCCCGAAAACGGCAGGGCGTAGTAGTTGTTGTTACCCGTGCCGTCCGTGACAAAGTCTTGGCCCCAGGCGTCGAAGACGTGGCCGTGGGGGTTGGCGAAGTTGTAAGGCACATAACGCTCGACCCGCCAGGTGCGTGGCTCGAAGCGCCAGACACAACCGTCGTGGTTGCGCATGGGGCCGTGGATGGTCTCGATCTGTGTTTGGTGGAAGACACCTTCCTGGAAGTACAGGGCGCCATCGGGGCCGAGGACAAAGCTGTTGGCCGAGTGGTGCGTATCGGCCGAGCTGAGGCCGTGGAGCACCCGCGTGCGGCTGTCCGCCTGGCCATCACCGTCGTTGTCCTTCAGGAACAGGAGATCGGGCGCGTTCGCCACAAATACCCCGCCATTCCAGAACTCAAAGCCCGTGGGATTGTGCAGGTCGCTGGCGAAGGGCGTGCAGGTGTCGGCCTGGCCGTCACCGTCCAGGTCCTCGAAGACCAGCAGCTTGTCGTTCATGGGCGTCCCCGGGGCCCAGTGAGGATAGGTCGGCCAGACCGCGACCCACAGGCGGCCGCGCGTATCCCAGGCCATCTGGACGGGGTTGACCAGTTCCGGAAAGGCCAACTCGTCGGCGAAGAGCCCGATCTCAAAGCCCGCCGCCGGGGTCATGGCCGTGATGGCCTCCTGTCCGTCACGGAAAATGTGTGCGCCTCCCGCTCCCTCGCCCGGCCGGTTGGTGATGACCGGGAGCGGCTCGGGCACTTGGCCCGAAATGTTGTCGTGTGCCTCGCCCCTGGCTATGGCATGGATGCGATCATCTTCCCGGGCACACAGGGCGTCGAGAATCTGGAGTTCGCGTTGGAGCACCGTGAAGTTGCTCTGATCGTCCGTGTACTTGAGGGACGAGCGCCCGCCGTAGACGTTGTAGCCATCGGTGGCGCGGTAGCGATTGAACCACAAGAGGTTCTTGTGGCGAACGGCGGCCAGCATGGACTCAAGCTGCTCGGGATGTTCTGGCCCTCCCTCCCAAGCGAGCAGGGCGTTGATGATGCGCTCGGCGACCCACCAGTTACCGACCGAGGATGGGTGTATGCCATTGATTGTGAACGGCTGTTTGGCCTTGGCCTGAGCGCGTTGCAGGGGTGTGAACAGGTCGACGAAGGTCACTCCCTGCTTGGCCGCGACCTCCTCCATGGCCTTGGCGTAGGCGCCGATGCGGCGATTGGCGGCTCGGCCATCTGGCAGATTGGGATCGCCCAAGTCCTCGTGGGGGAGCGGGGAGCAGAGCACGAGGCGCGGAGCCTCGTGGCCGTTGTAGCGTTGGGTCCCGATGTGTTCGATGAACGCCGCCAGGTCCGCCTGAAAACCCGCCAGGCCGGCCTCGCCGGCAAAGGACTCATTGAAGCCGAAAAAGGCGAAGACCACATCCGCCTCGCAGTGCGTCAGGTGCTCATCCCAGGAGCCGAAGCCCGCCGTGCGCTGCTGGACAGTTAGCTCGTCCGCGGAAAACCCGAGATTCCGAAAGCTAAGGGCCAGGTCTGGGCGTCGCAGTTGCAGCAGGGCTTCGAGGAACCCGTCGTGTTGCATGCGCTCAGCCAGGGCATTGCCCAGCAAACAGACAGTGTCCCCCTTTTTAAAGGTGGAGTTTTGGGCCAGGGCCGGACCCATGCTGGCCAGGCCAAGGGTCAGGGTCAGGCCGATTGTGAGGAGTTTGATCATTGAGTCGACAGGTCTGCGCGGTTGTCTGGCGCCGGGCAGAGGCTACGCCCGGCGATTGGCAGCGTCAAACCGGTGCCGCTGTCGGTATCCTCTTCAAGCATGGCGACGGACGAACACTGGGATTGGATTGTGATCGGCTCTGGCTTCGGCGGCAGCGTCTCGGCCCTGCGCCTGGCGCAGAAGGGCTATCGAGTGCTGGTCATCGAGCAGGGTCGGCGCTTTGCGTCGGAGGACTACGCCCGCACCAATTGGAACCTGAAGCGCTGGCTGTGGGAGCCGCGGTTGGGGTGCCGAGGCATCTTCCGCATGACATTCCTGCGTCACCTGACAGCTTTATCCGGAGTTGGGGTGGGCGGTGGCTCGTTGGTCTACGCCTGCACCCTTCCCAAACCGCAGCGGGCCTTCTTCCGTGCCGAGCCCTGGGGCCAACTGGCTGATTGGGAAACGGAGCTGGCACCGCATTATGAAACAGCCCTCACGATGTTGGGCGCGGACGAAGTTCCATTCACGACTCCCGCCGACGATGCTCTGCGGGTCGTGGGCGAGGAGTTGGGCTGTTCCGAGGGATTCGCATCCACGCGCACGGGCATTTGGTTCGGACAGCAGGATGTGACCGTGCCGGATCCGTACTTCGGCGGGCGCGGCCCGAGTCGTACGGGTTGTAAGCGTTGCGGTGGATGTATGGTCGGGTGCCGCCACGGAGCGAAGAACACCCTGGACAAAAACTACCTTTACCTGGCCGAGGGTCTGGGGGTGAAGGTCATGGCTGACACGGAAGTGGTGGCCGTGCGCCAGCCAGAGGGAAAGGGAGTCGTAACCGTTGAAGCGCGCTCCGGCGCACGGCTCTTGGGCCGCCGCCGCCTGTCCTGGACCGCGGACCGCGTAGTCTTCGCAGGTGGCGTGTTGGGAACTCTGCCGCTGCTCCTGCGCATGCGGGCGGACCCGATCGCCCTGCCCCAGCTCTCCCCGCGCATCGGCCTCGATGTGCGCACCAACTCCGAGAGCCTGCTCGGCGTTGGCGTGCCGGGGAAGGCGCCGGACCATTCCCTGGGCGTGGCCATCGGTAGCCGTTTGCACCTGGACGAACGCACCACCGTCGAGCCGGTGCGCTACTCGGCGGGCTCGGGCTTTTTCCGTTTCCTGACCGTGCCCCGTCCCATGGGTGCACCCGGAGGCTCTAGCGTTGTTTCCCGCGTGCTCGGAAGTCTGGGCGAGTTGCTGCGCCACCCCCTGTCTTGGTTGCGCATCTACATCGGCGGCGACTGGGCGCGCAAGTCATTGGTGCTGTTATGGATGCGCACCGCGCCTGAATCGCTGCGCCTGTCCCTGGCCCGTGGCTGGGGCCTGCGCAGTTCATTGGAGGGCGGCGCCGCACCCCGGGCCGATCGGCCGGAGGCCGGGGAAGTGGCCGGGCGTGTGGCCGAGCAGTTGGGCGGGCGCCTGGGGGGGTTGGTGACGGAAACCCTGATGGGTAGCCCGACCACGGCGCACATCCTCGGTGGCTGCGCCATGGGGACGGGAGCCCAAGATGGTGTGATCGATCAGGAACACCGACTCTTCGGTCACCCGGATCTGTTGGTCATCGATGGGTCAGCGGTGTCCGCCAACCCCGGCGTNAANCCATCGNTGACAATCACGGCCCTGGCNGAGCGGGCCATGGAGCGCGTTCAGTCGGCGTCGGAGCCCGACAACAGGGTGAAGCCGTCCGGGCCGAAGGCGTAGGCCAATGTGCGCCGGACCTTGCCAGCGGAAGAGGTGCTCGACTCGGTGGTGCGCACCATGAATGAAACCTTCACCACATCGCGCGTGACCTCGAAGCGTTCGTGGCCCGCGGGAAGCTGAGCCTTGTCCGCGAGGTTCGCGTCGCCGGTGGTGATGGTCGGCAGGTGGTGGCGCGTGAGTTGACCGTCGGCGTATTCATGTAGAGCAAAGGTCCCCAGACCACCGCCGCCGCAGGGCTCGCGGTGGGAGATGGCCAGTTCCGGGTTGCCGTCGCGGTCGAGATCGGTGACGGCCAGGGCCGTGATGCGATAGCCGGAGATGCCGGGTTCCCAGGGCGTGAAGAGGCCCTGGGAGAAAAGCCGATAGCGGGGAACGCACTCGCCTGCGCCGAGGTCCTCTACCAGGGAGACCTGGCGCCCGGCGAACTCAAAGCGGAAGAGGTTTTCGGTGGTGTCGCGGCGGTCCAGACGAACATTCTGGAACGGGACGGCGGGGCCGGTGCCGGACAGACTGTCAGTCGTGGGAAAAAGGGGGATGGCTGTGAGGGCCAGGAGGAGGCCCGTGGCGACGATGATTCTGCGCGGCATGACAATCTCTTCGGAAGGAACTCTGACGAATCCAAGGGGAAATCGGTTCCCCCATACCATCTCGGCCTTAAATCACGCCGGGACTGGGATTTCAGTCAAAACGGCGCCGTAGAGGCAGCCGCAGGCGGCCAGCACGAACAGGTGCCAGACCAGGTGGAAGCCGGGCTTGTGGTCATTGGTATAGAAGACCACGCCGAGGGTGAAAAGCACGCCGGAGGCCACCAAGAGTCCCAGGGAGAGGACGAGCATGTTCTCAATCATGGGGCCGATGGCCACCATGCTCATCCAGCCCATGCCCAGGTAGAGCATCAGGGAGAGGCGCTCGAAGCGGCCGGTGTGGAAGAGTTTCAGCACGATTCCGAAGAGGGCCACGGTCCAGACGACGCCGAGCAGGGTCAGGCCCAGGGCGCCGGGGATGCTCATCAGGCAAAACGGCGTGTAGCCACCGGCGATGAGCGTGAAGATCGCGGCGTGGTCGGCGATGCGCAAGAGGCGCTTGCGCTCGGGTTCGACGGCGCCGTGGTAGAAAGCGGACGCGCCCAGGGTGGCCAACATGGAGGCCCCGAAAACCGCGCAGGCCAGCATGTGCCAGGGATTGCCAGTTTTGGCGGCCTGGATCAGCAGAATCGGGATGCCAATGGCGCTGAGCAGGGCTCCTAGGCCATGGGTGAGGGAGTTCAGGAACTCCTCCTTGGGATGGCGAACGGGGGCGGGGGTCTTTTCCATACGAACTAAACCGTACCACGGATGTTGGATTTGTGGAGAGGTATCATTGGAGTTAGGGATCCGTTGAAAAAGTCCCGTCGCGAGACGAAGCCGTCAACGGCCAGGCGGACGCCGCCGTCGGCATCGATGGCATTGCTGTGGTAGGGAGCTTGTCAGCGGACTCCTAGACCAAAGAACCCCATGACCTGGCCAGATTGTGCGGGAGAGTCGCCGTTGTTACGAACCGAGGCGGATGGGTGCTGGGTGCCTGGTGCGTTTTGCCAACAGCAGCCCCGCCTCGTCAGTGGGCATAGCCGATGGCGCGCAGACGGTCCAAGTCCTCTGAGGAAAGATGGCTGCGGTCATTTGTACCCCAGAAGACACGGGTTCCCAGGTGGCTGCCCTTGGCGTCGAGCCAGGCCTCAAGAGAGCTGGCACCACTCACCGGGGACATCTCGTCTGGATCCGCTCGCAGGTCAAAGGTGCGGGCCTCGCTGGTAAAGCCCGGCGGCGCGGCGGCTTCCCTGGCCTGGCCCAGGAGCGAGGAGGCGATGTTGCGATCCATGCGTGCGGTGCCACGGCCGTCGAGCAGGCAGTCGCTGGCCAGGGTCAGGCGGTGGGGGCCGATGGTCAGGGTTCCCTCGTCCTTGTCGGTGACCACGCCTCGCAGGGCCGGCGTCAGGCTCTTGCCATCCGCGTACAGCTTCAGCTTGTGACAGCGCAGCACGCCATCCTCAAAGTGTCCTTTGGCCTTGACGCCCAATCCCCGCGCGAGGGACACCGGTTGGCCGTCCGCAGTGTGTGTGTCGCCGTACAATTCAGCCTCCGCCAGGAGCTCAACGGCCAGGCCATTGATGCGCAGGTGGTTTTTCTTGATCTCAGTGATCAGGCCTTTCAGTTCCGTGGCGTCCGTGGCATCTCCGTCGGGCTTCAGTTCGATCACAGAGAGCGTGTCCCCAGATGCGGCCAGGCGTGCTTCCCAGCGCGTGCCAGTAATCACCGTGTGCGTCAGCTCGCTGGCGTCGGCAATCTGGCCCGTCTTTCGATCGCCTCCGTCAACGGGCTTGAAAGTGCGCTCAATCTTATGGCTGCCCACCCGCCCGGCCTGTAGGTAACGGCCGCCGTCTAGGTGTTCCGCGAAAACATCACTGGACACTGCGGGATAGGTGAAGCGGTCGTTGCCCTCGGCGGTCGGGCTCGGCGGTAGGCCGGCGGCGGCCAACAGGGTCGGGAAGAGATCCACCAGGCTGGCGGGCTCAGTGATGCGGCGCGCTTCCCGGCCGGGCACGTGAAGAATCCAGGGTACCTGCAGCAGATTCTCGTAGAGCCCGTGGCCGTGGCCGATGCGCCCGTGCTCCATGAACTCCTCGCCGTGGTCGGATACCACGCAGATTATCGTGTTGTCGCCCAGGCCGCGCTCCTTGAGTCCGCGCAGCAACAGGGCGAATTGGTCGTCGATGTAGCGCAGGGAACCGTCATAGAGGGCGACGAGCCCAGCGATCTGCTCCGCGCTGAGTTCCGTCTCGCCGTGGTTTACGCGGTCGCGCAACTTCTTCCAGTCATCGCCGCGAAAGAGGGCGATCGTCTCAGCGTCGGTGAAGCGCGTGGCGTACTCGTCTGGCACGGGATAGGGCCAGTGGGCATCGAGGTAGTGCAGGTAGAGGAAAAAGGGCCGGCCGCGTTGCCGGTCTCCCCGGGCGGCCAACTCGTCGAGCCAGTCGAGGCCTCGCCAGCGAATCTCGCGCGCATCGCCGGCGCGATCCTGGTAGGTGTCGAAGCCTTGCTCAATGCCCTGGCCGGGACGCAGTTGCGCGTTGCGCACAAACCCGCCGGTGGCGTAACCGGCGGCTTGAAAGGCCTCGGCGATGGTCACAGATGCCTCGGGCAGGATGTCGCTGCCGAGACCGGCGGGCCCCGAGGACGAACCCTGGTAGACGCCGTGCTGGGCGGGATAGGTACCGGTCATGAAGCTGGGTACAGAGGGCTTGGTCCAGCCGGAGGCAGCGGATGTATCCAGATACACCGTAGAGCGACCGGCCAGGTCGTCGAGGGCCGGCGTGGTGGGGCGCGCATCGTAGCCGTAGCAGCCCAGGTGGTCGGCGCGCACCGTGTCGAGGCAAAGCAGAATGACATTGGGCGGGCCGGCGTCTGTTTCGGCCGGTGCACAGGCGTTCAGGCCGAGGATCAGAGAGGCAGTCAGCGCCAGGGCGCTCTGAGTAATCCAGGCAGTTGTGATTGCGATTCGTTTCACGATTAGAACCTCCAGCGCACTTGGAAGGCGCCGAGCCAGGCGCGATCGCCGTCTGGAAAGGCGTCCCCTGGCCAGTAGCGAGCCGCCACCAGCTCCAGGTCGACACCGCGGATCTCGCGTATTCCGATAATCAGGTCGAGTTCGCGGCCCAGGTCGCGGTGGATACCGTCGGGGTTCTCGTCGAGGTCCGTGTTGCGTTGGCTGGCGGAGGCGATGGCTTGGCTGTAGTCGTGGTAGACGAGATCAACTGAGGTGCGCCGGCCGAGGCGGCTGCCGAGGCCCAGCGTCATGATCGAGAGGTTGGCGAGTTCGGGGTCCATGAGTTCGCCGTAGTAACGAAAAGAAGTCACGCCACCGAACTTGTCGTTGTTGTCCTGCAGGCCGCTCTGGCGAAAGGACTCGTCCACGCCCGTGGTGCTCGGGTCGTCGCCGGAACCGGTGGCGTAACCCAGGGTGAAGTAGAGCGGACCGGCGAAATCTGGCATCCAGGTCGTACCGAAGTCGAAGGCATAGCCCTCGAAGTTGATGTTCTGTGAGTGGCCGCGCAGCAGGCTGGCCTCTGCCCAGACCTTGTTGTTCGGTAGCCATTCGCCCAGGGCGCGGGCGCCGATGTGCAGCGGGTAGTCCAGGCCAGCGCGCGCGTCCCGACGGTCAATCACATAGGCGGCCAGGTGGCGGTCCTCATCGTTGTTGGAGACATAGGCGATCAGATTGGTGGAGGCTTCATCGCGGTCAGAACCGTCGGTAAGCGTAGTGCTGGTGGAGAGCTCGGTGCGCAGGCCTGGGCGCGAGCTGATAATGCGCAGCGCATCCATGTTCTGGTCATAGAGCCATTCGCGCGGCTCGTCGAAGTCCTGGCGCCCCAACTGTACGTCGAACTTGCTGCCGAGGGCCTGGCGCACATAGCCCCAGGCCTCAGAGAGGCGCGGGCGTTCGATGGTCGAGACCGGGGTGCCGTCTTCGTCAAAGCGATTGCGGCTGAAGCGGCCCCGCACCAAGCCGGTAAAGCTCGGGCTGGGATTCCAGACCAACTCGGCGGTCAAGGAAGACAGGAGATCGACTTCGTCGTTGAGCGTCGATCGATCCAAATCATAGCCCTGTTCAGAGCGCGTTTCGGCCTCCAGCCGCAGGCCCAGTGTCAGGTGTTCGCCGAGGGGGATGCGGCCGGGAATGTCATCATCCTCGTCGCGGCGGGTCCAAGAATCGTCGCCCAGGGGTTTGTGGTCTAGGGGGGCTAGGGGCAATCGACTGGCCGGAGAAGAGAAGAAGGGGTGCACATTTGCCGGTAGGGCGATGCGCAGGCTGGCTACGATCAACTCCAGGCCCGTGTCTGTCCGGCGCAGGCGATCGATGCGGCCGACTATGGCATCGCGCCCCGGCCCCCGCGGCCCGATCGTGCGCGCTGAGAACTTGCGTGGACTGCGATGGATGCCTTCGACCTTTACCCGACTGCGGCCCAGTTGCGCCCAGGCGAGTTTGCGCCACTTGGTCTTGTCCGAGACGTGTATCACTTGGCCGTTGAGCAGGAAGCGGCCCTTGTCCCCCATGGCGCGTTCCACCGTGCCCACTAACTCCCAGGTGTCGGCTGGTTCACTCACTTCCAAGGACTCAGCCTCCAGTAGGCCGGCCCCGAGGTAGGTGCCCTTGATTTCAACCCAATGTCCAATGCGCAGGCCCTCGTGTTGAGTTGCCGCGCTGGAGGGCTGCTGGGCGGCGCCGATAGTGGCGGTTGACAGCAGGCAGGCGAGGGCGAGGTATCTAGCAGCGGCAGAGATCACGGGAGCAGCGTTGGCTAAGGGTGACTAGGTCTGGGACGATGTGCCACCAGCGCGGGCGCAGTTCGTAAACCAGCGCCAGGCGCAGAAAGGTCGTGGCTTGGTAGAAACGTAGGGCCTTGATGAAGCCCCTTTCCTGGGAACGATCCAAGCCTTCGAGCAGCGCTTCTCCGGCGGCTTCCGCGGATTCTGGTGTGGCGCCGGACAGGCCCTGCAGATAGCGCAGGGAGAGGTGCGCGATCAGGTTGGCCACATCCAGGGCTTTTTCGCCCAGGCACAGGCAGTCGAAGTCCAAGAGGGCGATGTCCTGCTCGGTTGTGATGAACTGGCCGTCGTGCAGGTCGCGGTGGGCCAGCACCGGGAGGAAGGCTCGCTTGGAGTCGCGATAGCGTTCGATGGCGGCCCGTTGTTCGGCCCAACCGTCGGGGAGCACGCCGATGACGCGCTCGACCCGTTGGGCCAGGTCGTCGAGGATGCGCAGTTCATCAGAGCGGTGGTGCAAGGGCAGGGGCAGGTCACCGCCGCCATCGCGCACCGCGGACGCGCCGTGGCCGCGCACGCCAATGGCCTGCCGGAACAAGCTCTGGGCGATTACTTGGCGGCTGCTGAACTCTATGTCGCCGCCGGCGACGAGTTGGAGGTGGCTCGCGTGCGCCGCAGTCTGGTTGATGTGTACCAGATGTCAGGTGAGCCGGAGCAGGCCATCGAGGCCGCCGATCTAGCGCGACCTGTGTTCGTTTCACACGGAGAGGACCGTTTGCTGGCCCAGCTCGAGACAAATGTCGGCAATGTCTTCGTGCGCCTGGACGATTACCCCCTGGCCTGTGAGCACTACGGGCGGGCAGTGACCGGTTTTGACGCGCTGGGGGACGAGGTCGGTACGGCCTTCACCGCCTACAACCTGGCCGTGGTGCAGACCAACGCCAACCAATGTGATGAGGCCGAGGCCGCATTCAGGCGCGCCCAGGTCCTGATGGAGAGAAACGAGATGCTCGTGCCGGCGGCGGATTGCGTCTACATGTTGGCCTATCTCGAATCGAGACGCGGCCGCTTCGCCGTAGCAATCGAGGGGCTCGAACACTCGCGGGAGCTCTACGCTGAAAACGGCAAGCCCTCCGGAGCGCCTCTCTGCGATTTGGACCTGGCGGAAATCTACATGCGGCTAGGCGCCATGCGCGACTGCTTGAAACACGCCTTGGCTGGAGCGCAAGGATTGGCGGGTCTCGAAATGAACTACGAGCGCGCCAAGGCCGATGTATTTGCCAGCCTGGCGTATGCGGCCCTGGGCCAAGAGGGGGCGGCGCTCGTTCGTTTGGAAGCGGCGCAGGCTACGTTTATTGAACAGGGCAACCGCGCCTGGCCCGCGATTCTCGAGATCCACCGCTCCGCCATGTATCCGGGCCAGGGCGATCCGGTGGAGTTGTTGGGTAGCTTGAGCGCGGCCCGGGAAGCGTTGGCGGAGCAAGGCTTGCGCCTTTGGAGTGATCTGGCGACGAGCTCCCTGGCGCGCATCTTCGTGACTCTGGGCGAGTTGGGACGCGCCCAGGCGGAGTTGGACAAGCTCGACCTAAAACGAACCGGGGAGTTGGATCAGTTGGTGCGCGTCGAGGCCCTGGCGGCCCGGGCCGAACTGCTGTTGGCACGCGAGAAAGGCGGGGAGGCTGTCGCTGATCTCAAGCGGGCCGTGGAAACGGTGGAGGAAACCTGGGGTGAGGTACCGGGCAGTGATGTGCGCCTGGCGTTTTTCCGCGATCGACACAACCTGTACGCCCAGTTGGCCGAGCTGCTGGCCCGCGAGGAGGGCGATGCTGAACGGGCTTTCGAACTGCTGGAACAGGGCCGCCTGCGCAGTTTCAGAGAGAAGGCCCTGGGGCGCGGTACGGAGAGTTGTGGTCAGCGGGAAGGGCAGGCCCGAAGTGCTGAGGGGGACTCCGCGGCTGGGTCCGGCAGTAAAGTGAGCGGCGAGCTGGAAGCTGCCCGTGAACGCCTGGATTGGTTGCTCGGGCGCTACTTGGACACGCGCATCGGTCCCGCCGCCAGCGATCACGAGTTGGCGGCTGTCGGCCCTAGCGACGAGGAGTTACGGAAAGCTGAGCGCGAGGTGGTGCGTATCGCAGGCGTCACACGGCCTGAAGGCGGGCGCAACACCAGCCATGTATTCTCAGTGGACAGCCTGCGAAGCGTGCTCGATCCAACCGATTGCGTCGTCGCTTTTCTGCTGAGTGAAAGTGGGACGCGTGCCTTCTTGGTGCGGCAGGACGGTGTGAGCAGCGCGCCCCTGTCCGTGACACCGGATACTGTCCGCAGTCTGCGGGAGCGCCTCTCCTTCCAGTTGGAGAAGTTCCGCCTGGGCCCGGACTACGCTGCGCGCCACGCGGATCGTCTCTTGGATTCGAGCCGCCGAGTTCTCGATGAACTGGGCCGCCTGCTGCTCAAGCCCCTAGAGCATGAGCTGGCCGGGTGCCGCCTGACGATTCTGCCCTATGGCGAGCTTCACACCCTGCCGGTCCACGCCTTCCGTCTCGGGGGAGAATGGCTGGCCAGCAGCCATGAAGTTGGCTATGCCCTGAGCGCCGGACAGCTGATTGCCAGCCGCTCTCAGGCGCGACCAGCAGCGATTACCTGCGCTCTCGCGGGAGCCGAGGAGGATGCCCTCCCGGCCATCAAGGAAGAGCTGGCCGCCATTGCTCGTCTGCTTGGCGAACGGGCCAGCGCCCTGCCGCCGGAGAAGGTGCGCGCCTTCCTCAGCGCGGGAGGTGCGCGAAACGGTCTGCTGCACGTAGCATCCCACGGACTCTTTCGACCTGAGAACCCGGTCTTCTCCGGCTTGCGCCTGGGCAACACCTTTGTGACCGCCCATGACATCGCCGGCGCGGACATGACCGGCAGCTTGGTTACCTTGAGCGGATGCGATACCGGCCTTCTATTGCAGGTCGGCGGCGAGGAGCTATTTGGCCTGACACGCGCGCTCTTCGGTTCCGGCGCCCGCACGGTCATCACCAGCCTGTGGCCAGTTGCAGATGCGGACACGGCGGCCTTCATGGGCTTGTTCTACGGCGCGCTGAGTGCTGGTGCGCCGGCCGGACAAGCGGTTTCTGATGCTTGGCGCGAACGCATGCAGGAAACACCGCACCCCTTTGCCTGGGCGCCTTTCGCCTTGAGTGGAGACCCGCTTTTCAAACTGGCCTGAGACCGTGGCCCAGCTTCTGCGCGGGCGGGCCTCCGGAACGCCATTTGAGAGATCGTGCCTCGCCCTGGCTGCTTTGTGTATCCTGCCGGGGACATGAGTTGTTTCAAGTGGTCTTGGGCCTGGGTCCTTCCAGCAGTCTTCGTTGCCGCCTGCGCTAGCGCTCCGCCTGCCAGGGAAGACGCGGCGGAAGAAACCGGGGCGCCGCTGGATGTCGGGGTCGAGCAGGCATTCTCTGCCTTGGAGGCTGCTGACCACTGGCGCGAGCGGAACGCGGCTCGGGATCAACTTGTCGGCCTGGGGCGAGCGGCGCTGCCGTTGGTGCTGGCAGGTGCGCGGCACGAGGTGGTTGAAGTGCGGCGCATCTGCCATGAAATCCTGCGCCAGCACCACGGCACTGAGCCGGAGGCACTGGCCTGCATCATCGCGGGCCTGGACGATGAGGATTGGGGCTTCATCGCGTACCCGGCGGCCTTTCACCTGGGAGAGCAGCGGCTCGCTGAAGGGCGCGGGCCACTGCATGCCCTGTTGGAACGCGGCGACCTTCCCCAGCGTCTGGCGGCGGCTGTTTACAAGTCACTGGGTGAGTTGGGGGAGGTGGGGATGGTCACCTCTCTGTGGTTGGGGTTGGGCAGTGATGATCCGTACACGCGCTATCTCTCCAACCTGGGCATGCGCGGTCTCACTGGTCGTGATCTGATGGAGTTCGGCTATGACAGCCCCTGGGAAGGGGCCTTTGTTTCCGGGCCAAGTGTGGCCACCGTGCAGGGGCAACCGCTTGAGAAAGCCCGGGCGCGTATCGAGCGCTGGGAGGCCGTGGAACGCTTTACCCTGTGGCTCAAGACAGATCGCCCCCAAGCCTTTGAGGTATTGGAAACGACTCTCTGGTAGTGCGTCGCGCAATCCGTTGCAGGTCAGCGCGGGAGCCGGGCGCCGGTGTCTCGCAGGAAGGCCCCTAATAACCGAACCAATCGTTCGACTTGCTGTGGAGAGGTAGCAGCGAGGTTCGTTGTTTCGCCAGGATCATCTTCCAGGTGAAAGAGCTCATCGCGCCCGTCCTCGTACCAGTGGATGAGCTTCCATGGTCCCTGGCGTACGGCGCTGTTGGGGCGTGAGCCACTGCCGTGGTAGTGGGGGTAGTGCCAGAAGAGTGGAGCGGGTTCCGGGGCGGCTGCTCCGCGCCAGTGGTCGAGGAAGTTGGAGCCGTCAACACCGGACGCCTTGCGCCCGGCGGCAGACAACAATGTGGGGAGCAGGTCGATGCTGGAGATGGGTGCCGCGCTCAAGCTGGCGGGTGGCACTTGGCCAGGCCAACGCACGATCAGGGGCACGCGCACACCGCCCTCATAGGGCCAACCCTTGGCGCCGCGCAGGGGGCGGTTGTCGGTGACCGAGCCGTGGCCTCCGTTGTCTGAAGTCAAGAGGACGACCGTGCTCTCGCGCAGGCCGAGTTCGTCCAGCGTGCGAAGGACTTGGCCCACGGCGCGATCCACGCACTCGACCATGGCGGCGTAGGTGGCGCGGGCCTTGGATGGCTGCTCGCCGTGCAGGGGTTTGGCGCGGTACTTGGCGACGAGTTCAGCTGGGGCCTGTAGCGGTGTGTGAACCGCGTAGCTGGCCAGGTGCAGGAAGAAGGGGCGATCGCGGTTGGCGACCATGAAGGCCTGGGCTTCCTCGGCTTCCCGCGCGGTGAGGTACTGGCCCGGCTTACGGGGCGCCAGGCCCGGCAAGCCGTCGGGAGCGCGCTTGTCCGCGAACGGATCAAAGTAGCTGGGCGGTTGGCCCAGGTCGCAGCCGCCGGCATTGTGATCGAAGCCGTGGTCGAGGGGTGTGAAACCGGCGGCTCCCAGGTGCCACTTGCCAATGTGCGCCGTGGCGTAGCCGGCGGCCCGCAGCTGCTCGGCGATGGTGGTCTCGGCGTGGGGCAGTGCGCTGGCGTTGAGGGGCACCTGCAGCGGGTGGTTGCCCATTGTCTCGTGGCCGAAGGGCGCGCGGCCGTCTTCGCTCACGGCGCCGCCCCAGCGGGCCGGGCGAATCCAATCAGTGATGCCGGAGCGCGTGGGGTGTCGACCGGTTTGGAGCGCGGCCCGGCTCGGTGAACAGACGGCACAGGCGGCATAGGCGGCCGTGGAACGCAGTCCCGTCTCGGCTAGGGAGTCGATATTGGGCGTTTCGTAGAACTCGCTGCCGGTGCAGCCGAGGTCGCGCCAGCCGAGGTCGTCGACCAGGATCAGGACGATGTTCGGCGGCCTGTCAGGCGCGCGCTGATCCTCCTTGGGAGCGATGCAGCCCGCGACCAGCAGGGAGAGCAGTGCCAAAGTGCGAACCATGGCATGCCATCATAGGGCCTGGCCGGGACTCCTAGCGCCCTCGATTGAATGTTCTGGCCCGGGGTCCCTACTTGGGGCGGCGCGTGTAGATGACCGTATAGGAGGTGCAGGCGGTTTCGGCGCAGGCCGTGCAGTCCGGCCCGAAGTCATCAGCCGACAGGCTCTGAATCTTCACCTCCAGCCCGAGTGATTCGTACAGCTCCACAAGTTCCGCCTGGCGCGTGGCATCGGTCATGGTGCGCCGCTCCCAGCCGGCGGCCAGGAGCTCGGGATCCGCCGGCACTGCCGGCAAGAACGGCGTGTCCTCCCGGATCGGAAGGTTCATGGGGTCGAGGGGATCAGGCTTGTCCCGCGTATCGGCAGCCACGGTCACGCGACGGAGGTGGCCTTTTCTTTTTCGCGCAGGATCTCCAGGCGGCGGTGGCCGAGGATTGCGCAACCCAAAGCGCCCACATGTTGGACATGTTCCTCAGCGGGAACATTGACCGGTGCGCCGAGTTGTTCCTCGACCGCCTTGGCCATGGTGGCGAAGCGCAGGATGCCCCCGATCAGCGTGTACTCGGGCTGGGCCTTGACGCGCTTGATGAGTTGCACGCAGCGTTGCGTCAAGGATTCGATGGCGCCCTGCATGATGTCAGCCGGGGGCGTGCCCAGGGAGAGATGGTTGATGACTTCGGATTCGGCGAAGACGGCGCAGACTCCGGAGATGGGCACGGGCTCCTTCGAGGTGCTCATCAACGGTCCGATTTCCACAGTGCTGTAGCCCATGTAGCGCGCGGTCTTCTCCAGGAAGGCGCCGGTTCCGGCCGCACATTTGTCATTCAGGCGAAAGGAGACAACCTTGGCTGCTTCGTCGGTCTTGGTGGCCTTCATCGTTTGGCCGCCCACATCCAACACCGTGCGCGTGCCGGGGAAGAGGCGCGCCGCGCCCCGCGCACTGGCCGTCAGGTCAGTGACGTGAATGTCCTTGAAGGCGACCTGGTGGCGGCCGATGCCGGTGGCCACGGTGTAGGCGATGTCATTGCGGGTCAAACCGGCAGCCTTGAGCGCCTCATCAAAGGCAAGTTCGGCTGTGGCGCCCAGCTTGAAGCCCGAAGGCCGCAGGCTGGTGCCGACAATGTCGCCATTTTCAGCGAGGAGGACGGCCTTGATATAGGTGGAGCCAACGTCGATTCCGGCGGTGATAGTCATGCTGAGGCCTCTGTTGTTTCGTGGGGATGACGGGCGGCGAGGATGTGGTCGAGGGCGAAGAGGGCCGCGCCCAGGGCACCCATGTAGTGACAGTCGTCGCTGACATTGAGCTTCGTCTCAAGGCGATCTTCGAGGGCCTTGACCATGGCTGTGTTGCGGGAGACACCGCCGGTGAAAGTGATTTCATCGTTGAGGCCGACACGCCGCAGGAGGGACAGGGAGCGGGAGGCGATGGATTGGTGCACACCCCACAGGATGTCCTCGATGCGCTTGCCCCGGCCGAGCCAGGAGAGCACTTCCGATTCGGCGAAGACCGTGCAAGTGGTGCTGATCTTGGTGCCCTTGTCGGACTTGAGGGCGGTAGCGCCGAGGTCACCGAGCGGAATGTCCAGGGCCACCGAGGCGGCTCCCAGGAAACGACCAGTGCCGGCGGCACATTTGTCGTTCATGCAGAAGTCATCGATATCGCCGTTCTCGTTGATGCGAATGGCCTTGGTGTCCTGGCCTCCCATGTCGACCACCGTGCGCGTGCCGGGAAAGATCTGTGCGGCGCCGCGGCCATGGCAACTGATCTCCGTGACCTGGCTGTGGCCAAAGGTCACGCGATAGCGCCCGTAGCCGGTGCCCACAACATACTTGACCTCTTCCTCGGGTACGGAACCATCGGCCAGGGCCTTGGAGTAGGCGTTCTCGGCCGCTGCCACCACATTGGCGCCGGTGTCGATCAGGGCGCGTCCTACGATGTTGCGATCCTCATCAATGATGACCGCCTTGGTTTGTGTGGAGCCGACGTCCACTCCTGCTGCATATGCCATGGCTGGGTTTCCTTAAGCGTGGGTCGCCTGCTGGCGACGGGAAGCGAGGCCTTCGAAGAAGGCGTCGATACGGTTTTTCATCTGGGCTTCAGAGACCACCCGGCGGTCCATCATGTCTGATTCGATGAACAGGCTGGGGGTGCCCAAGCGTTCGGTGAGGTGCCGGCGGCTGTCGGCCAAGCCAGTGGAGACGGTGCGGCAGCTCTTGATGGGATGGAAGATCACGCCGTCCACGCTGTACTCGTCGATCATGTCCTCGATCATGGGCTCCTGATGGAACATGGAGTCCATCGCGTCGCGGACGCTGATCAAAACGCCTTCCGCCAGGCTGTCGATGGGGTTGTCGAGGTCGTATTGGAAGCCACGGTTGGTGCCGCCGGAGGCGAACCAAAGGTAGGTGGAGTTGATGAACGAGCCGCCCCACTCGGTGAAGAGTTCGTTGAAGCGCCGGAAGATCGGATAGCAGGGCACGCCGACGAAGATCAAGCGATAGATTTCCTCGTCCATCAGGGTGCCGATGCCGTGCTCGACCTTGTACTTGAGTTCCTGGGCGAGCTGCTCGAAGTAGACGGCGCCTTCCTCGGTGCCGCGGAAGCCGTTGGCCACGCCGAGGAAGATGGTGCCGTCGGTCAAGGCGTTGAAGACCGCGGGCTTGGAGCGGTTGAGTTCAAGTATCTGGCTCCAGCCGGTGCTCATGCGGTTGGCATAGCCGAGTACCTCGCGGAACTTGTCAATGTCGAACTTCTTGCCGGTGACCTTTTCGCAGAGCTGGATCAGCTCGCGCAACTGGGCCGCTACGTACTTGCGGTCGTTCTCGAAGTCGCGGTCGCCCTGCCAGGTCTGGCCGCCCTCGTTGCGCGTGCCGGGCACATCGAGGGTGAAAATCGGGATGTTGTGCATGCGCTCCCAAATCTCGGCCCACTTGATGTAGGTGTTGCAGGCATTGGTCAGCACCGCGATGGTGGGCTTGGGAATGCGCCCCATGGGGTGCAGGCCGTCCTGCAACTGGGTGGCCACATCGGCCTTCACATAGCCGCAGATGTCCGGCGAGTAGCCGTAATCCTCGGCCACATCGAGGTACTCGTGGGCCACGCGACGGACGGCGGTCTGCAGGGAGTTGATCTCCGGGAAGACGACGGGCAGGTCGAAGGCTTTCAGGATTTCGTTGATGCTGCCCATCACGAAGACATAGGCGGCCTGGTCTCCGTTGTTGGCGGTCTCGTCCAGGGAAGTAAACCACTGGCGGAACAGGTCGGCCCCGTCCTTGTTGCCGCGGCCAACGAGGTCTTCGGTCATTGCTTGTGTAGTCATGGCTTTATGGGGCTCAGGCGAAGAGCAGGTTTTCGACGAAGGTTTCTACCTGGAGTTCAAGTTGATCGAAGGAGTTTTGGTTCTCCTCGAACTCGCTGACAAAGTAGGGGACATCAGCGGCATCCAGGCCGTAGGTGTAGGCCACCTGTTCCTCCAGGCCCGGCTCACACATCTTGGCGGCGGAGACGATCACGGCGTCGGCGCGGGCAGCGCGGAAGCGGCGCAGCAGCATGTCCTCTTTCAGCTTGCGCAAGTCGTGTTGCACTGGGCTGTAGGAGGACTGTTCCACATAGGCGTGGGCCAGGCGCTCCAGGGGGTCGCCACTCGCGTCCACGTCATCGAGGATGAAGCGGCTGCCGATCACGAAATCATCGTCGACGATGTAGGTCGTGCGACCGAGCATGCGGATCAGGTCAACCGGGGGCTGTTCACAGAAGGCGCCCTCGTAGACCACGCGAATGCGGTCTTCAGCACGCCCGCTTTTCTCGCGAATCAAGGGCAGCGCATGGGCCAGGATTTCGTTGTGTTCCTCGCAGGGGATCATGCCGCCGATGGCCATCAGGCAGTAGGCGTCTTCCGCGGCCAGCAGCCAGGGAGTTTCGCGTTTGATGTCATAGAGTTCACGCAGCAGGCGTCGGTTCTCGTTGAAGACCCCGATGGAGTTGCGCAGGGCCTCGTCGGTGACTTCGCGGCCGGCGACTTCCTCGATGGTGCGCTTGATGCGGTCGTACTCGCCACGCAGGTATTCCACCGAATGACCCGAGTTGGGGTTCTGGGGCAGATAGAGAATGTGGCAGGGGTAGTCGTAGTTCCGTCCCCAGATGGCGGCCAGATTGCGGGCCGCGTCACAGATGGGATGGGAGACGAACATGTCCAGTTGGATGTTGTCCGAGAGGGCCAACTCCAAGGAGGTCTTGATGACCGAGCAAAGGTAGGAGCCGAAGCGCGAATCGGCCGCGGTCGGCTCTAGCGATGCGCCCATGATCTTGACCGGCAGCAGGCCCGCGGCATGGGCGATCTCCTCGGGGAAGTAGACCTGGAAGTGCCCCAGGACCTTGCCACCGGCGTCGCGCCAGCGTTGCACCGGGCTGTAGTCGGAGTCCTCTACATGGTCGCGGCACAGGCGCAGAATCTCGTCCAGGGGTTGCCCGCGCCAATCGTCAAAGACTTTTGTGTTCATTGTTGTGTGATGGAAGAAGGGTGCGGAGGTGGGCTAGGCGGCGGAACCGCGGAAGAACAGGTCGAGGACATGGTTGAGCTTGGCGTTCACATCGCCGAGGACGCCGTTGGCGTAGGGGGTCAGGGTGACCTCGACCATGGCGACGAAATGCCAGGATGCCAGGCGCGTGTCCTGAGGACGGAGCTCGCCGGCCTTGATGCCGTCTTCGATGATGGACCCGACGCAATTGGGCAGGGCCTGCTGGTAGGCGGCGATCAGGTTGGCGCGCACCGGGTCGTGGAAGATATTGATATCCCGGCGCACGAGGCGGATCAGGGCGCGTTCTTCCCGGGGCAGGGTCAAAAAGTCCCGCGTCAGGCGGGCCAGGCGCTCCCGCGCGGTGCCCGGAGCATCAACTGATTGGCGGAAAAGCAGCCCCTTGGACTTCAGGTCGCGGTGCAGGAGGGCGAGGTAGAGCTCCTCCTTGCCGGCGAAGTGGTGGTACAGGGCGCCCTTGGTCACGTCTGCCCCGGAGGCCAGGCTAGCCATCGACACATCGGCGTAACTCTTTGTAAGGAAAAGAGTTCTGGCCACGTCGAGGATCCGACTGATGGTGGCTTGGGAACGGGTCTCTAGCATCATGGGGCGCCGCCGATCTCATACCGACCGGTCGGTATGTCATTATGGCGACTTTGCCCCGCCTGTCAAGGGCTTTGTGGGTCATGGCAGTTTGGCCCTTGAAGGGGCCGGGGCTCCCAGGCGCGAGGGGGGGATGGGGCATCCCGATGGTGGGTTTCATTTTGGATTGGGGACTGGAACTGGCGATTGCCTGGCCAAGACGGCAGCCAGCGGCCTAGTTGCTGCGGCCCCGTCCAGGGCTAAGGGGCGGCACGGATCGCCCTTGGCCAGCGGCGGCCACCCTCATCAACAAACTCGTTGACCAGGGCCCTGGGCTGCAGCGTGAAGACGGTGGCCGGCCCGTATCAACGCCCGATGTGAGCGGCCTCTGGGTGTCCCTCGAAAAACAGGAAACGGTATTGGAAGCGGACGCTTTCACCAGCCTTGAGGCGCAGCGCCCCGGCGCCGGTCGGTTGCTTGTCAAAGGCGGACAGGCCGAAGGGGTTGGCGGCGAGCAGGCCGTAGGTGCGCGCGTGCCAGGTGGTGGGATAGCGCGGATTGTCTGGGTGGTCGAGGATGGCCACCGCGGCCTTTTTGCCGGCCAGGGTGCCGGTGGTGAGCAGCCAGGGAGAGCGCTGACCCCAGACGGCGCTCCCTTCCTGTCCGGCACTATTAATCAGCCGCGCTCCCTCGTCGGCCACCAGCCCCGGGGCCAGGCGGATGGCGCAGGTGCCTTCCTTGGTGTCACCGATGACGAGGCCCGCGCCGGAGGCGGTCAGGGTGATATCGAAGTCCAATCCCCAAGCCGTGCCCTGGGCAAAGGCGGTCACGCGGCGCTCGTCGGTGCAAATCAGCCGCCCCTTGCCATCGACCCAGGTGTTGGCGCCGGTGAAGAAGGCCCGCTCGCCGTCGCTCCCGCTGTCTAGCAAGCGGCGCTGGTTGATGACGGTGCTCTCGTCGTGCCAGAAGTCCACACCGTTCATGTCGCCGTGGGCGAACCACAGGGAGCGGTGATGGGGGTGGTCTTGGTTTTCGTTCGCGCGCTCCTCAAAGGGAAAGGCACGGGTCATGTCTTGGCCGGCGGGGTTGCGTACCGGGAAGAAAGCCGGGAAGCGCCCAGTCAACCGGTATTCAGTGAAGAGCTCCCCGTTCACCGTGAAACGCAGACGATCCGGCAGGCGTTCGAGTTCCACGCGGGGAGGCGCGGCGGGCGCTTGCTGCCCGGGCCTGGCGCTGGAGTGAACCGGCAGAGCTGCTGCGCCGGTCAGCCCCAACCGTTCGTTGATGGAGCGCAGCTGGTCGTCCACGGCCAGTTCTGAGTCGGGCACAAAACCGGGCACGGAGATCACCTGGGCCAGGATGCCGCCGAGGCCGCGGTGTACTACTCCCCGGGGTAGGTAGATCAGGTCACCCTTGCGCACCGGAATCTCGCGCAACATGGATGATGCCTGTGCGGCGGTTACGCCTTCGGGGTCGAGGAAGGGAGCTAGGTCGTCGCCGACCAATAGCCGCGCCCCAGTTTGGGCTTCCTGCACCAGGTAGAGTTCGTCAAAGCCGCCCTCGCGCGGGTGGTAGTGGGTGAAGGAATCCTGGACGCGCACGCGGTGGGCATTGAGGGCGTGAAAAACAAAGGGGCCGACCTCGTGCCGCCATGTTAAAAGGATGCGGCGATAGGCACCGCTTTCCGTGGCGCAGCCGCCGGGGGTGTCGGTGATGGCCGGGTCCCAGTCAGGGCGGATGCTGGGCGGAAGGTCCCCGGGCAGCTCCTCTGGCACCGTGAAGCCGAGCAGGTCCGCCGGGGGATCGAACTGGAGCTTGTGGCCCGGCCTGATGGGGAGCAGGTCACCGACTGAGTAGTCGTAGTGCGTGACAGCGCCGGAGTCGGACTTGGCGAGCGACACCGTGCCCTCGCCAGCTTGGATGAAAAACAGTTGGGGACTGACATGTGTTTCGCATTCAATGACGCCGGGCAGCCAGGAAATGTCATACCCCGGATTAGACCGAGCAAAGGCGTTTTGAAGCTGGTTGAACTCTGGGTCGGTAGATGTCTCGGAGAGATGTACAGCGATGGCTCCCGCGGCCGCCGCCGATCCGGTTGATCCCGCGGGCGTGGGCGGCAGGATCCGAGAGTCAGAGCAGGCGGCGGCGAGTAGGGCGGCGCAGGCCAAGGCGGCACCCCGGCTGGGCGCGGAAGCGAGGCCGAAGAGGAGGTTGGCCAGGAAGTTGTGCATGGCCCTATGATAGGGACTTCGCCTGACTCCATTCACATACACCTAGGAACATGCTCACACGCCGCGGCTTCATGGGCGCCGGACTCGCCGGTGGCCTGCCTCTCATACTCCCCACCAAGTCGTTGGCCCTGGGAGGCGCCCGCAGCCCCCTGCCCTGGGAGGAGCTGCGTGTGGCGGTGGTCGGAATCCGCAGTCGCGGGCGCAGTCACATCGATGGTTTTCAGCGCCTGCCCGGCGTGCGCGTGGTGGCGCTCTGCGATGTGGACCAGTCTTTCTTGGACCGCGAAGCCGCCAAGTTCTCCCAGCGCGGCGAGCAGGTGGAGACGGTTACGGATGTGCGCAAACTGCTCGAGCGCAAGGACATTCACGCCCTCTCCATCGCCACTCCCAACCACTGGCACGCACTGCTCACGGTTTGGGCCTGTCAGGCGGGCAAGGATGTCTATGTGGAGAAACCCGTCTCCCACAATGTCTGGGAAGGACGGCAGATGGTGCGCGCCGCGCGCAAGTACGGGCGCATCGTGCAAACCGGGACCCAGTCCCGATCGAGCCACGCCATCGCCGACGCCATCAAATGGCTCCACGCCGGCAACTTGGGGAAAATCGAGCTGGCCACGGGTCTGTGCTACAAGCCCCGCCAGAGCATCGGCAAGGTGCAAGGGCCGACGCCGGTTCCCGGTAGCATCAACTACGACCTGTGGTGTGGCCCGGCCCCCAAGGGCCCGCTGATGCGTGAACAGCTGCACTACGACTGGCATTGGGTGACGGAGACCGGCAACGGCGATCTGGGCAATCAGGGCGTGCATCAGATGGATATCTGTCGCTGGGCTCTGGGTGAAACCGAGGCGGCGCCGTTTGTGCAGTCGGTGGGTGGGCGGTTGGGCTACGACGACGACGGCAACACGCCCAATACGCAGATCATCTATCACGGCTATGCCAAGGCGCCGCTCGTCTTCGAGGTGCGCGGGCTACCCGAAGACAAGGCAGCCCAGAAGGAGGACTGGCGCGGACGCATGGACAACCACCTGGGGGCGCGCATCGGAGTCATCATCAAATGCGAGCAAGGCCTCTTGCGCATTCCCAACTACACCTCGGCCGTGGCTTTGGATGGCGACGGGCATGAGTTGAAATCATGGAGTGGAGCGCATGACCACTACGAAAACTTCGTGGCCGCCGTGCAGTCGCGCAAAGCCCAGGCGCTGGCGGCGGACATCGAGGTGGGTCATATTTCAGCGGCGCTCTGCCACTACGGTGCAATATCCCATGCCCTGGGCCAGGCCGCCGCGCCGGAAGAGATCGCCGCAGCCATGGCAAGCAGGCCACCGGCAGCAGATGCCACCGGGCGCATGCTGACGCATTTGGCGGCCAATGGAGTGGACCTGCAGCAGACCCCCCTGACGCTCGGCGCCCCCCTGGAAGTTGATGTGAAGGCTGAGAGCATCAAGGGATCGCCACGGGCGGGCGAGCTCTTGCGGAGGGATTACCGCGAGCCGTTTGTCGTGCCGGCCATTTTGTGATGTTGCTATTCCTCGCGACGGCGCTGCTGTGCCTGTCCCCGCTTTCGACCACGCACGCCTGGCAGGAACCGGAGGTGGTCGGCGATCCGCGCCTGCGAGAGTTGGTGACGCTCGATGGAGAACATCCCTGGGATCTGAGTTGGGGGACGGGGGCTTGGCCCGCGCGGGCTCGGGAGTTGCGCCAGCGCGTGTTGGTGGCCAGTGGCCTATGGCCGCTCGATGACGAGCGCCCGCATCCCGTGGCCACGGTCCACGGCCGCTTGGAACGGGAGGGCTACACCATTCAACGCGTGTTCTTCGAGACCTGGCCCGGTTTCTATCTGACCGGCAATCTCTACCTGCCGACGGATGCTGGGGAATCCATGCCGGCGGTGCTCTCGCCCCACGGTCACCAATCCGGCGGGCGGCTTTCTCGTCGCTCGGATCAGGAAGTCGCGCAGGAGTTGGCCTGTGGCGCGGAACAGGACGAGGCCAGCGCGCGCTACTACATCCAGGCCCGTTGTCACCAACTGGCGCGCCTGGGGTGTGTGGTCTTCCATTACGACATGGTGGGTTACGGCGACTCGCGCCAACTCGACCACCAGGGCACCTTCCTGGGCTTGGAGTTCGTGCAACACGGACTCAGTGCCTTTGGCTTTCAGACCTACAACTCCCTGCGAGCCCTGGACTATTTGCTCTCGCTGCCCGGAGTGGATCCCAAGCGCGTGGGAGTAACCGGCGCCAGCGGCGGTGGCACCCAGACATTCATCCTGGGAGCCATCGACCCGCGCCCGGCGGCGGCCTTCCCGGCGGTGATGGTCTCCACGGAAATGCAGGGCGGCTGCATCTGCGAGAACGCGCCCTATCTGCGCATAGACACCAACAATGTGGAACTGGCGGCTTGTTTCGCGCCGCGTCCGTTGGCTCTATCCGCGGCGAATGATTGGACGATGCGCGTGGAGAAGTTGGGCATGCCACAACTGCGAGAGGTGTACGCGTTGTGCGGAGCCCCAGACCATGTGGCGGCGCGCACCTGGCCCCAGTTCGAGCACAACTACAATCGCCCGGCACGGGAGTTCATGTACTCCTGGTTCAACCGCCACCTCGCCCTGGGAGCAACTGAACCGGTGGTGGAGCGCGCCTGGGAGCCGGCCACCCCGGCGGAACTCTCCGTGTTTGACGCGGAGCATCCCCTGCCCGCCGACGCCCTGGGGGCGGAGGGCATTGCGAAACGCATGCTGGCCCAGGTGCGAGCACGGAATCAGCGTCTCGTTCCCAGGGATCCGGCGGGCTTGCAACGGTTCCGTGCCGTAGTGGGGGGAGCCCTTGAAATCATGCTCAGTCTTCGGTCCGGGGCCATGGTGTGGACGGAGGACCGGGAGAAGGTCGAACACCCCCTGGGTTTTGACGAGCCGATGGTTGCACCAGAGACAGAGCGCGCGGTGGGGCTGGCAGAGGAGAGTGGGCTTTGGAACAGGGAAGATCTGGTGCGCGTGGAGAGGATCAGCGGCGGCGATGGCGGATCGCCGGTGGAGGTCGCCGTGCTGAGGCGCGCCGAGGCCGCTTCAGCCGCCGGCACCAAAGGCGGAACGGTCATCGCCGTTTCCGGGTCCGGCGTGACCGCGCTCCTCGATCCCACCAGTTCCCCCGGCGCTGCCCTGGAGCAGTTGCTGAAACGCGGAAGCACCTGCGTTCTGCCCCTGGGTTTGCTCGGCGAACCAGACCTGAGCCTGCCCACCGACGCTGGCCGACATGCGAGCTACAGCGGTTACACATTCTGCTACAACCGCACGCTGATAGCCGAACGCGTGCGCGACCTCGGCCTTGTCATCGAGGCCTATGGCGTAATCGGCGTGGCGGGCAGGAAGACGGCAAGCGCCGTAGCCGATGCGAGCCTGGGCGAGCGGACCCCGCATGGCACGACTCTCTGGGGCCAGGGCCGGGCTGGCCCCTGGGCCTTGCTCGCCGCCAGCCAGTGGGGCGAACTGCTGGAACTGGTCGTGGCTGATTGGTCAGGCACCTTCGCAGAGATCGAAACCCTCGACCACCCCAACCTCCTGCCCGGTGCCTTGGGCTACGGCGGCCTCGACGCCTTCACCGGTCTGCTGGCCCCGCTCCCGGTGACGCTCTGCGGCCTGGACCAGGCGCCCACGGCCGCCGCCGCCTGCTATCGGATAACCGGCACGCCAACGGCCCTCTCCGTTTCACCGGAAACGAGCGCGGAGTCCTGGTAGGCGTGCCGGCGCGCCACTAATCCACGATGAGCCCGCCGGTGTTACGCTGCACCAATGTCCCCGGCCCCAGCGTTCCACCCGGCCTACTTCACCGTCCGCTTCCGCTGTCCCGAGCCCCATCCAGCCTGGCCGGCAGAGTTCGCCATCATCTCCGCCCAGGCCACCA